>JADGPG010000055.1 GCA_017882545.1 Thermoleophilia bacterium
GCCTCGTCGACAACGACGCCCTCAGCCTCCTCGTCGGTTCCAGCCTCGTCGACAACAACTGCGTCCTCGGCCACGCCCTCGCTCGCGACGCCGTCGTCATCCTGCGGCGCTTCGCCACCCTCGATGTCGGCGACGCGCTTGAGCGACAGCGACAGGCGGCGGCGGTCGGGGTCGATCTCGATGATCCGAACCGACAGAACGTCACCTTGGCTGACGACCTCACGGGGGTTCTCGACGTGGTGGGAGGCCAGCTCCGAGATGTGGACCAGGCCCTCGACTCCGGGGTGGATTTCCACGAATGCGCCGAAGGTGACCACCTTCGTCACCTTGCCCTCGACGACGTCGTTGATGCCGAAGCGGTCGATGACGCTCTGCCACGGGTCCGCCTGAGTCTGCTTGAGCCCGAGAGAGATCCGCTGGCGCTCGCGGTCGATGTCAAGCACCTTGACCTCGACCTTTTCGCCGATCGTCAGCACCTCGGACGGGTGGTTGACGTGACTCCACGAGAGCTCGGAGATGTGGATGAGTCCGTCGATTCCCTCGAGGTCGACGAAGGCGCCGAAGTCGACGATGTTCGAGATGACCCCTTCGACTACGTCACCTGGCTGCAGCTCGTCCAGAATCTTCTGACGGACCTCGCGGCGCTCGTCCTCGAGCACTGCGCGGCGCGACAGCACGACATTGTTCCGGTTTCGGTTCAGCTCAATCACCTTGCACTCGAGCTTGCGGCCGAGGAACTCGTCGAGGTCCTGAACGCGCCGGATGTCGACCAGCGACGCCGGCAGGAAGCCGCGAACGCCCAAGTCGAGAATCAGCCCGCCCTTGACCACCTCGATCACCGTGCCCTCAACATGCTCACCCGCGGCCGCCGCGGCCTCGATGCGCTTCCATGCCTTCTCGAAGCGAGCCCGCTTCTTGGACAGGATCAGGCGACCGTCCTGGTCTTCCTTGATCATCACGAGCGCGTCGACCATCTCGCCGAGCTCGACTTCTTCGAAGACGTTGACGGACTTGCGGATCGACAGCTCAGAGAGCGGGATCACACCTTCGCTCTTGTACCCGATGTCGACGAGTACCTCGTCCTTGTCGATGCGGACGACACGTCCGTTTACGACGTCACCTTCCGAGAAGATCGGAATCGTGAGGTCGTAGTTCGGGATCATCTGCCCGTCGACTTCGATGTACTCCGGGCCGTCGAGGGTGCGCACTGGTGTGTCGAGATCTACTTGGGTCACGTGGAGTTTTCCTTGACAGAGCTGGTTCGGGGCGTCAACGACCGCACGGGCCGCCGACCGGACGAACATTGAGTATAGAGCGTTCGCACTGACCGGCATCCCAGCACTCCGGGCCGCCCGGAATCGTGCTCGGGGGCTCCCGGTCAGCCGCGCACCCCGGGGGCGGGACGCCCCACGATGCCGGCCAGGATCCCCACCGCCCCCGCTGTTCCGGCCACGATCCACGAGGGGGTGTGTGCGCCGGCCGCCTGCATCACGACCGCCAACCCGCAGGCGGCCGCGAGCGCGCCCTGCCCGACTCGCTCCTCAGTCAGGGAGACCCACCCGGACGGAGGTCGACCGACCGCACGAACCAAGCGCGGTGCCGGTCCGCCGCCCGGCGTCACCGCTTCCCACAGCGCGAGCGCGCCCGCCACTGCGACGGGGATGATCTGGCCGAAGAGCGCCGCCTCGAGTGCCATGATTCCGACGAGGACCGAGGCGAGCCGGGCCGCCGTCCGGTCGACGCCTGTCGTCATCCCCGCTCGCGTTGGAGCACGTCGAACTCGCGACGACGGTCAGGGTGCGCGAGCACGGCATGGGCACGGTTGAGCTCGACGAGGCGCGCGAGTGCGTCGTCCCCGTCGGCGGCGAGCGCCGCTTCGCGGAGCACGATGAACGCTGCCTCGATGACTTCGGGGCGGGCATGGGGGGCCACCTCGAGCACCGCGTAATGGTCGGTCAGGCCTTCGCGTCCAGCCATGTCTCCCCCACGCCGACGTCAACGGCCAGAGGCGGATCGAGCGGGTATGCGTCCACCATCGCCGCGCGAACGATCGCGATGGCCTGCTGGTGCTCGTCGCTCGGGGCCTCGAGGAGCAGTTCATCGTGGATCTGCAGAACCAGGCGCGTGCGCAGCCCCGCAGCGATGAGCGCGTTTCGGGTGCGCACCATCGCCACCTTGATGATGTCAGCGGCGCTGCCCTGGATGATCGTATTGACCGCCAGGCGCTCCCCGAGTTGGCGGACGTGCTGTGTTGAGGCGGCGAGCTCGGGAATCGGTCGCCGTCGGCCGAGCAGGGTCGTGACGTATCCCGATGTCGTGGCGTCGGCGATGGTGGACTGGATGAATGCCTGCACGCGCGGGTAGCGGGCGAGGTAGGCGGTGATGTAGTCGTGTGCATCCTGGCGCGAAATCCCCAGCTGCTCTGAGAGTCCGAAGTCTGAGATCCCGTAAACGATCCCGAAGTTGACCGCCTTGGCCCGGTCGCGAGCGGCACGATCGACATCCGCCCGGTCGAGCCCGAACACCTCGGCGGCGGTCGCCGCATGCACGTCGGCTCCCTCGCGGAAGGCCTGCGACAGCGTTGGCTCGCCCGAGCAGTGGGCGAGGATCCGCAGCTCGACCTGACTGTAATCGCAGCTGACAAGTACCCACCCGTCGTCGGCGACGAACGCGTCGCGGATCTCACGCCCGACAGCAGTGCGGACCGGAATGTTCTGGAGGTTGGGGTTCGTGGAGCTGAGGCGACCGGTCTCTGCGACGGTTTGGTTGAAGGTCGTGTGCACCCGATCGTCGGAGCCGATCAGCTCGGGCAGGGCGGACAGATACGTGCTGTCGAGCTTGGTGAGTTCCCGGTACTGGCCGATCAGCGCGACGATCGGGTGCTTGCCTTCGAGCTGCCGGAGCACCTGGCGGTCGGTGGAGTACCCCGTCTTCCCCTTTCGCGAGGTCGGCAGCTCCAGGACCTCGAAGAGAATGTGGCCGAGCTGTTTGGGCGAGTCGATGACGAACTCCTGGCCGGCCAGCGTCCAGATCTGATCGCGCAACTCGTCGACGCGATCGCGGACGCGAGCGGCGATCTCGCCCACGCGGGCCACATCGAGCCCGATCCCGGTCCGCTCCATCTCGCCGAGGACGGTCATCACGGGGAGCTCCACCGACCGGTACAGGTCGCCGAGGCCGTACTCATCGAGTCGGGGCGCCTGGGCCGCCGCGAGGCCGACGGTCTGGAGGGCAGCCACCTCGGCCTGCTGGTCGTCGCGCGCGGCGACCTCCACCCCGGCCTCAGCCGCGAGCTCGGCGAGGAGATACCCGCGCCGTCGTGGTTCGAGGAGGTAGGCGGCGATCATCGGGTCGTCGGCGATCTTGATCCCGGACGCGAACAGGGACGCAGGAAGACTCTTTGCGTCATGGCATGCGACCGGGGCGCCACAGAGGCCAACCACCACGGCCGCAGCCACGTCGTCGGACCAGGTTCCCGCGAATACCGCGCCGTCGGGGGCGGCGATGGCCCAGCGGTCGCCCACGACGGCAAGCCCGACACGAGCGAGCCCGGCGAGACGCAACGCGAGCTCGTCCGGGACGCAGTCGGTGACCGCAATCCTGGCCACCGGTTCCCGGGATGCAGTGGTCGGGCCCTGCGCGTCGGGGGCGAGGTCGGCGAGGCGACTTGCGAGTGAGCCGAATTCCCAACGGGCGAACTCGGCGCCCAAGGCGTCCAGCCGCTCGGTATCGAAGCGGAGCGCAGGCACGGCGGCAAGGTCCAGGTCGACCGGTGCGTCGCGCCGGATCACGGCGAGGTCGCGGCTCATCCGTGCGTTGTCGGCGTCGGCCTCGAGGGCCTCACGTCGCTTTGGAGTCTGGTCGCCGGCGTGGGCCAGAACCTCGTCCACCGTTCCGTACTTTTGAATCAGCTGCGCTGCCCCCTTCTCGCCGATTCCCCGAACTCCCGGGAGGTTGTCGCTCGCGTCGCCGACGAGGCCACGGAAGTCGGGCATCTGCTGAGGCGTGACGCCATAGCGTTCCTCGACCTTCGCCGGGGTATACCGGACGGTGTCGGTGACTCCCCGTCCGGTTGCGAGCACGGACACGTGGTCGTCAACGAGCTGCAGCGCATCCCGATCGCTGGTGAGGATCAGCACCGATTCGCCCGCTGCCGCCGCCTCGGTTGCGAGCGTCCCGATTACGTCGTCGGCCTCGAATCCCGGGGTCTCGATGTTCGTGAAGCCGAAGGCCTCCATGAGGGGGCGAAAATGGGGCTTCTGCTCGCGGAGCAGGTCGGGCGTCTTGGCCCGACCTGCCTTGTAGTCGGCGTACGCCTCGTGCCGGAACACCGGCCCAGGCGGATCCCAGCAGACGATGACGCGATCCGGGCGCTCGTCGGCGAGGACCTTGATCATCATCGCCGCCAAGCCGTAGAGCGCGTTGGTGGGCGCTCCCGAGGCAGTCGCAATCGTCTCCGGGAGGGCGAAGTATGCGCGGTACGCGAGGCTGTTGCCGTCGATGAGCATGAGCCCGCCCGCATGCGCCCGGTCGGGAACCGCGACGCCGGATTCGGGGGCAAGATCGGCCACTTTACGAGTCTACCGGCCGCCCTCCCCACGCGGCTCGGACCGGTCGCCATGGGTCAGTATGCTTCGCCGGATTACAGGAATTCCCAGGGGGGGCCACGTTGGCAGTCACGCCGAGTGCTCAGTATTCGGTCACGCTCCGCATCGAAATCGACTCGCGGGATCACGGCGCATTCACCCGCCTCGCGACCGCGATTGGCGAAGTCGGCGGTGACATCGGAGCCGTCGACCTCGTATCGACGGCGCATCACTCGGTGGTACGCGAGATCGTGGTCAACGCCCGGGACATCGAGCACGCCGAACAGATCGTGGCTGCGGCACGGGCACAGGACGGCGTTGAGGTCCTCGACAGCTGGGACCGGACGTTCCGGCTGCACCGCGGCGGCAAGATCGAGCTGTACGGACGTCTTCCCCTTGAGACGCGGGACGATCTCTCGCTTGCATATATGCCCGGTGTGGCAGAGGTGTGCAGGGCGATCGCCGAGGACCGCGAGAAGGTGTTCGACTACACCATCAAGCGCAATATGGTCGCCGTGATCACCAACGGGACCGCCGTGCTTGGACTCGGCGACATCGGTGCCGCGGCGGGCATGCCGGTGATGGAGGGCAAGTCGGCACTGTTCAAGGAGTTCGGCGACGTTGACTCCTACCCCATCTGTGTCGACTCCCACGACCCGCAGCAGATCATCGACATCTGTGAAGCGATCGCCCCGGTGTTCGGTGGCATCAACCTCGAGGACATTGGCGCGCCGGCATGCTTCGAAGTTGAAGACGCCCTCAAGGCGCGCCTGGATATTCCGGTGTTCCACGACGACCAGCACGGAACCGCGATCGTCCTGCTCGCCGCCTTGATCAACGCCCTTAAGATTACGGGACAGCGGATGGAGGATCTCAGGGTGGTTGTGTCCGGGGTCGGCGCCTCGGGGGTCGCCTGCTCGAAGATCCTGCTCAACGCCGGTGTGACGAACATCATCGGTTGTGACACGCGCGGCGCCATCTATTCGGGCCGTACCGAGAACATGAATTTCATGAAGGAGTGGTACGCCGAACACACGAACCCGGACGGCGTGCGCGGGAGTCTCACCGAGGCTGTCAAGGGCGCCAACATGTTCATCGGGCTGTCCGGTCCCGGCACCTTCTCAGTCGACCAACTCCGGTCCATGGCCAAGGACCCGATTGTGTTCGCCATGGCCAACCCGACGCCGGAGATCATGCCCGAGGAAGCCGGCCCGTACGTGCGGGTGATGGCGACAGGTCGGTCGGACTATCCGAACCAAATCAACAACGTGCTGGCCTTCCCCGGCATCTTCCGCGGTGCGCTGGATTGCGGCGCACGGCAGATCTCAGAAGAGATGAAGGTTGCCGCGGCGCACGCCATCGCCGACTGTATTGCTGATGACGAGCTCAACGAGGACTACATCATCCCGAGCGCCTTCAACCGGAACGTGGCGCCACGGGTGTCGGAGGCCGTGATCCGCGTCGCCCAAGAGCAGGGGCTGGCGCGACGCGAGGTGGTTGCCTAGCGCTGGGCACGCGTGCACTGCCCGGGGACGTGGCGGAACGGTAGACGCGACGGTCTCAAACACCGTTGGGGGAAACCTCGTGGGGGTTCGACTCCCCCCGTCCCTACCATTTGAAAGCCCTGCTCATGCGGGGCTTTCGCATATCTGGGGCCAGTAGATGGTTTAGGCTCTTCGTCCGCTCATGACCGCTCTAGACCGCCTGAATCGGTGCACGACTGTGCCACCGACTGTGCCACGGGCCATGGGTCTACGCCTCCCGGAAGTTGCGCCAGCGGGCGGTTGGGCTGACCGCCGAGCCGCCGATGCTGGCCCTTTCGATGGGCTCTAGGCGTAGCGGGACGCGCACAGCTTGTGCCCAGATTTGTCTGGTAGAAGTGCCTTGATGCGACCTGTTGCGTTCACCGGATCGGGCAGAACTGCGTTCGGCAAGCTGTCGCGCATCGGCGCCCACGTGTTCCGATACCACGTCGCCTATGCAGACGGGTCGGGAGACTCTGTGACGGTCTTGGTGACGCGGTCGGCCCGCGAGTTCGCTAACGCCTATCCGTGCGACGTTGATCCAGCGGTGCGGGGAGCGATTGATACCGACGGGCGGACGGTCGTCCACTCCCATGTGATCAATCGGGATCGGCCACCATTGTCTTGGATCGTCCACGCGGAAGGAATCTTTCCGGCCCCTCGGGTCGCGTAGCGGCTCGCTGTCACGCTCAAATCGCGGACCGCATCGCCTGCCGCAGCGGCGACGCTCGCTTCCTCATATCCGACCGACGCGGACGTTGGAGGAGGCGTTGAGGGGTGCATCGGCGCTACTTTTCGCGCCAGCCTGATCGCCGCTTCTCTCTGTGTAAAGCAGCGCCCCGAGCCGATCCGTCCCCCGGCGGTTCCGTTCGGCGCCCGTGGCCATGATCGGCAGGGGGCGCAGGAAGCCCCGGTCCCGGTAGCGATCGCGTGCGGCGCCTTCGACCCGCTCGGGCGGCGTTGCCTCCGCGAGGGCGCACGCGGCAGGATGCGAACCTGCGACCCTTGGCTCCGGAGGCCAAAATTGCAGGGCTTTCTCGGGATGGTCCGGGATATCGGTTGCGCTGATTAGCAGCCGGTTTGTACCCATGGTGTCCCATAGGCGGACGACCTGGGTTGCGACCAAGTTGCGACGGGCGGGTATCCGCTTAAGACCGCTCTAGACCCCCTTAATCGGTGCATGACGGTGCCACCGACTGTGCCACGGGCGTGGGTATTTCAAACTTCCACCCCATCGCGACGTCAGACATTGAGTGCCTACCGATTGTGAGTGCGGACCTTCTTGAGGGCGAGCAGCGAGAAGCGCTCAAGCGAACGCCGAGATTTACGGGACGCGAGGCCAGCGAAGGTCTCGAGATTGCTCGAGGGCGCGTGCGACCTGTCCGGGATGCCACGTCCCGCTCCCAGACGGCGTGCGGACGCCCAACTGATTCAGCCGCGTCGCAATCGCACGCAGACTCAGATGCTCGTGGTCTCTCAAGGCGACGATGAGCGACCTGGCGGGCATGGCGAGCGATCTCGGGCGTCCACGGACTGCCATATCCATGAATCTAGCGCCGGGAGGACTGGATGACGCGTCCCGACGAGCACGACATCGACGCATCCGGGACGGCGATCCCATCGGCGCGACCGATCTTGAGCGTGGTGAAAGACGCCCTGACGGGGCCGACTGACGCGCCGGCGAGGCCGAACGCCCCCCCGCGGGCGTTCAGCCTCGCCGACATCCCCGACGATCTCGAGGCGTGGTAGGCCGTGGCGACGATGCTTGAAGCCTCGTCGGCCCAGGCAATGCCATTGTCTGGGCCCGTGGGTGCTCGGCTACCGCTCGACCGCCGCAAGCCCCTTCTGGAGGTCTTCCAGGTTCATGACGGGGCCGATCTCGATGTCAGCACCCAGCTTGAGGAAGAACGGCTCCGCGAGGGCCGGAATCTGGGAGCTGTCCTGCATGTCGAAGACAAACATCGCGCTGCGCTGGCCGCCGTTCGGGCCGAAGTACGCGGCCTCGGGCTTCGTCTTCTCGATGAACTGGCCGATGATCTTGGGGAGGCTGCCGTCGAGGATCGCGCGATTGCCTGCATCGGTGTCCAATGTGACGCGAAGGAGGGTTCTCATGTGTTCGTCTCCGGGGCTAGTCGTGCCGTAGACCACCCAAACCGGGTGGGCCTCTCGAGCGCGACCCTAGATCGCAGGAGCTATGGGCGATACGGGCGCGATCGAACTGTTGCGGGAATTTCCGTCGCAAAACCTGCCCGACCCGCCGAACCTCAATGCGCCGCCACGCTGCTGAGCCTGGCCGACATCCCCGATGACCTCGAGGACTGGTAGGCCGTGACACCGCCGCTGCCACGACTCACGCTGAACCCCGAGGAGGCCGCACAGGCGCTCGGCGTCAGTCGCGACTTCTTGGATCAGCACGTGATGCCCGAGTTGCGCATTGTGCGTCGTGGCCGACTGAGGCTGATCCCGGTGAAAGAGCTCGAGCGGTGGGTCGACAGGTCCGCGGCGATGACACTGGAGGGAAAGTGATCCCGACCGGGCATGGTGTACCGTCACAGAATGAAAGCGGGGCCGCGGTGCTTGCAACACCCGACCCCCGGGCAAACCCCCAAGGAGGGCTCGCCGTGGCGGACACTACATCCCGCAAACGCGAGGGTATCCGCGTCAGGCACCGGAGCGGATGCAAGGCGCCGGCGGGACGCTGAACCTGCTCGCCCGCCTACGAGGCGCACGTCTTCGACAGCCTCACGCAGAAGAAACTGCGCCGCACCTTCCCTACCCTGGCCGCGGCGAAGTCGTGGCGCGCGGACGCGGCGACCCAAGTCAGGAAGGGCACGCGACGGGGGCCATCCGGGACCACGTTGCATCAGGCCGCCGAACAGTGGCTCGAGGACGCCCGCGCAGGTGTCATCAAGAACCGATCAGGCGAGCGTTACAAGCCCTCGGTGCTCGGGTCCTATGAACTGAGTCTGCGCGCGCGCGTCCTGCCTGATCTGGGCGGCTACCGACTCGAGGACATCACGCGACCGATGCTCCAGGAGTTTGCCGACCGCATGGTGCGGGAGGGATGTACCCCGTCGACGATCCGCAACACGCTCATGCCGCTTCGGGTGATCTACAAGCGCGCCGTGCATATGGAGATCGTCGGGACAAACCCCGTGGTCGGGCTCGCCCTGCCGGCGATCCGAGGGCGTCGCGAACGCATCGCATCGCCCCCCGAGGCCCGGCAGCTGCTCGCCGCTCTCTCCCCCGCCGATCGGCCCATCCATGCGGCGGCGATCTACTCGGGCCTGCGATCCGGCGAGTTGCAGGCGGTCGCGTGGGATGACGTGGACCTGGCGACGGGCGTGATCCATGTCCGGCGCGCGTGGGACGCCAGAAACATGACCGACGTGGCGCCGAAATCACGTGCCGGGACGCGCAAGGTGCCCATCCTGGGTGTGGTTCGGGATGTCCTGATCGAACTCAAACTCGCAAGCGGTGGCGCCGGGCTCGTCTTCCCCGGCAAGTCGAAAGCGCATTTCGACCATTCCAGTCTGCGCCTGCGCGCGATCACGGCATGGAAGGCGGCCGGCCTCGTCCCGATCGGGCTGCATGAGTGCCGCCACACCTTCGCGTCGTTGATGATCGCGGCCGGGGTCAATGCCAAGGCCCTGAGCGTCTATATGGGGCATGCCAACATCGCCACCACCTTCGATCTCTACGGGCACCTGATGCCCGGCGGTGAAGAGGAGGCCGCAGCCCTCGCCGATGCCTACCTCGAGCGCGCCAACACCGCCGCGAGACTGGCCGCGATCACGCCTTGACGGCGCAAACGGCGAGGGCTCGCTGCGGCGGGGCCAACCGGCTCCTGGCACCGCGCCGTGCACGTTCAGCAGGACGCTCTCGTCCGAGCGGCCACCGAGGCTGCCAGGTGTTGGATCGACGTCAATGCAGCCCCGGCGGATAGCTCGCCATCACCAGGTGTTGACATCTGATCCATATCGGTGGGAAGCTCGCGCCAATTCTCGAGATTCGTAAGTCTACTGCCGGATACTCGGAGGGCGGCGATGACCAGGTGGGATCGGATTGCCGCGAGCAGCGGCATCGTCGCGGTCGTCCTGATCGCGGTCGGATTCATCACAACCGGGGCCAGTCCCGGTTGGTCCGACTCGGGGACAACGATCGCCCACGACTATGCCAGCAACCGCAACAGTGGCCTGACGTCGGTGATCATCGTCGGGGTCGGGCTGATGGCGCTGATCTGGTTTGCCGCGACTCTCGGGTCGCTACTGCGTGCGAATGGCGAGGAGCGGCTCGGGTTCGTCGTAGTGGCCGGAGTGGCGACCTTCGTGTCAATCTTCGCGATCGCGGGGGTCGTACAGTGGACCTTGTTCTACGGGTCGGCGGGCGGCGATCCACTGCTTACCAAGGCCCTTTTTCAGATGCAGTCGCTGGCGTCGTCGCTTTCCTTCTTGCCGTTGGCCCTGATGGTGTTCGCATTTGCCGTCGCCACGGCGCGATCGAAGATCTTGCCGGTCTGGTCGGTCGCGATCAGTGGACTGGCGGCGCTGATCATCGTTATCGATGTCGGCGCGGTTGCCCAATCCGGGTTCTTCTCGCCAAGCGGCGCGTACACCCTCTTAGCGGTCCTCGCGCTCGCCATCTGGCTCGTCGTAACCAGCATCCTTGTGATGAGGGGCCCGGGAGCGCGCGCCGAGGCCCCTGCAGCGACCAGCTGATCGAACTTCGCGACGGCACATGCGGATCGCCCTTGGCCCTTGGTGGCTGGGCGGACAATCGGGCGCGCCTGGCGACGTTGGGCGCGTGACACTGGCGCAACAACTGGCGCAAGCGGCGACAAATCCCTGCTCACGGCGTTTCCGCGACGGTCTCAAACACCGTTGGGGGAAACCTCGTGGGGGTTCGACTCCCCCCGTCCCTACCATTTGAAAGCCCTGCTCACGCTGGGCTTTCGCATATCCGGGGCCAGTAGATGGCTTAGGCTCTTCGTCCGCTCATGACCGCTGGAGGCGGCCTGAGACGGTGCCCGACTGCCCCTGGACGCCACACCGAACCCGTACAAAGAGCAGGAGTCCGAACAGCCTGGGGTCTACGGGCCATCGGATTTACGAAATATCCCCCTACTTCAGCTGCCCGGTTCTGCGCCACGGCTGTCAGGGCGTGACTCAGCGACTCCGCTTGCTCAGCACTCTGCGCACGTCCAAAGTGCCCCGCATTCTGCTTCCTGCGGAGTGTCGCTCGGGGCCGTCCCGGACGTCACCCAACCCACCCCGACCCGATACTGAGCTCGATATGCACCAGCCGACCGCGGGGGGTCAGTGATGGCGGCACTCGACGGACGCGTGGCGATCATAACGGGGGCGAGCGCCGGAATCGGACTCGCTGCCGCGAAGGCCATGGCCGCCCACGGGGCGGCTGTCCTGATCGCAGACATCGAGGACGAGCGCGGCGAGGAGGCCGCTGACGGGATTCGCCGATCGGGTGCGAAGGCGCACTTCATCCACACCGACGTCGCATCCGGACTCGACGTCGAGCGGATGGTGGAGACCGCGCTCGCTGAGTTTGGGCGACTCGATTGCGCCTTCAACAACGCAGGGATCGAGGGTGCGCAAGCCCTCCTGGCGGATGGAGGCGCGGATGACTGGGCCCGGGTGATCGACATCAACCTGACGGGCGTCTGGCGCTGCATGCGCGCCGAGATCCCGGCGATGCTCGATTCGGGCGCCGGGGCCATCGTCAATTGCGCGTCGGTCGCGGGGCTCGTGGGCTTCGCGGGTATCGCGCCGTACGTAGCGAGCAAGCACGGCATCGTGGGGATTACCAAGTCCGCAGCGCTTGACTACGCGACCGCTGGCATCCGCGTCAACGCCGTCTGCCCGGGGGTCATTCGTACGGAGATGATCGAGCGATTCACCCACGGCGATCCGACCGCTGAGGCGGGGCTCGTCGCGGCTGAACCGATTGGGCGACTCGGGGATCCAGACGAGATCGGAGCGGCCGTTGCGTGGCTCTGTTCGGATGACGCGTCGTTTGTGACCGGAGTGGCCTTTCCGGTCGACGGGGGCTTTGTGGCCCAGTAGGGGCGGATCGCGTGCCGCGCAGGATCCTGGCGAGGTGGTGTCGATGTTTCGCGCCCACCTGGCAGTGGTGGGACTGCCGCGTGCAAGTCGGCGCTTGGGCGTGTCGTCGGACAGATGGTCGGAGCGCCACCAGAGCTGCGTCGGGATTCTCCCGATAGCGGTCCTTCAGCGGTGCTCGCTTCGCACGCAGGCCGTCGGCGTTCGTGTTCCACCCCTTCGTGTCGGCCGGACTCGGCGACCCTCCCCAGGGTGCGACCTGCCGGTCAATGTCGAAACGACGTCCGGGATCCCCGCGGCGCCGCGATGAACGGCGTGCAGGAGGTCGGTTTCCCTCACAGAACTCATGGGAAAACCCAAACTGTCCGATGTTTGGGTACCACCACCGGGTTATAGGTGGGGCCGCGATATGTTGTTTCGGAATCGAGATTCCATGGACCTTCGGACCCACGCAACGCATTCCACCGCAGCCGGAGCGGGATTGTTTCCGCGATACGGGGCAACCGTTGATGCCCGACTTCCCTCCGAATCGCGTACGGATGCGCACAGGACCGCGGTTCGCGTTGAGCTCGAGCCGCAGGTCTGGAGCAGCATGCGGACGGCCGGGCACGAGGTGTTCTCCCGCCTGACCGCCGGACGAGCCCTCGCCGTGGCGATGGGCATCGATGGTGCCGTTGAATCGCTCGGCCAGCGCGCGCCGTGGGCGTGCTGGCTGCTGGCTGCACGGCGTCGCCTGGCGGAGTTGCCTCCGGCCAACGACTGCCAGCTTGTGCTGCCTGACGTTGTGGTCCCCGCCGACGATGCACTCATCGCGCAGGTCACGGGTCTCTGGCGCTTGATGGTGGTTCCGACCCCGATGGGCGACGACGCGACCGGGTGGTCGTTTCTGGTTGCCCGGTGGGTGATCGCGCCGCTGCTCCCTCCCTCCAGGCCCGCGACGTTCACCGACTGGTTCCGGGTGCTGCTCGAGGGCGGTGAGCGCCGGCGGAGCGCGCGGGCGCAGGCCAGGATGGCGGTGACTGACGCCGCGGATACCGAGCGGCGTGCGGGCATGGGCCTCTGGGTGGAGTTGTGCCGGTCGCAGTTCATGCACCCGATGCAGATCATGGCGGTCGGGAACATCATTCGCGGCGAGACCGACGCCGCGATGACGCAACTCTAGGCGGCCGTCCCGCGGGCGTCGCCTTCCGGTGCCGCAGGCCCGAAGGCCTTGGAAAATACGGCAGACCCGTGCGTCGCGAAGACGATCTGGTACCCGCGTCGGAGCCAGAACGCGCGGGCGGCGGCCGCGCGCTGGTCGCTGGTTCCCACGTGCAGGCGGCAGTTGACGAACACCGCACCACGGAATCCCGCCGCTTGGAGCTGCGGTTCGAGGCGGTCGACCATGCGCCCCCCGAGGCCGCGCCGGCGCAGGGACGAGTCGACGACCATGTTCGACAGCTCGACCAGATCCGGTGAGAAGCGGCGACAGTAGATGAACGCGACGATCCCGGACTCCGAGGCGGCGATCACGGACGGCATCTGTGCAAGGCGGCGACGGATCCGATCCGGATTTGCGGGGCGATGATTCTCCCTGCGGATGAGGTCGATGATGCCCGGAACGTCGCCGGCCACGCCGCCGCGGAGAGTGATCCCGGCGGGGCCGGAGCCATCGTGTGGGATACCCATACCCCGAGCGTGCCAGATTCGACGGCCGACGCGGCGCTATCCGCCGTCGGCCCCATTGACGTGCAGGGGCCGGGAGGCCGGCGGCAAAGATGCCTGTGAACCGGTCTCCCGTCTGGAGGGCATACCCGAATGACCTTTTCCTACTGGAAGCGCTGCGTCGCCGAGGCCCTCGGCACCTTCGGCTTCTTCTTTCTCGGCTTCGCCGGAATTGCGCTGTCGGTGACGCAGCCGACGGCGATCGGGTCGACGACCGTCGCGGTCGGATTCGGCCTCGGCCTCGCCCTGATGATCTTCGCGTTCGGCCACATCTCCGGCGGCCACTTCAATCCCGCCGTCACGGTCGCGCTTGCGGTCGGGCGCCAGTTTCCTGCACGCGAGGTCGTCGGCTACTGGATCGCCCAGCTGGTGGGCGGCGCAGCCGCGGCGGCAACGGTGATTGCCACCTTCGGCGATGTTGTCAGTAGCCACCTTGTGGCCTCGCCGACGGCGACCACGAACGTCGCTCTGGTGCTCGAGATCATCGTCACCGCCATGTTCGTCATCGTCGTCAGCGCCGTCGCGACAGACCGTGCCCCCTGGAGTGGCGTGCAGGCACCGATCGCCATCGGGGGATTCATCGCCACTGCCGCGATGATTATCGGGCCGGTGTCGGGTGGTGCCTTCAACCCCGCCCGCGCACTCGCCCCGGCACTGTTTACTTCGAACGCGCCGGATCTGTGGATCTACATCGTCGGCCCATTCGCTGGCGGCATCATCGGTGGGCTCATCTACCTGATGATGCGCGCGACCGTGGGTTCCGGCGACGAAGAGGAGATGCGCGACCGCTAGCGCATACCAGGGGTGTTGCCGGTGGCGGCACCCCTGGTATGCGCTACTGCGCTGTCTCGAGCTGATCCCGCAGTTGCTCCAGCCCCCGTGTCATGACCGCCCGCAGCCGACCTTCGATGTCGTAGTCGGGGTCGTTGGAGGTCGCGGTTTGGCGCCATCCCACCACGCAGCCGTCCCCGTCGACGTCCACGCGGATCGTCGCTTTGTGGCTCGTGAGACCGGGAATCCCGGACAGCACCTCGTACGAGTACCGGTGGGAGACATCATCGCGGTCGACGAGGCGCTCCACCAGCTCGGCGCCATTGCCCATCACGGCGTGGCGCTCGTCACCGATGATCGTCACCTCGACGACCGGGCCGAACCATTCGTTGACCCTGGCGGGGTCGCCGGCGAGCGCCCATGCCGCGGCGGCAGGCGCCCGGACAGGGACGGTCACCTCGAAATCGTTGGACATCGTCGCTCCTCGGGTCGATGCTCGAACCCTACGTCGCGAGTACGCTGGGCGCGTGCGACTCGGCGTCCATCTCCCCCAGTTTCGGCGGTCCACAAGCGGCGCTGAGATCGCCGCCTTTGCCCGCGCGGCGGAGAAGGCGTCGGTCGACGACCTGTGGGTGTCGGATCACATCGCCCTCTCCCCCGGCAGTCAGCGCCCGCCGGCTCGGTTCCACGATGCCCTGACCGTACTGACGTGGGCGGCGGCGGCAACGACCACCTGCCGGCTTGGGACGAGCGTCCTGGTGGCGCCGTATCGGCATCCGGTGGCGATGGCCAAGTCGTTGGCGAGTCTGGACGCGCTCTCCGGAGGGCGTCTTGTGATGGGAGTCGCATCGGGCTGGCTCGAGCACGAGTTCGCGGTGCTCGGTGCCGACTTCGGGGCCCGCGGCCCCGCCACCGACGCCGCCATCGCCATCTGCCGACGGCTGTGGGGCGGCGGCACGTACGCGGGCGCAGGTGTCGACCCGCCGCCGGCGCAGGGGGCGGACGTTCCGGTGTGGGTCGGCGGCAACTCCGACGCGGGGATCCGGCGCGCGGCGCAGCTCGGGGACGGGTGGCACACGACCGCGTCCGATCCCAGCGCGCTCGGGCCGCGGTTGACGGTGCTCGATCGGGAGCTGGCCCGAGTCGGACGGGACCGCTCGGGGTTTGTGGTGTCGGTCCGCGTCCGTACCGACGCGGACGGGTTCGCCTGCATGGCGCAGCGGCTCACGGACCTCGGAGTCGACCACGTGCTGGTCGATCATGCGGCCATCGTCCCGGACGATCTCGCTGGCGAGCTCGTCCGGCTTCGGGCACTCGCCGGGGACCCGGTCTCACGGCCTGCCCCCGACTCTCGCCGGTAGCCTTGTCCCATGCGCCGGACCACGAGCTATCGACGTTCAATCGACATCGCGGCACCGCCGTCCGCGCTGTTTGCATTCCATCTCGACACGCGCAACGCGCCGCTCATCTCACCGGATGCGGCCAAATTTCTCGGCGTTGACGGGCAGTTCCCGGTTGAGGTCGGATCACGGGTGACTCTGCGCGTGCGGCAGCCGCCGATTCCATTTACTCAGACGTGGAAGATCCGGATCGCGGAAATCGAGCACGACCGGCGGGTGGTCGACGTAGCGGAGAAATCGCCATTCGCCTTCTGGCGCCACGAGCACCGGTTCGCCCCGCTCCCTGGCGGAGGAACACGGATGACCGATGACGTGACCTATGCATTGCCGCTGGGGCCCGTCGGGAGGATGGCCGATCGCTTGGTGGGACGCCGCCAGCTGGAGCGGATGTTCTCCGAGCGGCAGGCAAAGACCAAGGCGCTGTTCGAGGGCCCCGCCGCCCCGCAGAAATGAGGGCGGTCATTGCACGTACGCCCGGTGGACCGGACGTACTCGAACTTGTCAATCTGCCGGACCCGGTGGCGGGACCGGGCGAGGTGGTCTTGCGGATACGTGCGAGTGCCGTAAATCGCGCAGACATCCTGCAGCGCCAGGGGCGTTATCCGATGCCCCCCGGCGCGGGGCCCATCCTCGGTCTTGAGGCGGCGGGAATCGTGGAAGCGATCGGACCGGGTGTCGCAGGTTGGGCCCCGGGAGACCGCGCGATGGCCCTGCTGAGCGCCGGGGGCTACGCCGAACTTGCCGCGATTCCGGCCGGGCAGTTGATGAGGATCCCCGACTCGCTCGACTGGATCACGGCCGCGGCGGTGCCCGAAGCGTTCCTGACGGCCTGGCAGGCACTGGGGCGCCAAACGCCGGCAGGAATCGACGACTGGGTGGTCGTTCACGCGGCGGCAAGCGGGGTGGGCCTGGCGGCGCTGCAGATTGCCCGTGAATTGGGGGCCCGGACGATCGCGACGACGCGATCGTCCGACAAAGCGGAGCGGATCGAAGCGCATTGCGATCACGTCGTCGTACCGAGCAACGGAGAATTCGCGGACGAGGTCCTCGATCTCACCGGCGATCACGGTGCCGACGTCATCATCGATCTTGTCGGTGCCGCGTACTGGGCCGAGAACGTCCGCAGCCTCGCGCTTGACGGCGGAATCGCGGTGATCGGCCTCCTGGGCGGCACGCGGACCGATCTTGACCTCGGGGCGTTGATGGCGCGCCGGGCGACGATCGTAACGTCCACCTTGCGCGCCCGCAGCATTGCCCAGAAGCGGGAGCTGGTCGCAAGCTTCGCCGCCTGGGGCCTTCCCCGTTTGGCGGACCGCCGGCTGCGGCCCGTCGTCGACGATTTCATCCCGCTCGCCCGGGTTGCCGATGCGCACCGCGCGGTCGAGTCCAATACGACGGTCGGAAAGGTGGTGCTCGCGCTTTCCGAGGACGGCCTTGTTGACCGGTGACCGAAAGGCCGCCGCCCGCCGACGTATCCGCTACGGTGGTGAGGTTCACCCACGTTGCGAGAAAGGGACCAGATGAAGAAGCTTCTGGTGCTGATCGGCGTCGCCCTGCTGGCCTACTGGCTCCTCAAGGACCGCCTTGGCAGCGAACCCGACGAATTTGTGTTCACCGAGGCTCCGGTCACCGAGTCGATGAGCACGGACCAGCCAGCCGGCAACACGCTCTAACCGCCGTCACCGCGCCTCCTGGATGAGCCTGCAACTTGCACCCGCTCTCCGGGAGGTGCTCGACGCCACCGATCCCGACCTGCGTGCGGCTGCCCAGGCGATCGGCATCGCCGTCGCCGCGCAACTGGAGCCGCTCCGTCCGGCGCTGACACGCGCCGGCGGGCATCCGGCCTCCGTCCCAGTGGAGATCGTCTCCCTCGACCTCATCCCCGAGGATCCGCCGGACGGACTCACGCTGGTCGCATGCGAAGCGGCTCACCAGACGTACGTGCGCGGCCGGGGCGCCCCGGCCGCGACCAGCCTCGGCGCCTTGGCGATCGCGCGATTGCTGGTGTGGGCTCAGCGCGCGGCAATTCTCGGGCGGCCGCCAACGATTCTCTGGATTGGTCCGGTCCAGCGCCGCCCTGAAGGATTGGAGGGCATCGAGATCCACAGCGCCTGTTCAGGGCTCGTCACCGGGGTCAAGCGGACCGCCAAGGCGGTTGCTGTAATTCAGCGTCCCGACCCGGAGCCCGGCAGCTAGTCCGTCGGCCCTCGCAGTGCGGCCCGCACGCGCTGTACTAGTTCGATCATGCGGAGTGCGGCCTCGGTGTCGCCGGCGTCGCGGAGCGCCTGGACCCGGCGTTCCAGCGCAGGGAGTTGCACGCGGTACACGACCTCCCGCAACTGCTCTTCGGTCGCCGCGTCCGCAGCGGGATCCGCCTGGAGTGCAGCGGCGATCGCCTGGAGTTCGTCCGGCCATTCGGCGGTCGCCACCCCGTCGCGCAGGAGTGCGGCGGCGGCGCCGTGCCCGGGATCGGTCATCGCCTCATCGGGGAGATTCGTAAGATATTTGCGAGCCACATCCGGCAGGGCTGCCGCGAGGACCAACAGGCGCCGTTCGCGTTCCCACGCGGCGCCGAGCGAGGGCATCTCAGGGGTGGCCGGCGACGGTTGGCCGGCGGTGGTGCCGTGGCGCACTACGCCGCGAAGATGCTCCTCCATGCCGGACGACAGCTGGAGCACGCTGATGGCGAACCGAATGCCGTCGTCCTTCTCGACGGACTCGGGGAGCATGCGCAGCAGCTCGGAAATGTCACGAAGTGCCTCCTCGCGCTCGGCCGCCGAGGGCCCCGCCCGACGCGCCCGGGATTCGATCAGGTAGCTGGCCAGGGGCCGGTGCGCACCGATGACCTCGCGAAGGCGGTCGAGATCATCGCCTTGGGCGAGGTCGCCGGGGTCGGATCCCGTTGGCAGGACGACCGCTTCGAGGTCGGTCAGATGCGCTCCGGCCGCCTGGGCCGTGCGCCAGGCGGCGCGTTGGCCGGCGGCATCCCCGTCGAAGCACAGCCGGATCCGCGGGGCCGCCCGTCGCAGCTCTTGGACCTGCTCTGGGGTCAGTGAGGTCCCCATGCAGGCGACCGCCTGTGGAATGCCGGCCTTCGCGAGCGCCATCACGTCGGTATACCCCTCGACGACAACGATCCACCCCGCCGTCGCTGCGGCCTGCCGGGCCTGTGCGAGGCCGAACAGGAGTCGTCGCTTGGAGAAGCGTGGCCCTTCGGGCGAGTTCACGTACTTCGCGCGCTCGTTGGGATCCAGAGTGCGTGCGCCAAACCCGAGGACACGCCCCCGCAGGTCCGTGATCGGAAACGTGATGCGCCCGACGAAGAAGTCGGTCGAACGATTGCCGCGCACGCGCCCCAATCCCGCATCGGCCAGTTCGTGCGCCGAATATCCCTGTTTGAGGGCGCGCGCGGCGAGGACGCTCCCGCCGCGCGGCGCGAAGCCGACGCGAAAGCCGCGCAGCAACTGTTCGTCGAATCCGCGCGCTTCCAGGTACTCGCGCGCCGACGCCGCTTCGTCAGCCCGCCACAGAAACGCGGCGTAAAAGGTCGCCGCACGGTCGAGCAATTCGAGCCGACGCTGATCGGCCCGTCGCCGACGCTCCTCCTCGGGGGATGCCTGCTCATAGCGGACCGTGATGCCAAAGCGCTCGGCCAGCGCCTCGACGGCGTCGGGGAACGTCGCCGCGCCCTCCTTCTCCATCATCCACCGCACCGCGTCCCCGGTCGCACCGCAGCCGTGGCAGTAGTAGCGGCGATTGTCCGGCGGAATCAGACCGAATGACGGCGTGCGCTCGTCGTGAAACGGGCAACGCCCCACCCACCGGTTTCCGCGTTTGACGAGATTCACGCGGCCGCGGATGAGTTCAACCAGGTCCGCGTGGTCCAGGATCTCGCTGACGCTGTCGGGCGCGATCAGCGGCATGGATCACCCACCTACATCGGTCCCTCGCGGGGCATGAAGCACAGTCGGAACTCCCGAAGGGCGTATCGGTCGGTCATGCCCGACACGTAGTCGGTGACGCGCTGCACCACGTCCGGGTCGTCGGATTCGGGCAACGCCTCCGGATGGTCCGAGTACCACTCGAACAACCGCTGTACCACTCCCCGCGCCCGCTGGGATTCGACGCTCGCCGGGGGGGCGAGATAGACGCGGGCGAACATGAACTTGCGCAACCGCAGAAAGGACTGCCCGACGTCCGCGGATTGGCGGATCCGGTCGCCGTCGCGGCTATGGTCGACAATGTCACCGACCAGGCGGGTCAGCCGCTCTGATGTGGTCGCGCCGAGAACTTCGACCTCCGCGGGTGGGAGGTCCTGCTGAGTGATCACGCCCGCACGGATGGCATCTTCGATGTCGTGGTTCACATAGGCGATGCGATCGACCAGGCGGACGATCTGCCCTTCCAGGGTCGCGGGTGTCCCGGACCCCGTGTGGTGCAGGATCCCGTTCCGGACCTCGTCGGTCAGGTTCAACCCGCGCCCGTCACGTTCGAGCACATCGACGACCCGCAGGCTCTGTTCGTTGTGGTGAAACCGACGCCCAAACCCCTCCTGGAGGAGATCGTCAAGCGCATGCTCGCCCGCATGGCCGAACGGTGCGTGGCCAAGGTCGTGCCCCATCGCGATCGCTTCGACCAGATCCTCGTTCAGCCGAAGCGCGCGCGCGACGGTCCGGGCCAACGCGGAGACCTCAAGGGTATGCGTCAGCCGCGTCCGATAGTGGTCGCCCTCGGGTGTGACGAACACCTGGGTCTTGTGCTTGAGGCGCCGAAACGCCTTCGTATGGAGGATGCGATCGCGATCGCGTTGGAACGCGGTCCGATACTGGCACGGCGCTTCGGGCGCCGCGCGCACGGCGGAGGCCGCACGGGCCGCCCGGGGATCGAGCCAGGTCTCGCTGCCGAGCTCGCCGGTCATGACGTCGGGTCGAGCCCGATCGGAAACACCCACGGGCCCGGGTGCGGCTGTCCGTTGGTGCTCGGACCGAGATTGCCGATCGTGATGGTCAGCGTTCGGGCGTCGTGCGGGATCGCCGGCACCAGCCCAAGGGCGCCCTCGATCCGATTCCCGCGCTGGTGCTGGGCCAACGAGGCGACCCGGTAGAGCCGCGCGCAATCGTCGACGGCGATCGCGTCAAGTGCGCCGGCCTGCTCCCGGAAGCGCCGCCCGGGCGCGTGGCAGAGATAGTGCGCGCGAGCGCCGTGGGCGAACCGCTCCAGGCTGGTGATTGCGACGGTCACCCCGTCGATCGCCTGTGACTGGTTCACGCAGACGACCCCGCGCAGACCGCCCGGCGAGAGGTCAAGCTCGCCGGGGAACGCTGCCGGGATGGCTCCCCACTCTTCGGCCGGAACCGGCGGCGTGTCCGGCGCGGGCATCGCGCGGTCGATGTGTGCGCCGGACCGGTGCTTCCAGACATTCGGGTGATCGCGAAACAGTGCAATCAGGCTGGTGTGCGACAGGCTTCGCCCGTCGTCCATGATCACGATCCAGGCCGCCTGGTCGGACCGCTCGAGCGCGAGAAATGCGGCCGGCGAAACCGGCCCCCCGGGGACGTCGCAATGGTCGGCGTACCGCAGGTGGGCGATCTGCCAACCGTCCAGCAGCATCTCGATCAGATCGACCAGGCTGCCGAGCTCATACGGGGTGCTGTCGAGGTCGATCGGTCGTCCCTTGTCGCATCCGCTCTCGTGACGATCGTACACCGCCCGCCGTGCCGTCCGCAGTGACCGATCCCCGCAGCACAGGGACGGAGACCCGGATACGATGGCGCCCATGACCCCGTCCGACACTCCGCGCATCGGACTGATCGTCGTCGACCATGGATCCCGTCGCTCGGAGTCCAACGAGATGCTCGAAGTCATGGCCGACATGGTCGCCGCGACGGTGCCGTACGACATCGTCGAGCCGGCCCACATGGAGCTGGCCGAGCCCTCGATCACGACAGCCTTCGACCGCTGCGTGGCCCGTGGTGCCCAGCTGGTCGTCGTCAGCCCGTATTTCCTCCTGCCCGGACGTCACTGGGATCAGGACATCCCCGCTCTTACGGCGGAGGCCGCCGAGCGCCACCGCGGGGTGCCGTTCCTCGTCGCGGCCCCGCTCGGGCTCCACCCTCTGATGGCCCGCGTCGTCGAATCCCGGGTGGCGCACTGCCTGGCACACGTCGCCGGCCAGGCCGACGAGTGCGAGGTCTGCGCAGGAACCGGACGTTGCGCGCTGCGACATGCGCCGCAGCCGAGCGAGCTCAAAGGCACGACTCCCTAACTGCACCGGGGCATGGTCGGCGCGGCACGTGTGTCGGCGCCGGGAGGCGCGGTGCCCGATACGGGCCGCCTAGCGGTGTCCGATACCGGCGAGTCCCAGGGCCCAGCGCGGCATCGCGCGGCGTGACGAGCGGATCGCGTCGCTGAGCTGATGCGCGGTGGTGGGTCCGTGGACGCCCGGCCCATGGCCAAACAGGACGTGGTCGCAACCGATCCCCGCCAGGCGACGCGGTGGCACGAACACCCGCAGCAGCGGATGCGGACCGACCGCGTCGCCGGGGGCGCAGAAGTACGGTGCTCCGCCGACGGCTTCCGCGACGCTCAGGACACCCACGTCGGCAAACCACAGCGCGATCTCATGCCAACGCGGGATCCGCGATTCCACGACGGAAATCACCTCGAACGGTGCTCCGTCGGGAGCCCGTGTCGGAAGCACATACAGGGGGACCCCGAGCTCCTCGGCGACCCGCGCGCAGTCGCGCGGATGTCGGTCCAATTGCTGGACCACCCCCGCCGGGGTGCCGAGCTCCCGGATGCGGTCGAGCATCACGGCGTCGAAGACGGCATCGACGACCCACACCTGGCCGTCGACGGCAATCGCGTGCGATGCCCGCTGCACGAACGCCGGCGTCGGGGCAATCCAGCCAAACGCGATCCCGGGGATCTCGTCGATGGGGTTCATGGCGTCGTCGGGCGACACGGACGGATCGCTCACGCTACGGGAGCCGAACCGTCGCCGGGCGTCAATGCCTCGCCCAACGCGATACAGAGCACCTGGATATACGACCAGATGCCCGCCGCCTCCAGGATCCGGATGATGTCCGGCTCCGGCGGGGCGGCGGTGGTGCGTGCCTGTTCCAGGACGCCTTCCATGGGACTCCCCGACCACGCCTCGAACGCCGTCTTCTCGACCGTCCTGCGGTGTGCACCCTCGTTGCGCATGATCGCGGTGATCTGACGCCCGAACTCCGGCCCCGACCGACCGTTGGGCTCGGCAATCTCGCCGACGCCCTCGGCAAACAGGCGGACGTAGGCACCAAGTGTCACGCGCCGCTGATCCGCATCGGCGTCTCCCGAGATGCCTTCGCGCTCGAGTGCCGCCGACTCCTCGAGCTCCAGGGCCTCGAGGCGGTCACCGCCGCGGGCGACATGGATTTCGAGGGCACTCTGGAGACCGGAGGGTGCGGAGTCCCACTCGGCCTGGAGCGCGGCCGCAAGATGGCGCAGCCATGCTCGGGCGCCAACTGCCCGGATGCGTTCGAGGCGGGCGGCGCGGTCCGGCAGTGTGCCGCCCTCGGCGAGAAGAAATTCCTGGTGCAGCGCCCGGGAGCTCTCGTGGGCCATGATGGCGTCGAGGGCGGCGCGATCTTCACCCAAATAGGTGACAAGACGCTGGGCGAGCGGCTCGGCTGTGGTCATGTCGGAACACTACTGCGCCGATGCAGAACGCATGGCGACAACCGCCAGGACGCCGCTGGACACGTCCGCAAGGTTCGCGCCCGTAGGTGTCGAATCTCGCGTTGTGGCCAAGATTCCGTTCACAGATGCCCAAACCGGGCGTTCCCGTCGACGCACCGCCTATTCTATGACGAGTCCCCCCTCCGGCCCGCCGGCCCCGCGCCCATGGATGTGCACGTGACCGACCCGACCCCCACTCCGCCCCCAGAAAATTCCGCCTCGTCCCCACGCCGTCGGCGCAGATGGCCGTACGTCGCCGGCGCCGGGGTTCTGGTGGTCGCGCTGGCCGCCGGTGGGGTCCTGTTTGTGGAATCACAGGTGTCGGTCGATGGTGGAGCCCAGGCACTGGCGGGTGTCAACCTGCCGCCGGGTGCGACCCTCGCGTCGATCACCGCCGTCGACGCACGCGGCAACCCGCTTGCACTCACGCGTCGTGGCGCATCGATTACCCCGGTGCATCCGCTTGCGCCCGGAACCCCGATTAGGGTCCAGGCGACCGTGCAGTACGCGGCCCCTGCGAGCTGGGTGTTCGGAGCCTCGAAGACCGTGGCAGCGACCATCATCACGCCGCAGGCGACCGTGGTCAGCCCCGCGGTCCAGACCGTGCCCTCGGGCCAGGCGGTCCTCGTCAGTTTCGACACGCCGGTCGCACGTACCGCGGTGACATCGGGCGGCATTCAGACCACGGCGGTGCACACCCACGGTGTCGCCGCCATTCACGTCCCCCACGCGGCCACGAACGGAACCGCGCAGATTGCGGCCGTACCGCGTGCCTGGGAGATCCTCCCAGCGGCGGTGCAGGTCGCGTGGTTTGCACCCGCCGCGAAGACGCAGGTGCTGGGATCACCCAACTCCGTGGCCCCGATCACGCCATATACGCCCCTGGTGTTGACCTATTCGCGGCCAATCGCGCAGGTGCCCGGCGCGTTGCATCCCCACCTGACTCCGCACGTTGCCGGCCGTTGGCACGCGATCAACGCACATGCCGTCGCCTTTACGCCGTCCGGGTCGGGCTTTGCCCCCGACAGCCACGTGACGGCCACGCTGCCTGCCGGAACCGAGCTCGCCGGAGCCCCCACCAGACAGATCACGTGGTCTGTCGCACAGCCGTCGCCGCTGCGGGCCCAGCAGCTGCTTGCCGAGCTCGGGTATCTGCCCGTCGCGTTCACCGAAAGCACGCCCGTCGCCAGCACCCAGCAGGCACAGGTGGAAGCGGTGTTCGCGCCGCCCTCGGGCCGGTACACATGGCGGTGGGCCTCCACGCCGCAGCTGCTCCGGACCACGTGGACCACCAATCCCGCTGTGGCGGTCCGGGGTGCACTGATGGCCTTCGAGGACCAGCACGGGATGAACACCGACGGCACCCTCGGTCCGCGGACCTGGCAGTCGCTGATCCAGGCGACGCTCGCCCACCAGCGCAACACCTTCGGTTACACGTTCGTAACCGTCAACAAGAACCTTCCGCAGCGTCTCTCACTGTGGCACAACGGCAAGGTCCTGATGACCCCGCTGGTCAACACCGGCATCGCCGCCGCCCCGACGGCATCGGGGGTCTACCCGGTGTTCCTGCGCGAGAAGTCCGGAACGATGAGTGGGACCAATCCCGACGGGACCAAGTACCACGACCCGGGCATTCCGTGGATCAGCTACTTCCACGGCGGCGACGCGTTGCACGGCTTCATCCGCGGCTCGTACGGATACCCGCAGAGCCTCGGGTGTGTGGAGATGCCGTACGCGACCGCGGGTGCCGTATGGCCGTGGACGCCGCTGGGCACGCTCGTCGACGTCGAATGATGCTCCCCCTTCCCCACATCCCCGCGCCGTGACCCGCCGCCTCGTCGTCAACGCCGCCGTGCTGGTCGCGGCAGTCGCAGGCGTTGGCGCAGGCGCGTGGATCGTGGTGGGCCACCGCGCCGGGTCCGGGTACACCGCGCAAGCGGAGGCCGTCGCCCAACACCCCGTACCGCTCCGCCGGGCTCGGGCGGTTCCGCGCCCGTGCGCGCACGCGGCCACGACCGTGTCCGATCCGGTACTGGCATCGATCATCGGAGCATGGTCCGCCAAGCATCCTGCGACGGCGGTCACCGTCTGGCGCACCTCCTCGGCGGTTGCGGCCTGCCCGATACCCGTCGCCTCCCGAAATCAGTACACCCCGCTGCTCCCGGCTTCGAATCAGAAGCTCATCACCACGGCGGGCGCACTGCTCACGCTTGGACCGAATTTCCGGTACACGACCAATCTGGTCGCACCGGCGGGCGCCGTAATCAACCACGGCGTGCTGACCGGCACCGTGACGTTGGTGGGCACCGGCGATCCATTGCTTGCGACGTCGACCTATTCGCACCACTACCTCGGCACCGTGGGGGACACGATCAACGTCCTCGCCGGACGGCTCCGTCACGTGAGCGCCGCGCACCCGGCCGTGTCCCACCTCACCGGGGCGGTGCGCGTGAACGGAGACGTATTCGACGCCGCCGAGTTCCCGCCGGACTGGACCGCGGCCGACATCGGGTCGATCCAGCCCCTGTCGGGGGCCGCAACCAACGAAGATTTTGCCGGGGACGTCCAGCAGGCGGCGGTCGCGAACCCGGTTCTTGCCAGCGCGCAACGTCTGCGCACGGCGCTCCGTACCGCCCACGTGACGACGGCGGCCGGTGCGCGCATCGGGTACGGGGCGATCCCCCGATTGCACCGAGTGCTCGCCTCCGTCAGCTCACCGCCGCTGCGCACGATCGTGCGCGTCATGAACGTGCCGAGCGACGATTTCATCGCCGAGCAACTCATCAAGACCGTCGGTGCGCATGCCACGGTTCGCGGGACCTCTGCCCGCGGACTGGCACGGGTCCGGGCCGACATGGCCGGGCTGCTGGGCGTCACCAGGGCGGGCGATCACATCGCCGACGGGTCGGGACTTGCGCGGGCCGATCGTGAGACCTCCCTCTCGCTTGCGTGGCTGATGCTGGACGCGCAGCGCGCCCCGTCGTGGGGCGCATCGCTCGTGGCGTCCCTTCCGGCCCCGGGTCAGGGAACACTGCGCCATCGTCTGGGCGGCATGGCGGGGCGCGTCCGCGCCAAGACCGGCACGCTCAACGACGTGTCGTCGCTGACCGGGGTCGTACACGCACGCAACGGCAAGACCTACACCTTCGTCATCCTTTGCAACGGGCTCAAGGCGAAGGACATCGGCTCGGCGCACACGTTCCAGGATGCGATCGTCACCCGCTTGGTGGGCGGCGTCGCCGGCTAACGGCTCTCCGGCGCCTCCGCGACGACAAACAGTTTGGTGAAGTCGTAGACGAATGCGCCGTCAGTTTGGGCCGCGCAGAGGGCCGCGTCCGCTCGCGCCAGCTGGGTCTCGCGGTCGTCGGGGGTGCGGTGCGCCCAGAGGTGCGATGCCACCGCCCGCATCCGATCGAGGTACTGGTCCGGTGAGACCCGACGCTGGCGGCGCTCGACCCAGAGATCGAGCTCCCGCAGCCCGGCCAAGCGCAGATACCCACGCATCTCGTCCGGATAGATCTCGTTGCTGAGGATCGAGTCCGCCAGCTCCGGGAGAATCGGAGGTACGGCGGTACGTGAGATCTCGACGAACTGGGCGTCGTGCCCCGGCCCCGGGCCCAGCAGGGCGAGAATTCCGCCCGGACGCAAGGCGGCCGCCATCGCGGCGATCGCGCCGGCCCGGTCGTCGAACCAGTGGAGGGCCATGGTGCACAGCACCAGATCCATCGAGCGCGCGGGCACGCCCATGTCCAGTACATCGGCGACCCGCAGCGTTGCGGTGATGTCGGGGTGGCGGCTGAGCTTGTGGGAGAACTGCTCAAGCATTCCCGCCGACGCGTCGATGCCGGTCACCGTCCGCACCGGATACCTGTCGATGAGCTGCATGGTCGCGAAGCCGGTGCCACAGGCCACGTCGAGCAGATCATGGTACTCGCGTTGAGGAAGGGCCCCGACGAGCCGCTGCGCCCCGGCATGGTTGAACCCGACGTGGTCGTCGTACACGTGGGCACTGCGGTCGAAACTCTCCCGCGGCTGCTCGACCTCGGCGGCATCGTCAGACATGCGGGCAAGCCTATCGGGCCGGTTCGGCACATCGCAGCCGGCGTCGCTCGTAGGCTGTGGGCCTGCAGATCCGATCCGACGACGAACCGGAGCCCGAGAATGGCCTCATCCCTCGTGACCCCGACGGACGGTCCGCGCCGCCTACGGTCCTGGCAGGCGCTGGCGACCGCAGCCCAGAGCGCCCGTGAGGTCCACCTGCGGGAGCTGTTTGCCGCCGATCCCGACCGCGGACTGCGCCTGCGCGTGACCGGGGGCGGGCTGGAGCTGGATTATGCCAAGCAACGGGTCACCGACGCGATCGTCGCCGACTTGGTGGCGCTGTCCGAGGAGGCCGGCCTACCGGAGCGCCGAGACGCCATGTTCACCGGTGCGCGGATCAACACCTCCGAGCAGCGGTCGGTGCTCCACGTCGCGTTGCGGATGCCCCGCGGGCGCGCGCTGATCGTCGACGGTGTCGATGTGGTCGGCCAGGTCCACGGGGTGCTCGACCGGATGGGGCGATTCGCCAACGCGGTGCGCTCCGGAGCACATCGGGGCTACACCGGAAAGACGATTCGGAATGTGATCAACATCGGCATCGGCGGGTCCGACCTCGGGCCGGTGATGGTCGACGGTGCGCTGTCGGCGTTTCGGAATCCGGACCTGCGGCTGCGGTTCGTCTCCAACGTGGATGCGGACGCGATTCTCGATGCAACGCGCGATCTGGACCCGGCCGAGACCCTCATCATCGTGTCGTCAAAGACGTTTACGACCCGCGAAACGATGACCAACGCCCACACCGCCCGCAGCTGGCTTGTGGCCGGGATCGGCGATGAGGCGGCGGTCGCACACCACGTCGTGGCCGTATCGACCAACGCCGATGGCGTGCGGGCGTTCGGCATCGACCCCGACAACATGTTCGGCTTCTGGGACTGGGTCGGCGGTCGGTACTCGTTGGACTCCGCGATCGGTCTGTCCACAATGATCGCGATCGGCCCGGACCGTTTTGCCGAGCTGCTCGGCGGATTTCACTCAATGGATGACCACTTCCGCGCCGCGCCCGCGGCGGTGAATCTTCCCGTGCTGATGGGGGTCCTGGCCGTCTGGAATCGCAACTTTCTCGGCGCCGGTACCACGGCAGTACTTCCCTACAGCCAACATCTGCACCGGTTCCCGGCATACCTTCAGCAGCTCACGATGGAATCCAACGGCAAGCATGTGACCGCATCCGGGCAGCCCGTCGACTACGACACCGGCGCGATCTACTGGGGCGAGCCGGGGACCAACGGCCAGCACAGCTTCTACCAGCTGCTGCACCAGGGAACGACGCTCGTGCCGGCGGATCTCATCGGCATCCTCCAGCCGACCGAGCCTGTGGGCGACCACCAGGACTTTCTTTTGGCGAACCTCGTCGCCCAAGCCGAGGCGCTGGCATTCGGCCGGACGGCGCAGGAACTGCGCGACGAGGGGGTTGACGAGGCGCTGGTCGCGCACAAACTCATGCCCGGCAACCGCCCCACGTCAGTCATCTTCGCTGAGCGGCTGACTCCCGCAACCCTCGGCGCGCTGGTTGCCCTCTACGAGCACAGCGTGTTCGTTCAGTCGGTGATCTGGGGGATCGACGCGTTCGACCAATGGGGGGTCGAGCTGGGGAAGAAACTCGCGACCGCCATTGCCGATGAAATCACCCGGCCCGTCGAGCCCGACCTCGGCCACGACAGCTCCACGAACGCCCTCATCCGACGTATCCGGCAGGCCCGGGCCTAGACCCCCTGCGACATCAGCGCGGCCTGGGCGGCGGCGATGCGTGCGGTCTGCACGCGGAACGGTGAGCACGACACGTAGTCGATCCCGATCGACCCGAAAAAGTGGATCGAGTCCGGGTCGCCGCCGTGCTCGCCGCAGACCCCGAGCGTGATGTGCGGCTTGACCTCGCGGGCGCTAGCACCGGCGATCCGGATGAGTTTCCCGACGCCTGCGCGATCGACATGTTCGAACGGATTGCTGCGCAGGATGCCTTTCGCGAGATAGTCGCCGAGGAACTTCGTCTCGGCATCGTCGCGACTGAACCCGAGCGTGGTCTGGGTCAGGTCGTTGGTCCCGAACGAGAAGAAGTCGGCCTGTCGGGCGATCTCGTCTGCGACCAGCGCAGCCCTCGGCAGCTCGATCATCGTGCCCACGTGAAACTCCACCTCGGTCCCCGCTTCGGCAAAGACCGCATCCGCGACATCCAGGCAGTGCTCCCGCAGCCATCGCAGCTCGTCTTCGAACCCCACCAAGGGAATCATGATCTCGACGATCGGGGCCAGCCCGGTGCGCGTCTTGACATCGCAGGCGGCCGTCAGAATCGCCGCCACCTGCATGCGGTATAGGTCGGGGATTTCAATGCCGAGGCGGCACCCGCGGGTGCCGAGCATCGGGTTGACCTCTTTGAGGCGTTCCACCCGCGGAAGCTGATCGGCCGCTTCGGGATCGGCAACCCCCGTCGCCTCCGCCCGGGCTACGCGGATGCGAAGGTCCGTGTAATCGGGCAAGAACTCGTGCAGGGGTGGATCGAGCAGCCGGATCGTGACCGGAAGGCCTTCCATGGCCTCAAAGATTCCGACGAAATCGTCGATCTGAAACTGGCGCAGCTGATCGAGGGCAGCGACGAGGTGCTCGTGGGTGTCGGCCATGATCATGTCCCGGACGTGCGGGAGGCGATCCTCGCCACCGAACATGTGCTCGGTCCGGCAGAGCCCGATCCCCTCGGCACCGAATTCCCGCGCGCGGCGCGCGTCGTCGGGGGTGTCCGCATTGGTGCGTACGCGCATGGTGCGGAATGCGTCGGCCCACGACAGCACCCGCTCGAGGTACGGATTGTGCGGGTCGGGCGGCAGCAGCGGCAACTGGCCGACGTAGACGGTGCCCCGGGCGCCGTCGATCGTGATCCAATCACCCTCCTGCAGTGATATTTCGTCCCGGATAACAAGGCGCCCGGCAACATCGTCGACAGTGAGATCCGTGACTCCCGTCACCGCCGGGGTGCCCATGCCGACTGCCACGATCGCGGCGTGGCTCGTCTTCCCGCCGCGGGCGGTGAGGATGCCCTTGGCAGCGACCATCCCGTGAAAGTCGTCGGGGGTCGTTTCATCGCGAACGAGAATGACGCTCTCCCCCGCCGTTCCTCGCCGCTCGGCCTCGTCGGCCGTGAACACCACCACGCCGGTGGCGGCCCCGGGTGACGCCTGGACGCCGGTGGCCGCAGGGCCGGGTGCGTCGGAGATATCCAAGCGCGGCAGCAGCAGCTGCCGGACCTGGTCCGCCACCACCAGCGACCGCATTGCCTCTCCCGGCGCAAGCAGACCCTCGTCGACCATGTCGACCGCGATCCGCAGCATGGCTTCCGCGCTGCGCATGCCGTTGCGGGTCTGGAGCATGTACAGCTGGCCGTCTTCGATGGTGAACTCGACGTCCTGCATGTTGCGGTAGGTCTTCTCCAGAAGCCCCATTGTCGCCACAAGCTGGTCGTACGCCTCGGGCAGATGCGCCCGCAACTCCACCAACGGCTCGGGAGTCCTGGTGCCGGCCACGACGTCTTCGCCCTGCGCGTTGATGAGGAACTCGCCGAACGGCTCGCCTGGCTCCCCGGTGGTGTTATTCCGTGTGAATGCCACGCCCGTGGCGGACCGCGGTCCGGTGTTGCCGAACACCATCTGCTGGACGTTGACCGCGGTCCCAAGGTCATCAGGAATCCGGTGGACCCTGCGGTAGTCCCGCGCGCGCCGGTTGTCCCAGCTCTCGAAGACCGCGTTGATCGCCGCGTCAAGCTGGGCATGGGGCTCCTGCGGAAACTCGTGCCCGAGATGTTCTCGGTAGATCCGCTTGAAGGTCTCCACCAGCTGTCGCAGGTCCTCCGACGACAGCTCGACGTCCTGGGCGACGCCGCGGGCGCTCTTGAGTGCCGTCAGGGCCCCCTCGAAGAGCGTCCGGTCGACCCCGGCGACCACGTCGCCGAACATCTGAATGAATCGCCGGTAGGAGTCGTAGGCGAACCGTGGGTTCCCGGTCCGGGCGGCAAGCCCCTCCACCGAGGCGTCGTTCAGACCCAGGTTCAAGACCGTGTCCATCATGCCCGGCATCGATTCCGGGGCACCCGAGCGCACCGAGACCAGCAACGGATCGCGCGAGTCTCCCAGCCGCTTGCCGGTGCGCTGCTCGAGGGCGGCGAGGTGCCTGGAGATCTCGCCCTCGAGCCCGGCGGGCATGACGTGTCCGCCCGACAGGTAGTCGATGCACGCACGGGTCGTGATGGTGAACCCTCCCGGCACTGGAAGGCCCAGACGGGTCATCTCCGCGATGTTGGCGCCCTTGCCCCCGAGGAGCATCCGCATGTCGCGGGAACCCTCCGAGAAGTTGTAGACCCGCTTGGTCGACGAGACGGCACTCACCGCTCGCCCCCACGGTCGGTGATGCTGGTGAAGTCGGCGATCCCCGTAAACGTGGCGGCGACGTCGGCGACCAACTGGTACCGCCGGCTCCGGACCGTGGGGTCTTCGGCATTCACGAGAACGTCCGTGAAGAACGTAGCGACGGCCGCGGCAAGCGGCCCGGCGGCGTCCAGCGCAGCCTCGAGGTCCCGGTCGGCACGCGCTCCCGCGATGCGGCTCGCCGCCAGCTCGCGTGCGGTGGCGAGCGCATCCTCGCCGGGATCCCCGGCAGCGGAAAAGTGCCCATCCGGCACGTCGCTCCGGGCCGCCAGCCGGGACAGTCGGGTGCTCGCGGTCCAGATCGCCCAGAATCGCTCCTCGCCACGGTGGCGATCGAGCGCCCGGGCCCAGTCCGCGGTCGCCACGATGCTGCCGAGTCGCGCACCATGGGCGGCTGCGACGGATTCGGGATTGATGCCCTCTCCCGACAACTGGAACGCGACGCGGTCGGCGATGAACTCGTCGAGAGCCGTCAGCGCCTGTGCGTGGTTCTCCGGCACGTCGGTCCCATGGGCGGCGAGGCGCTCGGCGGCGGCCCGAATCACGGGATCGAGATCGATGTCCCAGTCCCGGGCGATCAGCACGCGCACGACGCCGGACGCGGCCCTGCGCAGCCCGTATGGATCCTTCGAACCGGTCGGGGCTTCGCCGACGAGGAAGGCGCCGACTAGGTTGTCGAGCTTGTCCGCGAGAGCCACGGCGGCGGCAACGTCGGTGGACGGGAGCGGCGAGCCCGGACCCTCCGGCAGATAGTGCTCGCGGATCGCCGTCACCACGGCGGGAGCTTCGCCCGCACGCTCCGCGTATTCGGCCCCGACGTATCCCTGGAGATCGGAGAACTCGGCGACGAGGACCGCGCCCTGATCGACCTTCGCCAGTTCACCGGCCCGCCGGGCGTCGCGGACGTGGGCGTCGGGCAATCCGGCGGCCCGTGCGATGTCCTCCGCCAACGCCGCCAGCCGGTCCCGCTTATTGGCCATCGATCCGAGCCGCTTGTGGAACACGATCGTGTCGAGGCGGTCGTTCAACGCGGCAAGTCCGGCATCTAGGTCACGATCGAAGCTGAAGGACGCGTCCTGGAGGCGTGCGTCAAGCACGTCGGCGTTGCCCCGCGTGATCACCACGGCGTGGGCCGGATCGCCGTTCGACACCGCCAGAAAGCGGGGCTCGAGGGTGCCGTCGGCGCGCTCAAGGGGGAAGTACCGCTGGTGCGACTGCATGGCGGTCACGAGCACCGGCGTCGGTAACCGAAGATGCTCGCTCCGGATGTCGCCGACGATGACGCTCGGCCGTTCGACCAGAAAGAGGACCTCCTCGAGCTTGCCACCCGGGTCACGCCAGCTACACCCGAGCGCCGAGGCGGCGGCATCGAGATCGGCCACGATCTCGGCTCGCCGTTCGATGTGGTCGGCGATGACCCCGACGTCGCGCAACTGGCCTCGATACCGGCTGGCATCCGCGATCGCGGCCGGCCCACCGAGGAAGCGGTGCCCATGGCTCACCTCGCCCGCGGCGATCCCGTGCACCTCGAACGGAATCGTGCGATCGCCGAGCTTGGCGACGATCCAGCGGACCGGGCGCGAGAACCGCAGTCCCACCCCCGCACCCCATCGCATGTTCTTCGAGAAACGGATGCCGTCAATAACGGCCGCGGCGATCTCCGGAACCAGCTTGGCCGTCTCGGCAGGCGGCTCATGGAGTTCGGCAAACACAAATCGCCGTCCGCCATCGTCCCTGACCACCAGCTCATCCGCAGAGATCCCCTGCGACCGTGCGAAGCCGACGGCAGCGGCCGTGGGCGCCCCGTCCGCGTCGAACGCCGCGCGCTCGGCGGGTCCCCGCACGTCGCGGGTGCGCCCCTCGCGCTCAGACGGGAGGTCGCGGGCGATGAGCGCGATGCGGCGCGGCCCGACCAGCACCTCGATCGCAGACTCCGGCAGACGCTGGGCCGCAAGGGCCTCGGCGGCAAGCCGTGGGACCTGGGCGATCGCCTCCCGGCAGGCGGAGGCCGGTAGTTCCTCACATCCGATCTCGATCAGCAGGTCAGGCATCGGCATTCTCCGTCTGCGCGGCCAGATACGCGGCGGCCGCCTTGGCGGCCAGGGCGCGCACGCGCCAGATGTACGCGCCTCGCTCGGTCACGCTGATCACGCCACGTGCGTCGAGCAGGTTGAAACTGTGGCTGCATTTGAGCACCTGGTCGTAGGCCGGCAGCACGAGTCCGGCGTCCAGACAGCGCAGGCATTCGGCCTCGTGGGCGCCGAACTGGGTAAACAGTGCGTCGGTGTCGGCAATCTCAAAGTTGTACGCACTCCATTGGCGCTCGTTTTCCTGGTACACGTCGCCGTAGGTGACCCCGTCGGTCCATTCGAGCGCGTAGACCGAGCGGACGCCCTGGATGTACATCGCAATGCGCTCCAGCCCATAGGTGAGCTCGACCGAGATCGGGGTGAGATCGATGCCCCCGGCCTGTTGGAAGTACGTGAACTGGGTGATCTCCATCCCGTCCATCCACACTTCCCATCCCAATCCCCATGCGCCGAGGGTCGGGCCTTCCCAGTCGTCTTCCACGAACCGCACGTCGTGTTCCTCAGGGCGAATTCCGAGCGCGACCAGCGAGCCGAGATAGAGGTCCTGGACATCCTCGGGCGATGGCTTGAGCAGCACCTGATACTGGAAGTAGTGCTGCAACCGGAACGGGTTCTCGCCGTATCGCCCGTCGGTCGGTCGGATCGACGGCTCCACATACGCCGTCCTCCACGGCGACGGGCCCAGACTGCGGAGCAACGTGGCAGGGTTGAATGTGCCCGCCCCGACCTCCGTGTGGTACGGGTTCATGATCAGACACCGCTGATCGCCCCAATAGGCGTGCAACCGGAGGATCATGTCCTGAAACGTCAACGCCACGTGCGGTCCACCCTCTCGCATGCCCGGATCATCGTCGATCGTCCCTCCGCGTTGGGCGGGACCGACGCGCCCAGCGCCAGCACCAGCGCCCACACCGGACGGCGGGCCGAGTCCGCCGCACCCACCGCATCATCGACGCCGGACGCCGGTGTCAGGGGACGTCCGGGAGCATACCGTCCGAGGACGCAGAGATCGTCTGACGGCGGCGCAGGGCTAGAGCGGCATCGCCGATCGGAGGGTCACGCCGAGGTGCTCCTTGAGCACCAGACCGATCATGCGCTCAACCCCGACTCGCGCACCCGGTGGGCACACCTCACGGGCGTCGGCGAGTGGATGCCCGACCAGCCCTGCGAACGCGTTGCGTGCCGCCCCGTCGAGCGGCTCACCTGCGCTGGCGCAGCTGTCGCAGAGCATTCCTCCGGCGTGGGCGGAGAATGCCACCAGTGGACCGGGCGATCCGCAGCTGGCGCAGCTCGCCAGTCGGGGTAGCAGACCCGACACGACCAGGATCTTCGCCTGAAATCCGAGCACCACCGGATCCAGGCGCGGCGGCCCGGGAAGGGGTACGGCGACCGCCAGAAGTCCGAGCGTCCGGGCGAGCAGGTAGAAGATCTCCGGCATGGCCTCATGCTCGGGCACGCTGCGGAGCACCGTCTCCAGGACCGACCCGGCTGCACGGAGCCGATATCCCTCCTGCCAGAGGCCCGCGTGCGCTTGGATCGTGGACGCGCTCCGAACCGTACCCAGATCGCCGCGCCCGCGCGCCACGCCGACGTGGATCCACACGCCGGGCTGGAGGCGCCCTCCGAGCTTCGAGCCGCTCTTGCGCGCGCCCTTGGCGATCGCGGAGAATCGCCCCTGGTCCGGCGAATAAAAGGCCAGCACGACGTCCGCCTCGGAAAACCGGATCGTCCGGAGGACGATTGCTTCGGTGTCGATGGAGGCCACGCACCCATGGTGACACGGCCCGCCGACGCTGGGGCCGGGACGGGAGCCGTCATGTACCCTACGGGGTATGCCTCATGTCGTGATGTACACCACATCGGTCTGCCCCTACTGCACTCGCGCCAAAGCGCTGCTCGCCGCCAAGGGCGTCGAGTTCGAGGAGCGCAGCGTCGACCTGTCACCCGACGGCCGCCGGTTCTTGGTCGAGCTCACGGGACGCCAGACCGTCCCGCAGATCCTCATCGATGACGACCCCGTCGGCGGGTTCGACGAATTGTCCGCGCTCAACCGGTCCGGGGACCTCGACCGGCTGCTCGCCGCCTAGAGGGCTGCGCGGCGGTCGGACGCTGTCGGGACCGACCGTATCGACGTGGCGGCGCGAATTGCGTTGCGAATCGCGGTGGCGGTCAGCGACGCTGCGGCGGCCCCGACGATAAACGGCGATGATGGGCGCTTGCCGGCGGCTAGCACGAATGTCACGTCCCCGTCCATCGGCGTGTGGACGGGAGCGATGGCGCGCGCAACCCCTGCCGATGCGACCCGGGCGACTTGAGCCGCCTCGGCTTTGGACAGCGCTGCGTCGGTCATGGCGCAGACCAGGGTCGTGTTGCTCACCAGTCGCGGATGCTCGGGGACGATCTCGAGGCCTGCACGGCGGGCATCGGCGAAGCCCCCAGCCGAGCGCCATGCCCCGGCGAGGATCCGTCCGTCCTCGTCGATGATGTCGCCGAATGCGTTGACGACGACCAGGACCGCCACGGTGGCACCCTCGGTCGTGACCGCGCCGGCGACCCCAACGCCGCCCTTGCACCAGCCGCTGCGGCCGAACAGCTTGCCCACGGTCGCCCCCGTGCCGGCGCCGACGCTGCCCTGCGCCGGCGGGCCGGGTGCTGCCGCGACACACGCGGCGAAGGCGTCGTTGGGCTCGGGGTGGCGGAGATTCCCGCTGATCCCGAGGTCGAAGATCACCGCCGTCGGGACGATCGGCACCGTGGCGACGCTGACGTCGTAGCCGATGCCCTGGTCCAGGCACCATCGGACCACCCCGGCGGTGGCGTCAAGACCAAATGCGCTTCCGCCCGTCAGCAGGAGCGCCGAGACCCCGACAAACGGCGAATCCACGGACAGGAGGTCGGTCTCGCGCGTTCCCGGGCCGCCCCCGCGGATGTCCACGGCCGCGACCGCGTCCCGCGGAGGGATGATGACCGTGCAGCCGGTCCCGGCGTCGGCGTGTGTCCAGTGGCCAATGCTGAAGTCCGTCGGCCACGTGGAACTGTCGGTCATGCGGCCACCTCGTGACGTATGCGGCGCGGGCGACGAGATCGCTCCGGCGGGACGGTGCCTGACGGATCGGGCTGGCAATGCGGGCACCAGTAGGTCCCGCGCTGGGCGACCACGTCCTTGACGATGATCGTCCCACACCGCGGGCAGGGCTGGCCCTCATGAAGGTGAACGCGCAGCAGTGTCTGCATCCGCCCGGGCCGGCCGAGCCCGTCACGGTAGGTGTCGATGGATGCGCCACCTGCGTCGATGGCCACGCGCAGCCGATCCCGAATCGCGCGGTGCAGGCGACGGACCTCGGCCGGGGACAGCGAACCGGCGGCCCGGCGCGGATGAAGGCCGGCCGCGAACAAGGACTCATCGACGTACATGTTGCCCAAACCGGCCACGATTGCCTGATTGAGCAACGTTGCCTTGATGGACGCGGTTCTGCCGGCAAGCAACCGTGCGAGCCGCTTGGCGGTGAAGTCCCTGGCCAGGGGCTCGAACCCGACCCGGCCGCGCCAATACGGCTCCATGGGGGTGCCCCCGGGGATGATCCACATACGCCCGAAACGGCGGGCGTCGCCGAAGGTCACCGTGCTCCCGTTGCCGAACGTGATCGTCGCCCGGAGGAATCGCTCCTCACCCGGTCCGGCCGGACCCGGACGCCAGTGCAGACGGCCGGTCATCCGCAGATGCAACGCGAGCGCGTCGCCGGAGTCGAGCACGATCAGCAGGTACTTCCCGCGCCGCACGATCTCCGTCACGGTCCGGCCGCAGACTGTCGCGGCGAACGCGGCGGGGTCGTCGCCCGCGACGATCAGGGGGTCGGCGATCTCAATCCCGACGACGACCGCTCCGGTCAGGCGCGGGGCCAGTTGGGCACGAATCGTCTCGACCTCGGGCAGCTCCGGCATCAGTCCGGCGGATCCGAGTCGCCGCGGATCCGGAACGACGCAAGAATCTCAGCCACCGCGTGGTCACCCAGCCACTGGTCGCGCGCGTGCACCGTCGCCAGCGGCGAACCGGCGGTCACGGGGTCCCCGCGCTTGACCAGCAGCTCGACCCCGACGCTGTGGTCCACGTGCTGGAAGGGATGCAGGCGTCCGGCCCCGAGCCGCCGGACCGCCTCGCCGACCCTTCGTGCGTCGATACCCTCGACGGTGCCGTCGCCACCCGCCGGCACCGTCAGCCCAATCGGTGCAGTTGGCAGGCCGGTGACACCCGTCCAGATCCCGGGGTCGCCGCCCTGGGCCGCAACCCACCGTTCGGCCGTCTCCAGCGCGGTGCCGTCCGCGAGGGCGGTCGCAGCACGGCGTGCCCCCCCACCGGGCTCGGAAACGCCTGCGGCCTCGGCCAAATCCCCGGCCAGGCGTGCCGCGACATTCCGCAGATCCGTCGGCCCGCCGCCACGCAGCACATCGGCCGCCTCGCGAACTTCGAGCGCGTTCCCGACCATTCGGCCAAGCGGCTCTTCGATCGCCGTCACGGTCGTCCGCACCCGCCGGCCCCATCCCTCCGCCAGCCAGGCGATCAGGTCGGCGGTTGCCGCGGCCTCGGCGGCATCCCGGCACGCTGCGCCATGTCCCCACGTGACCTCGACGGCCAGTGCTACGGCGCCCCCGGCCAGAGCCTTCGCCATGATCGTTGCCGCGACAAGATCGCGGTTCGCCACGGTACCCGTCGCTTCCCGAAGTGTCGTCAGGCGCGCGTCTCCGGGCACCAGGCGCGGGTTCTGGGCGATGACCGCGCACCCGACCCGTTGTACCTGTCCGACAAACTCCCCCAGATCGAGCTCCGTCCGGTAACCCGGGATCGCCTCCAGCTTGTCGACGGTGCCGCCCCAATATCCGAGCCCGCGTCGGCTCATCTTGGCGACCCGCACGCCCAACGCCGCAGCGACCGGGACGGCGACCAGCGTGACGTTATCGCCAACCCCGCCGGTCGAATGCAGATCACCCGTCATGCCGAGCGGCGCGAGATCCAATCGCTCGCCGGAGGCGATCAACGCCGACACGAGCCCGGCGGTACAGGCACGGGGCAGTCCACGGGCTTGGGCGATGGCGCACCAGGAGGCCATCTGCGCATCGGTCGCACCGTTGCCAAGCCAGCTGGTGACGAACCGGCGCGCGTCGTCCACGTCGACGGGGTCACCGTGCCAGGTGCGCTCGAGCAGCTCGAGAGGCGAGAGCGGTACGGCCATCTCGGCGATGCTACACATGGCTGATATCGTCCGGCCATGAATCGCCGCACCATGACGGTCGCCATCGTCGCCGGGGGTCTGACACTCTCCGGCGCGGCCGCCGCGATCGTCCCGGCTGCGGCGGCGACCGGACCGACGCCGGTCCTGTCGTCGATCGTCGTGCCACGCATCGTCACGGCCCAGCAGGGCCATGCCCGATTCCTCGTCGGCGCACGGCTGTCGACGGCCGCCCGACTGGTGGTGCGCCTGACCCGGGTGTCGAACCACCGGGTGATGAAGACCGTCACGACCTCCGGCTTCCACCGTGCCGGGCGCGTATTTCTGCTGATTCAAGCAACCGACACCCAGGGCTTCCAGCTCCCGGCGACCACGTACAGTGTCTTTGTCGGCGCCACGAGCCCGGGCGGGCGCAACGCCAAGGCGCACACCGCTCCGGTGACGCTGACCTACACGTCCCCGCGCGGCATGCTCGACTGGTACACGATCCCTAACACGACGTTCGTCCGCGGCAATCTCGGACTCCACATGACCGGCGGCCAGGTCGTGGTGGCGGTCCATCCCGGCAGCGCCGTCGCGAAAGCCGGCATCGTGCGCGGCGACGTGATCGAGTCGATCGACGGCGTCAGCACCGGGAGCCCCGGCGGGTTCCAGCGCGCCGATCGCCTGCTCCCGGCGGGCACGCCGGTCCCCGTCGTACTCCTGCGCGGCATCACCACGCTCACCAAGACACTGACCGCACCGCCCGACTGGGTCGCGACGTCGAACTTGGCATCCCCGATGTCACAGGCCGCCGCCACAAAGCGGTTCGCCTACGGGTTCGCGGTGGCGACGTACGACATCTCGGTCGGCAAGCTCCTCCAGGCCGGGCGGATCATCGGCACGTGGAAGGGTGCCAACAGCACCACCAGCCTCGCGCAGATGGCCCGCGCGCAGCTTGCGGTGGCACGCCACCAGCAGTCGGCGGCGTTGGCATTCTGGATCCGTGCGTACCGCGCCGACAACTCCCAGTCCCTGGCCGCGTTCGGCGAGGGTCTCGCCTACGACGCCCTCGGCAACGACACCTCGGCCGCCGAAGCGTTCGCGGTAGCGGCCAGCCGCGACCCGGACAGCGCCCCCGCATCGGCCTATGCGGCCCTCGCACTCGAACAGTCACACCTCCCGTACTTGGCGGCACCCTTCGCAAAACGTGCCGTCGCGGTGGACCCGACCGACCCCAACGCGCTCGCGGCGACCGGCATTGCCCAGATCCAGACGGGCCAGCGTGCGGTCGGCGTCGTCAGCCTGGAGCGGGGCATCGTCCAAACCGACGATGCGACGCGCGCTCAGTTCTTGGTCTCCCGGTTCCTCGAACCGGCGATCCCATGATCCGGGCCGCGATCGTTCACGGGACCGACGGGCGTCCCATCGCGACGGTCATGACCACGGGTCCGGCTCGTGGTGCACGGCTACCCGACGCCACGATGATCGCGGCATATCTGGCCCGCCCACGACGTCCACGTCGCCGGGCATGCTGTGCCGCCGCCGATCGCATCCCGCGGTCCGGCATCATCATCTGACCGACCGCGCGGGTGCTATTCGCCGTGCAGAGTCTCGTCGTCGAACGGGGGCGCCTCGCGCGACCGTCGGGAGCGGCCACGCGAGGGAAGGTTGATCCCCCGGCGCGCAACGATCACCACGCTGGCGATGCCCACCACAAGTCCGACCCAGAACGCCCATGAGCCGAGCGGATTCTCAAGGAAGATTCCGATGATCAGCAACAGGCCGATGGCACACACGAGCGCGAGCGGACGCTGCCGTGGCGGTGCGAGATGGACGACCCACGGCGCCAGCAGAGCAATAATCAAGATCACGATCGTCGTCACGTGCATGCCCCCCGACGGTGGACGGTCGGTTGTCGCGTCAATCTACCCGTCCGTGAGTGGTTCGTCCCATTGTTAGCCGCACACGCGCAAGTCCCTGCATCGGCGACCGCGTGCGGAATCCATCTGATGCCCGTGGTCAGCGCCGTCGGGACCGGCCGCCCCTCATGCGTGGTGGCGGTCGACGCCCTGGGCGTGGTGGTGCAGATCACCGCAGCCGACGATATTGACGCGATCGCGGACGCGGTCCCTCCGTCGGCCGAGATCGTCGCGGTCGACGCTCCACTTGCCGTTCCGAACCGCACCGGCATGCGGCCCGTCGATCAGCTGCTGGCGTGGCTGGACATCCCCGCCTTTCCCGTGTCGGGCGAGCGCCTCGACAAGGTGTACGGCGGTGCGCGCGGACCGCACCTGCTCGCGCGGCTGCGCCGCCCCGACCGGCTCATCGTGGAGACCGCACCAGATGCCGTATTGCGGGAGCTTGTCTGGGAGGCCGTACATCCGCCCGGCGCCGGGGTTCTGGACCTGGCGCTGTATCGCGAGCGATGGCTCGATGTGCGGACGGCGCGCTATCGCCCGAAGGGCACCGGCCGTGCGGTACCGGCGGGACGCGCATCTGCCTGGGCGATCCTGGCCGGTGCACTCGACCTCGGCGGCTGGTTCCCCGACCCGCACCCCGACGATTGGGCGGCGATCTCCGATGCCGCGGTCCTTGATGCGCTCGCGGCCGCGTATTCCGCCTGGCGTCTCATGACGGCACCCACCCAGGCCCTGTTGGTCGCCGCCGATGGCGTCCCGTTCGCCATTCCCGCCGACGCCAATCTGCGCAACCGGGCGAAGCTGCACGGGTCGCGGCTTGGCATTTCCGTATCGGATGGTGTTCGAAGGGCCTCCGGGACCCCGTCACACGGGGACGGCGACTAGTTCCAGAGGTTCATCGTCGGCCGCGTCCAACGCGTCCTCCAGATCGGCGGATGTCGCGTACGGCCCGGCAGGGATGAACCGGCACGCGATCGTCAGGTCCACGACGCGCTCGCCGAACGGCCAGGGATCGACGACGCAGGTCCGTGCATCACGGGAGGTGACGGTCAATGAGGTGCCGAAATCGCCCGCCGCGCGCGGAACCTGCGGCAACGACCACGTCAATCCGTTCGCCAAGCCATGCCAGCAGACATAGAGCGACAGCACGTCCCACGCCTGAAGGATCCGGTAGCAGTCCCAGGCCCACACGCCCAGATCCGCATCGCTGCCGAGATGCGCCCGCATCTCGGCCTGCACCCGCTCCTGGTCACGCAGAAACGCCAGCTCGTAGGCCGGTCGGCCGTCGCGCTCGGGTGGGGGCCCGTCCAGACCCATCCGCTTTTCATACAGCCCCTGGCCGTGCATGCTCGCCAAGAGCCCGACGCGAGCCCCCCGAACCGCGGCCTCGGCAATCCCGAACTCATACATCGGCGCATGCACGGCCCGATCGAGATCCGGGAAGTTCACCGGTCCACCGTGCCCATCGAGCGTCGGGATCCCGTCCTGTCCCCGCCAGCCCTCGTCGTGGCATTCGGCGACATCGATCAGCGGGTCATACGGATCCGGCCGGAAGAAGCGCTCGTTCCCCCATGCACGCGCCAGGTCGCCGCATTGGGCCTGGTGGTCCACTTGGCGGATCAGGCGGATGCGGTCGCCGGACGGAAGGACGATCACCGAGCGACCGCCTACATCCCGAGTGCCCGGGCCGTCTGGAGCAGCCCGATTAGCGTTTTGGCGTCACGAACCCTGGTCAGGAGCGTCGGAATGTGCGAAAGCGGCACCCGGACAACTTCAATCTCCTCATCTGGAATCGGCGCGACGTGGCTGGGACGTAGATCGGCGGCGACGTACAGGTGGATGAACTCGGTGAGCATCGCAGGGGCCGTATAGAAGCCGCCGAGGTAGTTCCACTGCCCGGCTTCACGGCCGACCTCCTCGCCGAGTTCACGCATGGCGGCCTCGAGGGGGTCCTCGTCCGGGGCATCAAGTTTGCCGGCCGGAAGCTCGAGCATCGTCTCCTGGACCGCCTCACGCGGCTGGCGCACCATCAGGAGATGGTCGTCCTCGATCGGCACCATCACCACCGCGCCGTTGTGATCCAGCACCTCGCGCCGCACCATCAGGCCGCTTTGACGACGGTACTCGGAGATGCGCAGCCGGACGATCTCTCCCGTGAACACCACCTCGCTGGTCACGGGAGCATCGAGCACTTCCTCAGGTGGCTGGCCATCGGCACCGGGCCAGGATCGCGGCGCGGTCACGTCGCCACCGCCCCGTCGATCAAGGCGCGCGTCACTTCGACCATCGCCTCGATGTCGCGAACGGCAATGGACTCGCTGGCGGTGTGGACGTCGACCATGGCGTTGCAGAGATTGACGGCGGGAAACCCCTTGCGCAGGAGCGCGTTGGCGTCGGAACCGCCGCCGCCCGGCACGTGGACCGGCGTGATGCCGACCGCACGCAACGCACGCTCGGCCATGCGCACCTGGACGGCGTCGTGCGCGAGGGTGTAACCGACGTACTGCGTCTCGACGCGGCACTCGAGGTCGCATCCGCCGCCGACCGCCGCCGCGGCCAGCGCGTCCACCATTGCAGAGATCTGGGCACCGAGTGCACCCGGGTTCCGGCTCCGGGCTTCGGCGACAATTTCGCACCCCGGCGCCACGACATTGGTCGCCTCCCCGCCGTGAATCGTCCCGACGTTGGCGGTCGTCTCGCTGTCGATGCGACCGAGGGGCATCGCGGCGATGGCTCGTGCGGCAGCGTCGATTGCGCTATGCCCGTGCTCCGGCTCCATCCCGGCATGCGCTGCGGTTCCGCCAAACCGCGCGGTGATGCGCTTATGCGACGGCGCGGACACGATGATCCCGCCGACCGGCCCGGCGTGGTCATAGACGAATGCCACCTGCCCCGCGAGCGCCGCGGTGTCGAAGTGATGCGCACCGAGCAGGCCGATCTCCTCACACGGGGTCAGCAGAATCTCGATGCCGGCGTGCGGCACCCCGTGATGCACCACCCCGCGGATGGCGGTGAGCATCGCGGCAATCGCTGCCTTGTCGTCGCCCCCGAGGATCGCGGCGTGCCGATTGGTCACCGTGCCGCTTCCATCCACCACGACCTCGATCGGCCCGGCGACCGGAACCGTGTCCAGGTGCGCGCACAGCACGATGGGCGTGCCGGGTGCGGTTGCCGGCAGGCGGCCGACGATGTTTCCGCACCCCGCACCGATGGCCTGTGCGGCGTCGTCTTCGGCCACCGTGCATCCGATGTCCTCAAGCTCCCGCCGCACGCGAACGGCAATGTCCCCCTCATGGCGGGACGGGGACGGGATCTCGCAGAGCTCGATCAGCAGCTGAGCTGCCTCGGGCAGCTCGCTGCGGGTCCGACTCACGCCGGCGTTGCCGCCGCCGGCGCGCCGTCGACATCGGCTGTCCGGCCGACCGGTCCACGCTTGGCGACCGCGTGCGCGAGGGCGGCGCCGATGAACTCCCGAAACAGCGGCTGTGGCCTGGTCGGGCGGCTCTTGAACTCGGGGTGGAACTGTGACGCGCAGAAGAACGGGTGCTCGCGGATCTCGATGCACTCCACCAGGCGACCGTCCGGCGATGTTGCGGACACGACCAGTCCCGCCTCCTCGATCTGCGACCGCAGCACGGGGTTCACCTCGTATCGATGACGGTGGCGCTCGTAGATCACGGCGTCCTCATAGAGGTTGGCCACCTGGGTCCCGGGCACCAGTGCGACCGGGTCGGCGCCAAGGCGCATGGTGCCGCCCCGTTCGTCGATCTCGCGCTGCTCGGGAAGGAGATCGATCACCGGGAATGGCGTGTCGCTATCGAATTCGGTGCTGTTGGCGCGCGCCATTCCGCACACATTGCGCGCGTATTCGATGACGGCGACCTGCATGCCGAGGCAGATACCGAGGTACGGAATCAGGTGCTCCCGGGCAACGCGGACGGCCTCGATCTTGCCCTCGATGCCCCGCTGGCCGAATCCGCCGGGCACCAAGATTCCGTCGGCGTGTGCGAGGGCATCGGAAAGATCGGGCTGGTCCGAGTCGATCCAGTCGATCTCCACCTCGACCCCATGGGCGATGCCGGCGTGCTTGAGCGCCTCCGCGACGGAGAGGTACGCGTCACGCAACCGGACGTACTTTCCGACAAGCGCGATACGTACAACGCCCTCGCAGTGACCGATGTGGTCGACCAGTGCATGCCACTCGGCGAGGTCGGCCGGCCGCCATGGGAGCCCCAGGCGATCGCACACGGCACGATCGAATCCCTCTGCCTCCATTCCCAGGGGCACCATGTAGATGTCGGGTGCATCGCCCGCAGAGATCACGGCCTGCTCGGGGATGCCCGCGTGCAAGGCGATCTTGGCCTTCAGATCCGACGTGATGTCGTGGTTCGACCGGAGCACGAGAACATCCGGCTCGATACCGATGCGCCGCAGCTCGTTGACCGAATGCTGGGTGGCCTTGGTCTTCAGCTCGCCGCTGGCTTCCAGGAACGGCACGAGCGTGACGTGGACGAACGCGACGTTCTCGCGGCCGACGTCGTTCCGCAGCTGCCGGATCGCCTCGAGAAACGGCAGTGATTCGATATCGCCGACCGTGCCCCCGATCTCCACGATGACAACGTCTGCGGCCGAGCTTTCACCCGCCAGGCGAATCCGGCGCTTGATCTCATTGGTGACGTGAGGGACCACTTGCACGGTCGCGCCGTCAAAGTCGCCCCGCCGTTCGCGCTTGATCACCGCGTCATAGACCGCGCCGGTCGTCGTGTTCGACACCCGCGTCAGACTCTCGTCCGTGAACCGCTCGTAATGCCCGAGGTCAAGGTCGGTCTCGGCACCGTCCTCGGTGACGAACACTTCGCCGTGCTGGTAGGGGCTCATCGTGCCGGGATCCACGTTGATGTAGGGATCGCACTTCTGGAAGAAGATCTTCCAGCCCCGCGCCTTGAGCAGTGTGCCGAGCGACGCGGCAGAGATGCCCTTGCCAAGACCGGACACCACACCCCCGGTCACGAAGACGTACTTGACGGGGTGGTCGCTCACGAGCTCTCCTCGGTCGATCGCTGCTGTTGGGACAATACACCAGGCCGTGCGTGGCACGACCGGTCGGGATCAGCGTTCTCGCCTGCAATTGCAGGGGTTTTTTGCGACTCTCCAACGCGCACGGAACCGGCCGTGCGCCGGATCGGGGCACGTTCACCCTGCTCAGCCAGCGCTTTGGCCGCCACCCGCGGCCAGCGCCGTCGCCATCAGACCGAGAGCGTGTTCGCGGGCCACCGGATCATCGCGTTCTGCGCCGAGCATCCGGCACAACTCACCCACGCGCTCGTCACCTGTGACCGGTCGGATGGCGGTCCGGGCCATACCGTCGTCCCCTGCGCCCTTGTCCAGGACGAGGTGGACATCACCGGCAGCGGCAACCTGGGCCAGGTGCGTGATCACGATCGTCTGGGTGGACCGACCGAGCTCGGCCAAGCGGCGGGCCACCGCCCCCGCAGTCACTCCGCCGATGCCGGCGTCGATCTCGTCGAAGACCCACGTTGCGTCGTCACTCGCCATGTTCAGACCATGCAGCGCCAAGAGCACGCGCGACAACTCCCCGCCGGAGGCCACCTCAGCGAGCGGCGCCTCCGGGAGCCCGGGGTTCGGTTGCAAGAGAATCTGCACGGATTCCGACTCAAGCACGTCATCGCCGGCGCGGACGAGCACCCGGACCGCTGCATCCGGCATTGCCAGATCGGACAGCGCAGCCGTGAGGGCCGTAGCGAGTTCACCGGACGCGCGGAGGCGGTCCGCGCCGAGGCGCTTGGCGGCGGCGGAGATTTCCGCATGCAGGGCGTCCTGATGTGCACGGTCGCGCGCATCCTGCTCATCCGGCGACCGGACGTCGGCCAGTTCTCGGTCGACCTCCTCCCAGCGCGCGGGCAGCCCGTCGAGGGGACACCCTGCTCGACGGGCAACCCGGTCGAGCTCCCCAAGTCGCGCTTCGATGGCATCGAGGCGCGCGGGGTCGGCGTCGATGCCTGCCAGATACCCCCGCAGTTCGCCCGCGGCGTCCTCCAGCAATGCCCGGGCCTCACCGAGAACCCGCAGCGAGGGCTCGAGCAGCGGGTCGATTGCGACGACCTCGCTGACCGCGCGCTCGGCCTGCCCGACGAGATCGCGGGCGCCCGCATCGGCGTCGCTCGGCGCGACCGCCTCGGCCGCGACCGCCGCGGCCCGCACGAGCCGGTCGGCATGCCGTAGACGGTCCCGCTCGGCCGTCAGTTGCGCGAGTTCCCCGTCGATCGGCGCGACGGCGGCCAGTTGCGCAGCGAGGTCCTCGAGATCCGCCCGGTGCTGCGCAACACGGTCTCGTTCCGCCGCCTTCTGCGCGTGGGCTCGGGCGGCGCTGCGATACTCCCTGCGCAGGCCTGCCAGCTGTGCGGCCAGACCGACCGCGGTTGGTCCGATGAACCGGTCGAGCGCCTGCAGCTGGATCCGGGGCGAGGTCAACAGGCGCTGATCGCCCTGACCAGAGAACCGCACGACCTGTCCAACGAGCGATGCGATGGCGGCGTGCGGAACCGCGACGCCGTCGACGAACGAGCGCGAGCGTCCGTCGGCGGGAATCCGGCGGGTGACGATGAACTCGGCCGGATCGTCGGCCAGCTCCCGCAGCACCACGGCGGGATCGTCGTCGTCGAGGGCATCCCAGAAGTCCGGCGAGAGGGCGATCGTCGCCTGAATTCGTGCGTTGGCGTGGCCGGGTCGCACCATGGTCGCGTCCGCGGGCAAGCTTCCCAGCAGGCCGAGCGCATTGGTCAAGACGGTCTTCCCCGCCCCGGTCTCCCCGGTGATCACGGTGAGCCCCGGACCGAGCAGCAGCTCCGCGTGCTCGATGACCACCAGGCCCCGGATCTCCAAGGAGCGAATCACGTCATCAGCCTCGCCCGAACTTCTCCCGGTACCGTCGGAAGAAGGACGCCTCCGGGAAGATCGCCAAATGAACGTCCGAGCCGCCCAGGCCGACCGTGATTTGGCGACCCGGAGCCAGCGTCCCGACCTTCGAGCCGTCGGCGAGCACGTCGCAGTCACCCCAGATGGCGGAATTGGTGACGACCAGCTGCTCTTCCGGCGCGATGACCAGCGGGCGTGTATCGAGATGGTGCCCTGCGAGGAAGCTGAGCACGAAGCATCGGACCCGCCAGCTCACGGTCGGACCCCCGGCGGCCAGGTTGTATGCGGTCGAACCGACCGGTGTGGAGCAGACGACCCCGTCACACCGGACCGTCGCGACCTTCTCCCCGTCGATGGCAAATGACAGATCGGCGATGCGCGTCTCACCGCTGCGCACGAGTGCAAGGTCATTGACCGCGCGCACCGTCCCGTCGCTCCAATCCACGTTCAGCGACGGCAGCGAGAGCACGGAGTACTCGCCGCGGACGGCCCGGCGCAGCCCGTGTTCGAGATCGTCGCGCTCGATGGAGCACAGGAAACCGACCCGCCCGAAGTTGACCCCAATCACCGGGGTGCCGGCACCGGCCTCCCGGGCAAGGGCCCGCAACATCGAACCGTCCCCTCCCAGGACGACGATCAGGTCCTCGCCGTCGCTACGGAGCATCACGTCCTCACTTGACACGAACTGATCCAGGCGCGGATGCTTGGCGACCTCGACCGGCGGTACGAGGACCTCGACGCCACTCTCGTCCAGGATCGCAAGCACCGTGTCGAGCGCGCCACTGGTGTGTTCCGGCGCGCGGTGGGTCAGCAGCAGTACCCGCTCGACCGGGGCACGGGCCGCCACGATGGGGATCGGTCGGCTCGGCTCGGTCATTTCCCCTCCCCGTCGGCGCCGGCCGCCACGGCGGCGGCAATGCGCTGGTCAAGATCGGCTGCGGTCGCCCCCGGCCCGGCGGAGCGTGCACACAGAAAGATTTCCCGGTTGCCCTTCGGTCCCGGCACACCGCTGTCGCACGCATCACACACGACGCCGCCCGCGGCCGCAATCGCGTCGGCCACCCGGTGCACCGCGGCGATGCGCACCGCCGGGTCGCGCACGACGCCCGACGAGCCGACATGTTCGCGTCCTGCCTCGAACTGTGGCTTGACCATCACGAGCGCCTGCCACGTGTCGGCCAGGCACGGCGCAACGGCGCCCCACACCAGGGCCGTCGAGATGAACGCGAGATCGCACACCACCAGGTCCGGGGCGAACGGGAGATCGCGGGGGGTCAGGTGACGCGCGTTGGTGCGCTCCATGACGTGAACGCGCGGATCGTTCCTCAGGCGCCAGTCAAGTTGGCCGTAGCCGACGTCGACCGCGACCACCTCTGCTGCGCCGCGCGCCAGGACACAGTCCGTGAATCCCCCAGTCGATGCCCCGAGGTCCAGGACGCGGGCCCCGGTGACGTCGACCGCGAAGTACCGGAGGGCATTGTCGAGTTTGAGGCCGCCGCGCGAGACGAATTCCGGCGCAGGGGCGACCTCGACAGTCCGGTCGGCGTCGATCGCCAGCCCGGGCTTGTCGCTGACCGTGCCGTCCACCCGCACCCGCCCCGCGAGCACCGCCGCCTGCGCCCGTGCGCGGGTGGGTATGAGGCCGCGCTCCACGAGCGCGATGTCCAGGCGGGTTCGTGGCACAGCGTCCGATGATAGCCCCGGCTGCGGCCCGTGCCCGAACACGCTCAGATCGAGATCACGGTCCGTGCCGGTCCGGAGAGCTCCTCAACCACACGCGCTGCGATGTCGTCTGGATCGAGACCGGCCTCCGCCAAGAGCGAATCACGCTTGCCGTGGTCGATGAAGCGGTCGGGAAGCCCGACCACCATCACACGATTGGGCATGTCCGCAACGGCCTCGAGCACCGCCGACCCGAAACCACCGTGGGCGGCGTGGTCCTCAATCGTGACGACCAGTTCGTGGCGGGCGACCAGCTGGCGCATCATGCTCTGGTCGAGCGGTTTGACGAAGCGGGCGTTGACGACGGTCGGCGAGATCCCGGCGCGCTCCCGGAGCCGATCGGCCGTAGCAACCGCGATCTGCGCCCCGTAGCCGTAGCCGACCAGGGCGACCCGCTCCCCGGCGGCAAGCAGGCGAGCCCTCCCGACCGGCATCACCTCCGGCTGTGTCGGCAGCTCCACTCCCAATCCGGACCCACGCGGGTACCGCAGTGCGACCGGACCGTCGATCCGCAGCGCAGTGTGCAGCATCGTCACGAGCTCGGCCTCGTCCATCGGGGCCATGACGGTCATGTTCGGAATGCCGCGCAGGTACGCGATGTCAAGGATGCCGTGGTGCGTCGCCCCATCGTCGCCGACCAGACCGCCGCGATCGATGGCGAACACCACCGGAAGGTTCTGGAGCGCGACGTCATGAACGATCGGATCGAACGCGCGCTGCAGAAACGTCGAGTACATCGCCACAACGGGTCGCAGCCCCGCGATCGCCAGCCCGCAGGCAAACACCACGCCGTGCTGCTCGGCGATGCCGACGTCGAAGGTCCGCTCCGGAAACCGTGCGGCCATGTGCTGCATCCCGGTGCCCTTGAGCATGGCGGCAGTAATCCCGACCACCCGTGGATCGCGCTCCGCTTCGGCAACGAGACTGCGACCGAACACGTCGGTGTACGTCGGCGGGCCCGGCGCCGACGGCGGGGCGGACTTTCCCGAGGCCGGATTGAACGGTCCGGCGCCGTGCATCGCCTCGACGTCGGCCTCGGCAGGCTCGTAGCCTTTGCCTTTGGTCGTCTTGACATGGACGAGCACCGGACGGTTGCGGCGAACCGCCAGGCGTACGGCGCCCCGAACGGCCTCGAGATCGTGACCGTCGATCGGCCCGATGTACGCAAAGCCGAGCGCCTCAAACAACGCGCCGGATTCGAACCACAGCGCCTTGGTCGCGTCGCGCAAGCTCGTCCCGACCGCCCCACCGCCCGGAACGCGCGACAGACCGCGTTCGAGTTCCTCGCGAACCCGGGTGATCGTCGAGTCGACGCGGGCGCGCTGAAGCATGCGGGACATCGCCCCGACATTCTGGGAGATGCTCATACCGTTGTCGTTCAGCACGACAACGATCGGCGAACCGAGTGCACCAGCTTGATTGAGACCCTCGTAGGCCATTCCGCCCGTCATCGCGCCATCACCGATCACGCACACGACGGCACCGGGCACAGCGCCCGTCCGACGCTCCGCCTCGGCGACCCCGACCGCGTAGCTGATTGAGGTCGACGCGTGGCCGGCGCCCATCACGTCGTGTTCGCTCTCGCTGCGCTTGAGAAAGCCGGACAGACCGCCCTGCTGGCGCAGCGTGGAGAACTGGGCCAGCCGACCGGTGAGCAACTTATGCCCGTAGGCCTGATGCCCCACGTCCCAGATGATCTTGTCGCGCGGGCTCTCGAGCTCACAATGAAGGGCGACCGTCAGCTCCACGGGCCCGAGGCTCGCACCGAGGTGACCGCCTGTCTGCGACACAGTGGTGATGATTGCCTCACGCATTTCCTGGGTCAGCTCGGCCAGCTGGGAGTCCGTCATCGCCCGGAGGTCGGCCGGGCCCTCGAGTCCGGCCAAAAGGGGGTAGTGCATGAAGAGGTCGTCGGTCATCCCGCCAATCCTAGAGAAACCCGCCGCCTGTTGGCATGCCTTCCGGTGACCGGACCCCGTCGATTGTCCCCGGAGACCTCGACAGGGCGATGCATCCGCCGGGGGCTCTAGAGTTCCCATCACCGTGTCGAGCGCAGCTGATCTTTGGAGCAGGGCGTGATTCTGGATACCGCCGCTCCGAACGCCGGCGCTGCCCCGGGTCCCGACGACGACGCGATCACCGCCGCCCTTGCCGTCCCCGGGCTCACCGACCGGCTGGCCGTCCACTATCGGCCGATCGTGGCACTACCCACCGGCGTGGTTGCCAGCGTCGCGGCGCGAATCCGGTTCACCGATCCGGTCCTGGCACAGGCTCCCCCGAAGCACGTCGTGGAGATCGCCGAACGCACGGGGGCCATCGTCGCCATCGGGGCCTGGTTGATCCGCGAGGCCGTCCACGAACTTGCCGACATCCTCCAGGCGCCCCGATCCGAGGGGCCCATCGGCCTGTCGATCAAGGTCTCGATGCCGGAACTCGCCCACGAGGGCTTCTCGGCACACGTGGCGGAGGCCCTCACTGCGGCCGGCGTCACCCCCGATTCGCTGGTGCTCGAGCTCACGCACCCCCCGACTGCGGAAACGGCCGATGTCGCCGCCAATCTTCAGCAGCTGCGCGCAATGGGCGTCATGCTGGCCGTAGACGAGTCGTCCATGGGTCCGGAGGCCATCACCCAGCTGCGCGCCCTGCGGATCGGGGAGATGCGAATCGCCCCGGAGATCTGCCAGTCGGCCCCGGATGATGCATCCACCCGCGCGACCCTCTCCGCGATCGTCGGCCTTGCGCGCGCGCTCGGCCTGGTCACGGTGGCGACCGGCATCCAGTCCGCTGCGCAGCTGGACGCTGCACGCGAACTCGGCGTTGACCGTGCGCAGGGAGCGCTGCTGGGGTCGCCGGTGGCCCACAACGAGCTGATGGCCTGGATGAAGCCCCGCTAGGGGGAGGCGGGCGGTTGGTCGTCGTCCCCGCGGGCAGCACCGGCGGCGGCGATGATCGTCGACACGCGCTGCGCGATCTCGAGAGCGCGGTCGGAGAGCTCCTTCATCTCGTCTGGCGTCAGGTTCTCGCGCTCAAGCGCGGCGGCGAGCTCCTCGAGGCGGATGATCTCCGCACGCAGCGGGTCGGCGGGCTCCGCGCTCACGCCGACAACTCCGCCGCGGGGAGGTCTCGAACGATCCTGCCGAGGACGCCGTTGACGAACGCGGGAGCCTCGGTCGCGCAGTAGAGCTTCGTGAGTTCCACGGCCTCGTTGATCGATACCGCCGGTGGAATCTCCGGCCAGTCGAGCAGCTCATGGATCGCGACGCGGATAATGTTGCGCTCCAGCGGGGCGATCCGATCGGACGTCCACCCCTCGGCCGCGCCGCTGATCAGCGCGTCGATCGTGCCCTCGTCCACGGTGACACCGTCGATGAGGGCACGGGTGAAGTCGTCGATCGTCTTTCCCCGTTCCCGCTCGGCATTGCCGACGAGTTCCTCGAGCGCGAGTCCGGTCACGTCGTGCTGGTAGAGCAGGAACACGGCCTGGGTCCGCCCTGCTCGCCGGCCCTCCTGCCCGGGAGTCCGACCCGCGGCCGTCATACGGCCTGAGGATCGAGTGACGGGAGGGCCTCAGCCCGGTCGGTGAGGTACGACGTGGTGTACCGGCCGTCCATGAACGAGGACTCCCGCACGATGTCGCGGAACAGCGCGATCGTCGTTGGCACGCCGTCGACGTAGGCCTCGTCAAGGGCGCGCCGCAACCGCGCGACCGCGCGTGGTCGGTCGCCCGCCCAGACGCACAGCTTCGCGATCAGCGAGTCATAGTTGGGTGGAATGTTGACACCGGCCGAGCAGAACGTGTCCATGCGCACGCCCGGCCCACCCGGCATGCGGAACTCGCGCAAGCGGCCGGCGCTGGGACGGAAGCCCGCTGCCGGGTCCTCCGCGTTGACGCGGACCTCGATCGCATGGCCGTTCGGTTCGACCACGCCGGTTCGGGTGAGGACCTGACCCTCGGCGACCCGCAGCTGCTCGGCAACCAGATCCAGCCCCGACACGAGCTCGGTGACCGGATGCTCGACCTGCAGGCGCGCATTGAGCTCGAGGAAGAAGAAGTTCGCTTGAGCATCCACGAGGAACTCGAACGTTCCGGCGCTCCGGTATCCCCACGCACGTGCCGCACGGGTGCAGGCCTCGTGCATTGCGGTCCGGGTCACGTCGGGAAGATTCGGCGCTGGCGCCTCCTCGACGAGCTTTTGGTGGCGGCGCTGGATGGAGCACTCACGGTCGCCGGCAATCAAGACGCCGCCGAGTCCGTCGGCAAGCACCTGCACCTCGACGTGCCGGGCGCCGTCAAGCAGGCGCTCGACATAGAGCCCGCCGTCACCAAATGCGGCCACGGCCTCCCGCTGGGCGATGTCAAAGGCCGCCGGCAGCTCGTCGACCGACTCGACGCGGCGCATGCCGCGGCCACCACCACCGGCGGCGGCCTTGAGCAGCACGGGAAAGCCCGCACGCTCGGCGGCCGCTATCGCCTCCGACAAACCTGACACAGCGCCGTCGGAACCCCCGAGCACCGGGAGGCCGGCTTCGCGTGCGGCCTGCTTGGCTTGGACCTTGTCCCCCATCCGCTCCATGACGTCCGGCGACGGCCCGACGAACACGAGGCCCGAATCGGCACAGGCGCGGGCGAAGCCGGCGTTCTCGGCCAGGAATCCGTATCCCGGATGCACATGCGTGCATCCGGTGATCTCGCCGGCGGCGATGACGTTGGGAATCCGCAGGTAGCTCTCGTTGGGTGGCGGCGGGCCGATGCACACTGCCTCGTCGGCAAGCTCCACCGCGAGCGATTCGGCATCCGCCGTCGAATACACCGCGACCGTGGGAATCTCGAGCTCGCGGGCGGTGCGAAGGATACGCACGGCGATCTCGCCCCGGTTGGCGACCAGCAGCTTCATGGCCATCGGTTAGGCCGGATCGATCAGGACGAGGAGATCGCCGAATTCGACCCCGTGGGCATTCTCGACGCAGATCTTGCGCACAACCCCGGACACATCGGCGGTGATCTCGTTGAAGAGCTTCATCGCCTCGATCAGGCACAGCGTTTCGCCGGCCTCGACGCGTTGGCCTTCGATCACGAACGGGTCGGCCTCCGGCGACGGTGCGCGGTAGAAGGTGCCGACCATCGGGCTGGAGACCCGGTGCAGTCCGTCGTCGACCGGCAGATCGCCGGCGTTGGCGGCCGAGCCTGCCGCGACGGGTGCGGGTCCGGATCGACGCACGGTCACCCGTGCACCGCCGAGCTCGACGCTCACCTCCGCCTCGGCGGATCCTTCAACGGCTTGAATCAGCGTCTCGAGCAGGACGCGGTCGATCGTCGCGCCTTCCTCGTCGGCCACCTCGGTCCGCAGCGACTGGCGCCGGGCGACGAGGCGCTGAACGGCGTCTGGGAACTGCGCCCACAGCACCACGTCTTCCGCTGCTGCCCCGCGCGGAGCGTCCGGAGCGATACCCGACAACGACACGGGTTCGGTATCCATCGGGGTCGCGGCCTGCGCCACGGCCAGCACCTGCTCCGAGACCGGGCCGCGGACGGGCCCGTACTGACCGAGGGCCGTGGCCGCGAGCACCGGCTCGATGTCGACCCACCGTTCGCCCTCGATGACGTGGTCGGCGGCTTGGGTCACGATTGCGTCGCCGAGCGGATACGCCAGCGTCGCAGCACCGATCTCCGTCGCCACGAGGCGCACCTCGTCCGCCACTTCGAGCAGGCTCCGGGACATCCCGAGCCGTCCGAGACGGCTCACGAGGGCCGCCTCAAGGTCCGGCGGCAGGGCCACCGCCGGCCCAAACAGGTCTGCGGCGGCAAGTGAGAGTCGGTCTGCGGTCAGCATCGGGCCGATGACGCGTGCGGCCGCGTGCAGGCCCTCCCGGTCGACGCTGAGGCCGTTGGCGGTACCGTCGAGCGCAACGCGGAGCGTTTCCGCGCTCGGCCTCGCGGCGGTCATCGCCAGCGCACCGGCGGCGCAATAGACGGCGGCGGCCCCGGCGGCGATCGCCGACTGCGCGAGAATGGGGGCCAGACCGCCCGGCGCCTGAACGATCACCTCAACCGGAACGTCGGCAACCCGGACTGCGGTTTCGACAAGCGTTGCCAGTTGGCCGGGAGACAGGTGCCCGCCTCCGTCCGAGACACACAGCGCCGCAGCCCCCGGCAGGGAGGCCAGCGCGCGTGCCTCGCGCTCCCAACGGGCATCGGTCACATGCGGGGCCGGGCCGGCAACGAGCGTCGGGACGAACACGACCCGTGCCTCCCGGGTCGCCGCCGCGATCGCGTCCAGCGAGCTTGCGTCGTTTAGCGGATCAAGCCCACGAATGCGTCCCACGCCGGCCTCGGCGGCCGACAGCACAAACTGGCGCACCACGTCGGGGCCCACGGGTCGGTCATGCCACAGCATCGTTCCGTGCACGACGATTCCGACCGGCGTCCGACCCGCGTGGCGGACAACGGCGCGGATACGGTCCCACGGCGATTCGGTACGCAGCTCCAGTGCCGCCCGCGCGCAGCGCGGGTCCATGACCTCGATGGCCTGCGCCCCGACCTGGGCGAGTGCACCGGCCGCTGCGGCCAGATCATTGGCGTCGATCGACGACCCCCAGGGAAAGGTCGCGAGATCCCTGAGGGTCGTGTCGATATAGCTGATCCGGTTCACGCGCGCGCCGTATATTCGCGGGTTCGGGTGTCGATCCGGATCCGATCACCCTCGTTGACGAAGAGCGGCACGTTGACCGTCGCCCCCGTTTCCACCTTCGCCGCTTTCATCACGTTCGACACCGTATCCCCCTTCGCCCCGGGATCACAGCTCGCCACCGAGAGCTCAACGAACGTCGGCAGCTCAACCCGGAACGGCTTATCGCGGATAAAGAGCACCTGGACCTGAGCGTTCGGCGCAAGCAGGTCGCCGTTCTCGATGCCGTCCGAGGGGACGTTGGTCTGCTCGTAGGTCTCGGTGTTCATGAGGACGACCTGATCGCCGTCGTCATAGAGATATTGCATCTCGACGGTGCTGGTGGTCACCCGTTCGACCTTCTCGCCGGCGCGGAAGGTCTTCTCGACCGTGTTGCCCTTGGCGAGGTTCTTCAGCTTGGTGCGCACAAACGCGCCACCCTTGCCCGGCTTGACGTGCTGGAACTGCACGACGCTCCAGAGCTCGCCGTCCAGATCGAGGATGTAGCCGTTCTTCAGGTCGTTGGTGGTGATTGCCATCGGTCTCCCCGCGTTGCGCTCAGTCGGTCGAGCTTATCGATGCTTTCGGCGATTGTGAGAGCACGCGCGCCCCGTCGTCGGTCACGACGGCCAAGTCCTCAATCCGGACACCGCCACGGCCTTCGAGATAGATCCCCGGCTCAATCGTGACAATCATGCCCGGACGCAATTCATCCGTGCCCTCCCGGGCGAGCCGCGGCGCCTCGTGAATTTCCATGCCGACGCCGTGCCCGAGTCCGTGCCCGAATGCCTCTCCGAGCCCAGCGGCGGTGATCAGGTCGCGCGCGACGGCGTCCACAGTGCGACCGGACACGCCCGGTCGCACCGCGGCGAGCGCAGCCGCCTGTGCTTCGGCGCAGACCGAGTATGCACGGGCGAGCTCAGGCGGAAGGTCGCCCGTAATCACGGTACGGGTCATGTCGGAGCTATAGCCGTCGGCAATGGCGCCGAGATCGATCACCACGAGCTCACCGGCGCCGATCGCACGCGTCCCAGGGACTGCGTGGGGCTTCGCCCCGTTCGGGCCCGCGGCCACGATGATCTCAAAGCTCGGGCCCTCGGCACCCTCGTGGAAAAGCTCCGTTTGCAGGTCGAAGGCCACCTCGCGCTCGGTCCGCCCGATGAGCCCGCGCTCGAGCACGCGCGCGAGGGCGCGGTCGGTCATCTCGGCCGCGATCGTGATCGCGGCAATTTCCGTCGCGTCCTTGACGACGCGCAGCTGCTCGACGTACCCGACCTCCGGCGACACCTGCACCTGCCCGTCGGCAGTGGTGATGGCCTGGGTCAGTTGCTGTCCACGTGACATCGACAGGTGCGCCGCCTCGAGCCCGACGGATCCGGCGGGGGCGATCTCCGCCACCGCGCGCGCGACATTGGCCGTCAGGTCGCCGGGACCAACGACGACGGGAATCTCACCATCGACCTGCTCCCGGGCGCTGACGGCATATCGCGAGTCGGTCAGGACCCGCGCGCCGCGAGCACCGATCACCGCAGCCGCATTCGAGCCGACATACCCCGTTAGGTACCGCACGTTGATCAGGTGGCTGACGACGAGCGCATCGAGGCCGGCCTCGGCGAGTGCGGCGACCAGCCGAGTCCTCCGGTCGGCCTGAACGGTCACGCGAACGCCCGCGCAAGGACGTCCAACGCATCGCGATAGCCGTCGAGTCCCCGTCCCCAAATGGCTTCGACGGCGAGGTCGCGAACCACGGACAGCCGCCGGTGCGGCTCGGCCTCGCCGCGCGCCTCGACATCGGAGATGTGCACTTCGACGAACGGTGTGCCGAGGGCCTCCAGCGCATCACGGATGGACCATTGGTAATGCGTCCAGGCGCCGGGGTTCACGATCGCGCCGTCGACCATGCCCACGAGCCCGTGAACATGCTCAAGGAACGCACCCTCATGGTCCGACTGAAAGCAGCCGACCCGCATCCCGCGCTCGGCGCCCCAGGCTCGCACCTGCTGCTCGAGGTCGACGAGCGAGAACTGGCCATAGTGCTGCGTCGGCCGACGCCCCAACATGCCGAGGTTGGGTCCGTGCAGCAGGGCGACTCGTGGACTGTCATACCGGGTCATCGCAACTCCTCGATCGCCGCGACCACCACCTCGTGCGGAGGATTCTGGCGTAGTAATACGGTACCGGGCTCGTCGATCAGCACCATGTTGAATGACGCTGCGGTCGCTTTCTTGTCCCGCCCCATTGCCCCCAGGATGTCCTCAACCGCGACATCCGGGTCGAGGCGGGTCGGGAGCGCGTGGCGCTCCAGCACGGCCAGGGTCCGTTCACGCCAGTCCAGCGACGCGCCGCCGACCTCGTGGCTGATCCGCAACGCGGCCAGGAGCCCGAGACTGATCGCCTCCCCGTGGTGGTACCGCCCGTAGCCGGCGGCAGCTTCGATCCCGTGCCCGACCGTGTGGCCGAGATTCAGGCTTGCGCGCAGACCGAGCTCGCGTTCATCCTGCGCGACGACGTTGAGCTTGTGGGCGACGCAGTCGCGAATGAGCCCCACCAGAGCACCGGGGTCACCCGGAAGCGGGTCGGGCCAGCGTTCCACACGCGTGAACAGCTCCACCGAATCGAGTAGCCCGTACTTGACGACCTCGGCGAACCCGCACGACAGCTCGCGCGCCGGAAGCGTGGACAGCAGTTCGGTATCCATCACGACGAACTCCGGCTGCCAGATCGCGCCGACATAGTTCTTAGCTTCGGGGAGGTCGACGCCGGTCTTGCCGCCGACGGCCGAATCGACCATCGCCAGGAGCGTGGTCGGAACGTGGACCAGGCGGATGCCGCGCTGGTAGCTCGCGGCGACGAATCCGGCGAGGTCGCCGACGACCCCTCCCCCGACGGCAACCACGACATCGGTGCGCCGGATTCCGGCGCGCGCCGCCACGCGGCAGATGCGTTCAAGCTCGGCCAGGGACTTCGACGGCTCACCGGGCGCCACCGCTACAGGCACCACTCGGACGCCCACATCCCGGAGCCGATCGGCCACGGCATCCGCATGGGGCTTCACCGCCCCGTCGAAAACGACGAGCGCTGCGTCTCCGGCACCCCGGTCGATCCACAGTTCGCCGATTCGGGCCGTCTCGCCCGGACCGATACAGACGGGAAAACGCCTCACCCCGATCTCGCCCCACACCACATGACGAGCGACATCGCGGGGCCCGGCCGTCATGCCTGATCACTCGGCGCGGCGGCCAGACGCTCCCGCACGGCAGCCTCCACCTCGGCCGCCACGATCTCGATCGGCCGGCTGGCGTCGACGACCACGTGCGCAGTTTCCTCGAATGCTGGTCGCCGTCGGCCATAGCGTCGAATGAACCGGCCATGGTCGGTCGCCAGCGGTCGCGCCGACCCGGTCACCCGCCCCCAGAGGACGTCGGCGTCGGCGTCCAACCACACCACCACTGCGGAGCGGCCAAGGAAGTCGCGCGTGCGTGCGCTCTCGAGCGCGCCTCCGCCAACCGCCAGGACTCCGGCAGGCTCGTCTGTGACGATGCCACGGATGGTGCGCTCCTCGGTGCGGCGGAACCACACTTCGCCCTTGCTGGCGAAGATGGTCGGGATGTCGATCCCGGCATCCATTTCGATGCGATCGTCCGAATCGATGAAGCCGCGGCCCAAACGAGCGGCAAGATCACGGCCCAGCGTGCTCTTGCCCGCGCCCATGTAGCCGGTAAGCACGACCCAAGACATCGGGGGGACGCCTACTCCCGCACCGTGGCCAGATAGCGGGCCACGCTCTCGTCGAGCTGACCGATCGAATCCCCGCCGAACTTCTCCAGGAGTGCCTGGGCGAGAACGAGTGCCAGCATCGCTTCACCGATGACCGCGGCAGCAGGGACTGCGCAGATGTCCGACCGCTCCTTGAAGGCCGCCCGCGCCTGCTTGGTGGCGACGTCCACGGATGCAAGCGGGCGTGACAACGTCGAGATCGGCTTCATTGCAGCCCGCACGACGACCGGCGCGCCGTGGGTCATGCCGCCTTCAATCCCACCCGACCGGTTCGTGTGCCGGTGGTACCCGCGCTCGGCGTCCCAGAAGATCTCGTCGTGTGCGCGCGACCCCGGAAGCGACCCGAGCTCGAAGCCGGACCCGATCTCGACACCCTTGATCGCCTGGATCCCGAGAAACGCCTGGCCGATACGGCCGTCCAGCCGGGCATCGCCCGACACATGCGAGCCGAGCCCGGGCATCGCGCCAAACGCCACAACTTCGAATACCCCGCCCAAGGTGTCGTGGTTCTGACCGGCGGTCTTGATCGCGTCGCGCATTGCCGCCGATGCGTCCGCGTCCAGGCAGCGCACCGGGCTCTGGTCAACCCCGGTGAAGTCCGCAACCGACAGGTTCCGACCGTACGGCACGGCCACGTCGCCGATCCGCACGACGTGGCTGCGGACCTCGATTCCATAGCGCCGCACGAGCGCCTTGGCCACCCCGCCCGCGGCAACGCGAGCCGCGGTTTCGCGGGCGCTTGCACGCTCGAGGATGGGGCGCAGGTCCTGCCCCGCGTACTTGATCATCCCGGCGAGATCGGCGTGCCCGGGCCGAGGCAACGTGATCGGCTCGACCTCAGACGCCGTCTCCCAGACCGACATGCGATCCTCGGACCAGTTCGGGAAATCGAGGTTCGGGATCTCGAGCGTCAGCGGGCTTCCGATAGTTCGGCCATGACGCAAGCCGGACTTGACGGTGACCCGATCGGTCTCGATCTTCATGCGACCACCGCGGCCGTACCCCAGCTGGCGACGGGCGAGGTCGGTGTCGATATCGGCCGGAACGAGCTCGAGACCGGCCGGTAGCCCTTCCATGATCGCGAAGAGCGCCGGCCCGTGTGATTCTCCGGCTGTGCGATAGATCAGGGCCATGGAGCGGGAAGTCTACCGACACCGCTGGAACTGCGCGGCGTGCCCCCATCCGGGGGTCGCTCCCCCCCAACAGGCCAGCCGCGCCCCACGCAGATTGGATGGTTTTTTCGGATCCGGCAGGGCCGGGGTAACGGATGTGCAAGACAACGACCGTGGAGCCCGTCATACTCCTTCAACGGCTCCGAAAAGGGGTGTGACCCGAATGACGGATACAACATTGCACTCTGTGGCCGCCGAGCTGGAGCGGGCACGCACCGACTACCTCGCGGTCTCGCGCGGAGCGCATCTGTACGCCTCGCCCGGAGACCACCAAGAGGCGGAGCGTCGGGCCTGGGAGCGGCTGGAGCTGGCCCTCGCCGCAGCGCAGCAGTCAGAGCAGCAGACCGCCGGGTCCGCCTAGCTACACCGCTTGCGGCGCGCCACGGCGCGCCCGGTGAACCGCCGCGGGGCGGGTCCGCCCCGCCCGGTGCGTCTCAGGCCGCGTGCACGCTGATCAGATGGATCACCGTGGTGGTGTGTGCAGTCTCGTTGCTTAGGGTGATGGTCTGGCCCACCTTGATGATCAGCGAGCTTGCGCCGCTGGCCAGTAGGGCCCCGTTGAGCGTGAGTGTGACCTGGGCCTTGGTCATGGACTTCACGGTGAACTGCTGGGTCTCCGGAGGGATTGCATCCCCGTCGTAGGCCACGACCGGTTCCCCGTTGATGTCGAACTCGGCGGCAAGTGTCTGACCCGGCGAGCTCGTTGCCGGCGTCGTCGTCGATGTCGTCGGGGTGCCGGACGTCCCCGACCCGCTGCCGGTCGACGGAACCGCCGTCGGCGCCCCCGACCCAAGCGAGATGGGTTGCGTCTTGGTTGTCGTCGGCGTCGTTCCGAAGGTCATCGAACTTGACGCGCCCGATGACGTGCCGACGATCTGGATGAACACATCACGCGGCCGCCCGAAGCCATCCAGGTTGTCGAGCGTCCCCGACGGTCCGGCCACCAAGGTGGCCGTGGCCGCTCCGTACAACTGGTCGGTCGGAGCGGATCCCCCTGCGGCGGTCTGGCCGCTGATCTGCGGACCGGCTCCCGCAGCGGCCGTGGCGCCGGCGGTCGTCGACGCGCCGCCGCCACCCCCGCCGGACTGTCCGAACATGAACCACAGCCCGGCGACTCCAACGACCGCGGCTCCGGCAATCACGTAGCGCCGATTCATCCTGGGCCCCCCGCTCCGGACGATGTGGTTGACGTTCCGCCCGGCGACGTCGAGGTCCCCGTGGCGCCGGTCGATCCCGTCGTCCCGGTACTGCCCGATGCGCCCGATGCGCCCGATGCGCCGGACGCGCCACCTGCCGAGCTGCCGCCAGTGGACCCCGTGGCGCCCGTCCCGCTTGCAAAGGTCATCAGCTGAAGCGTGGCGAGGACCGAGCTCGTGCCCGCAGTGGACGTTCCGGTTGATCCCGATCCGCTCGCCAGACTCATCTGGACGCCGGTGACGGCGAAGAGGCGTCCATTGATTGCGATCTTGCCGGTCTTCGAGACCACCACCTGGTGATGCACCCGGTACATGAAGTCATCGACGTTGAAGAGGCGGCCGATCACGTCAACCTCATAGACGGTCGCCGAGAGGCTCCCGAACGGGGTGGTTGAGATCGTTCGGACCTGTGAGAGGGTCACGTTCGACGCCTTGGCCAGCGCCTGCAGTTCGAGGATCATCCCCGGCGTCTGCATTCCCGGCGGGATTGCCTTCGCAAGGCGGAACGCTCGCGCCAAGGTGGCCGGCTGACGGGCCGCGAGCCGCTCGAGCTGCAGCACCTGAGTGCGGTCGCCGGCGATCGCTGACTGGATCGATGCGACTTGCGCGTTGGCCGAATCGGCCCGTGAGTTTGCCGGGGAGACGACCTGCGTGTAGATGACGCCCATGATCGCCACCGTGCCGACGGCTCCGGCAATCGCCTTCTGTTTTGCCGTCAACTTCATGGCGTTCCCCCGCTCCCGGCGGTTGTCGCCGCTGTCGTCGCTGCCGATCCTGCGCCGGGCGTGGCCGCCGCGACGTCGAGTGCCTGCACGTTGATGGGCACGTCGATCGTGAACGCCACGACGTTCTTGCCCGACGTGTTGGTGACCTCCGACGACGCCAATCGCGGAGTGCCGAGGCCCGGGACGGTTGCGAGCCGGGCCAGCGTGATCGCGACCTGGCCTTGGGTGTAGGCGTCACCGACGATGTGGAGCCCCTGCGGTGCGGTCGTGTTGGCCTGCCCCACACCCCCCGTACTCGAGGACGAACCGGCCGACGATCCGGTCGTGGTCGGGAGGGATCCGTTGACGGTGTTCAACGACACGCCGCTCGGCAGCACGGTCACGACACTGCGGATCAGCCGCTCCCAGTCCGTGCGGCCAACAGCAAGCTGGTTGACGACCGTCTGGGCGGCGGCGACCGCCTGCTGGCGCTCGCTGTAGACGCCCAGGGCCGAGACCTGCTGATCGAGCGACGACTTCGCAACCTGTGCCTGCGTGAGCTGGGCGCTCGCCGAGTCCGCGGACTGATTGGCCGAATATCCCCAGAGGCCCATGATCGCGATGGCGCCGACGGCACCGATCACCAGCAGCTGCGGGCGGTTCGCGACCAGGCCGGTGAGGCCGGAGGTCTTGGGGAGAAGATTGACTGCCCTCATCGTGCCGCCCCCCCGCCGTCCATCGCCAGGCCGATGGCAACCGAGGCGCGGTGCGCCATGGCCATCGACATCCCGCCGCGGTCGTCGATCTGGCCACCTGCGTCGCCGATCTCAACCGGAATACTCAAGCCCTGCCGCAGGTAACGGTCGAGCCCCATGCAGAGCGCCGTCCCCCCTGAAAGAACCACGCGTTCGATGCTTCGCGACGACGGCTGCGAGCGGTAGTAGTCCAGCGACCGCACGACCTCGCGGACCAGCGGACGTGCCGCAAGTGCCAGCGCGTGCTGGACCTCGGCGACCGTGTCCGGGTCCCAGCGCCCCTGGGGATCGCCGAGGAGCCCGCAGGTGATCTTCAGTGCCTCGGCCTGCTCAACCGAGCACTCCAGCCGCTGAGCGACCGCCTGGGTCAGGGCATTGCCGCCAAAGTTGACCAAACGGGTGAAGTGGCAGTTGCGGTCGACGGACACGATGACGTGGGTCACCTCGGCGCCGACATGCACGATGACCTGCGCGTCGGTGTCCGGCGAGCCCTCGTCGAGAACCGACGCCGGCGGCATCAGCGCGCGCAGGATCGCAAACGCTTCAAGATCGATACCCGTCGGCTGGAGCTTCGCCCGCCTGACGACGTGCGCGAGCCCGTCGATCATCTCCCTCGGGGCCGCCACGACGACGATTCGCTCGCGCTCCCCGCCCTCGGCGTGAAACGTGCCGATGCCCTGGAAGTCCATCACGGCCTGATCGAGCGGCATCGGGATGTGTTCTTGGGCTTCGAACGCGACGGCGGCACGGCGCTCCTTCATGTCTGTCAGAACGGGAAGGTCGATGACGCGGACCAGCACCCGCTGGTTGGCGATGCCGAGGCGCACCCGGCGTCCGGAGAACCCACCGGTCTTCCAGGTGCGACGCACGACGTCCGCCAGCTCGTCCGGCTCTTGAATCTCGCCGTCATGCATCAGGCCGCCGGGAATCGGCTCCACGCTGGCGTGCGTGACGCTCACGCGCTCGCGGGTCGTGGTGATTTCCACCGCGGCGATCGCGCTCGAGCCCAGGTCTAGTGCCACCACCGAGCTCATGAATCTGTCCTTGTGTTGTTGCTCACGGCGTCTTCCCGTCAGGCGATTTTCGAGGTGTACCAGTCGACGATCGACGGACCCCACACGAGCGCCACGAGGGCACCGGCGGCGAGGAACGGACCGAACGGGACTGCCATCTTGCGCGCCTGGGCTCCGTGCCGGGCGATCATCACGATCCCCAGCAGCGCCCCGACCGCGAACGCGATGCCCAACGCGGGAATCACCGAGAGGCCGAGCACCGCGCCCAGCAGCAGTGCGAACTTCGCGTCGCCGAGCCCCATGCCGCCCGGGTATGCGAGCCACAGCGCGAACATGAAGCCACCGGCGCCGAGCGCTGCGACGATCGGCACCCACCAGCGGTCCGGGTGGGCGGCGATGCCGAGTGCAAGCCCGAGCGCGGCTGCGGGCAGGACGATGACGTCGGGAATGAGTTGGTGATCGAGGTCGATGACGACCACCGGCACCAGGACCATCGCCAGCAGCGCGGCCGCGACACCGGTCAGTGTCGGCCCAAAGTGCAGAATCGCACCCGCGGCGAGCAGGCCGGTCGCGGCTTCGATCGCCGGATAGCGCCAGTGGATGCGTGCGCCGCAGCCCCGGCAGTGTCCACGCTGCCACAGCCACGATCCGACCGGCACCAGCTCGTGCGTGTGGAGGGTGCGATTGCAACCGGTGCAGTGCGAGCGCGGCGCGACAACAGACTCACCTCGCGGCCAGCGCCAGACCACCACGGTCCAGAAAGAACCGATCGCCAGGCCGAACAGCCCGGCACACAGCGCCAACCACCAGGTCGGCACGGATGTGACTGCCGTGCTCACCTCTTGACCACGATCACGTCGTAGACGAACAGCGACCGTGCGCTCGAGCCGGCGGTCGCCAGCATGTGGTTGACGTCGGTCGGACTGTAGAGGCGCAAGCGCTTGGTGCCGGGACTGAAGTTGGCGCGTAGATTGAATGCGAACCGCGACTTGACCGGGACCTTGACGAGGTTGGTCCACCCGTGGGAGGTCTGGTACTGGACCCATGCCGGCCGGATCGGGTACACGAAGCCGGCGACGCCGTAGAGCTTTCCGCGCACGACCTTGGTCCGCGTCAGCGAAAACGACACCCGCGGTGCGACGGTCACGTTGAAGGATGCGATGCCCTGATCGAACGGGAGGCTCCCGGACCAGCGAAGCTGCCAATCGGCGCTGCGGGTCATCGTCAGGTTGAAGGCGAACCGCCCACTGCCGTCGGCCTGAATCAAGCTCACCGGCACGTAGGTGTTGCTGGGGTACAAACGCCGCTCGAGCGTGAGGACCGGCCGCGACACCGGGCTGCCGTTCGCAACCAGCTGGCCGACGACCGCGACGTGCGTGTTGTAGGCCACAGTCGTCGGGACGTGGTTCAGGTTGAACTGCGGGGGCAACTCACTGTTGAACGACTGCGTGTTGCTCCACGCGCCGGTGTCGGTGTTGCACAGCTCGGCGCGGACGCGCCAGTACCACGTGCCCGGGTGCGTCACCACGGCGCCCGTGGGCACCCAGGCAGTCTGGGCGGTGTTGGCACCCCCGGGGATCGTTCCGCCGCCACTCCCGGAAATGTCCGGGAAGGTGGTCGTGTCCGACACCTGGACGTCGTAACTGCAGGCTCCGTCGAGCGGCGCCCACGACAGCTTGGGGGACGCGATGACGGTGGCGCCCTGGGCGGGACCCGACGGGGCCGGAGCAGGCGGGTTGATCACGAAGCTCTGGGCGGGGGTGCTGTAGGTGAGGCTGTTTCCCGCAATGTCCAGGGGGCGTACGCGCCAGTACCAGGTTCCGGTGGTCAGCGGCGCGTTCAGGGTGGCGTTCCACCTCGTTCCGAGGCCGTACACGTCCATGCTGGCGGTCGAACCATCGCCGAATTGCTGGTCTCGGCTGACCTGGAGCTGATATTGCCCGGCACCGGGGATGTCCGACCACGAGAACTCCGGCGGGCCCGTCAGGACACCGCTCGCCGCCGACCCCAGCGTCGGCTGAGTCTGCTTCGTAAACGTTGCCGTCGGTGCCAGTGACTCGTCGACCTGATACTGAGGGTCGTCGACGCTGGCGTTGTTTCCCCAGATCACGCGCCAGTAGTAGCCGCCGTTGACGGCGTTGTCCGGGAGTGGGCTGCGCATCGCCCACGCCGTGTTCGTCGTGAGCTCCGAGAAGACGGTGTTGTTGAACTGGCTGTCGGTGGCGATGTCGACGCGGTAGATCTGCGCGCCGGTCACGGGCGTCCAGCTCAGGATCGGGGTCAGCGCGCTCGTGCTGCTGGTCGTGTCTGAGCTGAGGGTCGGCGTCGGGCTCCCGCCAGAGGGCGCGGCCATGGTGAACGTGGAGACAGGGCTCCAACTCCCGGTGATGCCGTGAACGACCGGGCGCACGCGCCACCAATATTGGCCGGCGCCGAGCGACTTCGACTGCGTCTCGCTGAGGTTCGGGACGTACGCCGTGCTCGCTGTGCTCGAATTCACGACCAGCGGGCTGCCGGTGAAGGTGAACTGCTCCTTGGTGACCTGCACTTCATATGAATCGGCGCCCGGTACGGCACCCCACTGCAGGTCAAAGTTGCTGACGGTCGCACCGTCATCGGGCGCCGTTGTCGTCGGCGAGACCCACGCTTTCTGGTAGCTCGACTCGGTCGTCCACGGGCCGGGGTTGTGGGCGGCGTCGAAGGCCCGCACGCGCCAGATGTAGTTGCCGTCCGGCAGGACGGCGGCCTGCCCGGGATCGACGCCCGGATCGGTGATCAGACCGGAATCGAACACCGGGGCGGCAAACTGATTGCCTGCGGCGATCTGGGCCTGGTAATACGCGGCCCCTGCCACCGGGGCCCAGCGCAGATAGGGAGTCACCCGGATCAGACTGGATCCCACACCGCCCGGCGTGTCCGACAGGACGCCCCCGGTGACCGTTCCCGCCCATCGCTTCGCGAAGGTGGCGACAGCGCTCGTAATGCCGTGCGTTCCCGCCGCGTCGATTGCGGTGACACGCCACCAATAGGTCCCGTCGGCAAGGATCGTATCCGGCGCAACCTGCGGCTGGTCGGTCTGCTTTGTCCAGACGGCCTTCTGAAAGCCGGGAGAGGCCGAGATCGACACGATGTAGTTCACGGCTCCCGGAACCGCGGACCAGGACAGCACGACCGGCTGCTGCGGCGCAACGATCGGGGTGACGGTCTGATTCGGTACCAGGCCCGTCGGCAGACTCGAACCCGGATCTGTTCGAAACGGCGACGGGGAGTTGTTTGTCGGCGGCACCAGTGGTGCGTTGTGCGTCGCCACGGTCGCGGCCGAGGCGGCACCCACGCCGAGTGCGATCGCCGCAGAAAGTCCAGCGGCGGCGGCGACCACGGCGGTGCGCTTCCAACCCAATCTCCGGGACACCGCCACCGTCGCATCCGGACGGCCGGCTGCCGCGTTGAACACGGGCGGATGGTCGAAGTCGTGTGGCTGCGTCACGTGCTCATCCTTGGCTGGCGCTGCGCTCGAAGGGACCGCCGGGCCATCGGACCCGACGCTCTGTCTATCGGCGTCGACAGCGAAAACACTGAGCCTTGGGACACGCGTGTTTCCCGGACGGTGCCGGGGGTCCGGGGAACGATCCCCGACCGCCACCCAATGCCTTTCGCACGAGCTGCGACCGCCTCCCGAGGGAATGCGATTCTGGGCGTCGCGGTGGTCACCACGTGCACCCGGTCCCGCAGGTCCGCGACACGACCGGAGACTTGGTGAGGTCCTTGACGTACGCGTACGCCGCGCCACTGGCACTGTTCGTCTGCAGCGAATAGCCGTTGGCGGTGACGGTCACCTGGACCTGGTTATTCGCGGCCGTCGCGGCGGTCGCCTGGAAGGTGATGGCCGGCTCGATCGCGTTCAGTTGGGCCGGGGTGATCGAGGCGTATGCCTGGATGCTTGTGTAGTCCGCCTCGACATCGGACGCTGCTGTCCGCAACAGCGATTCCGCCGCCGCATCCTTGGCCCTGCCCTGCTGGCCGAGCAACGTCGGGATCGCGATCGCGGCCAGCAGGCCGATGATCACGACGACGACGAGTAACTCGATGAGGCTAAAGCCCCGCTGCCCGGTGGCGCGGGAACGGATATCGGGGAACATCAGGGAGCCTTCGCGGCGAGGTCTGCAGGTGAGAGGCGCATGCGCGAAATCGAATGGGGTGCGTCCGCGCTTGAGCTCTCATCGACCACGCCGGGGTGTACTTGATATCCCGGGCCCACGCTCTCGGTCGGGCCCCAGGAATCGGTCAGGAGCAGGTGGTCTGCGCTGTGGGTCGGCACGCGCACGCTGAGCTGACGCCCGTGCCGCAAGTGCGCTCCGGCCGCGGCGTCAGGCCGGCGGCATCGGACGCCCCGAACCCACCGTGGCCGGCTGTTGGCGTCGACCGCCCGCCACAGTGCGGGTGTTACCGGATGCGGCCCGCGGCGACCGCCGGGCCGGTCTGGTGTGTTCCGACGTGCGGACGGTCAGTCGTATCGGGGCCCGGCATCGGTACGCCACGCATATGACAACGGGCCCGCCGAAGCGGGCCCTCGATGATGCGGTGCGATGAGCGGTACCTACCAGGTGCAGCTGGCACCACAGGTGCGGGACACGGGCGGGGTCTTGGTGAGGTCCTTGGTGTAGTCGAAGGCCTTAC
>JADGPG010000056.1 GCA_017882545.1 Thermoleophilia bacterium
CGTCGTTGTCGACGAGGCCGAGACCGTCGATCAGGCTGACGTCGTCGTTGTCGACGAGGCGGAGACCGTCGACGAGGTCGACGTTGTCGAGGCGGCAGTCGTTGTGGACGAGGCCGACATCACCGAGGAGGTCGCCGAGACTGTCGTCGACGCCCCAGAGCCGGCGGCAGACCCCGAGGCCGCCGACGAGCCCGGTGACGCCGTCGCCAATCCGGCCGAAGGCACCGAGGCCTAGCACGGCCACGGGTTCGACTTCCGCACTTGGCGCCGGCGGGTCCTGCGACCCGCCGGCGCCAAAGTGCGTTGGCCTAACCGGCGGTATCGGGTCGGGTAAGACCGCTGCACTTGCTGCATTCGCCGACTGTGGCGCGGCAACCCTCTCAAGCGATGATGTCGTGCACGCGCTCTACGCTGAGCCCGATGTCATCGCCCTCATCCAGGACCGGTTCGGAGCGTCCGTGCGCTCGCCCGACGGGTCCATCGATCGCGCCGCGCTCGGCGCAATCGCCTTCGCCGACTCCGACGGGATCCCGTTCCTTGAGCGTGTCGTCTTCCCGCGGATCGCATCCGCGCGGGAGCGCTGGATCGGCGATCGCCGGGCCGAGCGGCGCTGGCCCCTGCTGGTCGTGGAAGTTCCACTCTTGTTCGAGGCGGGCCTGGCCGACCGGTTCGATGCGGTGGTGGTCGTGACCTCCGGCGAGGACATGCGACGGGCGCGCGTCGAGGCACGCGGTCAGGACTTCGCCGAACGGTCGCGGAGGCAGTGGCCGGAGGAGCGGAAAGTCGCTGCGGCGGACTGCGTATTCCACAACGACGGCGATCTCGCCGCCCTGCGCGCCTGGGCGGGGAGGGTGTACACGGAGTTCGCCACACCGGCGCTCGCGTGACCCGCGGCCGCCGGTGGCTCATCGGCATCATCGGGGTGTTGGCCGCGCTGGCGGTCGCATGGGCGATCATCAACGAGATCATGCCGGGCTGGTACGCGCGGCTGCTCTATCCGCTCAACAACGTGTCGACGCTTCAGGGTGCGGCACGCCGGGAGCGGTTGGATCCCGCGCTGATCGCGGCTGTCATCCAGGTCGAGAGTAAGTGGGACCCGGGCGCGGTGTCGCACGCCGACGCGGTCGGTCTCATGCAGCTCGAGCCCGAGACCGCCCGATTCATCGCAGGCCGGCCCACCGCGCCGGCCGGCGACCCGAACCGGCTGCAGGATCCGGTCGTCAGCATCGGCTACGGGGCATGGTACCTGCGGTATCTGATCGACCAGACTGGCAGCGTGCCGGCCGCCTTGGTTGCGTACAACGCCGGCCTCGAGAACCTGTCCGCGTGGCGCCGACGGGCGACAGCCGGCGGACACGCATTCCGGATACCCGAAGATGTGCCGTTTCCCGAGACCCGCGCGTTCGTGCACAACGTCCTCAACGACGCCGGCATCTACCGGCGGGCGTACGCCGACGAGATGAAACCCCGGATTCCCGGCTATGCGGTGACCACGACGACCAGTGGCTAGCTAGCGGTCGCCCGTTTGGATCAGTTCGATCCGGTATCCGTCGGGGTCACCGACGAAGCAGATCATCGACCCGCCGGGGCCGCTCACGTAGGGGGGCCGCTCCGGCTGGATGCCGAACTCCGCCAGCCGGGCGAGCTCCGTGTGAAGGTCGGCAACGGCCAACGCAATGTGCCCGTACCCGGTTCCGACGTCGTACGGCTCCGCCCGGCCGTCGTTGAGCGTCAGCTCGAGCCGGTTCCCGTCCCCGGGGAGACCAAGGAAGATAACCGTCGCGGTGTCCCCGCCGACGCGCTTGCGGTCCCGCTCCTCGAACCCAAGGGAACGGTAGAAGGCCAGCGAGCGATCCTCGTCGACGACGCGGATGCACGTGTGCAGAATCTCGGTCGCGGTCATTGCGCCTCCTTCGGGGCCGGTAGCGGTGGGTGCCAACCGCAATCAACGATACCCTGCATGCCATGGCCAGGCCGACATTCGAAGTCTCCAGTGCGTACGCGCCGACCGGCGACCAGCCGCAGGCGATCGCCGAACTGACCGCCGGCATCGCTCGCGAGGAGCGGTACCAAACGCTGCTTGGCGTCACCGGATCCGGGAAGACCTTCACGATGGCGAACATCATCGCCCGGACGGGCCGTCCAGCCCTCATCATTGCCCACAACAAGACGCTTGCCGCGCAGCTGTGCAACGAGTTTCGCGAGTTCCTGCCGGGGGCTGCTGTCGAGTACTTCGTCAGCTACTACGACTACTACCAGCCAGAGGCGTACATCGCGTCGTCGGACACCTACATTGAGAAGGACAGCTCGATCAACGACGAGATCGACCGTCTGCGGCACGCGGCGACCGCGTCGCTGCTGGCGCGACGTGACGTCGTGATCGTGGCGTCCGTCAGCTGCATCTACGGAATCGGCTCGCCGGAGGTGTACCGGAACCGGATCGTGACCCTCACCGTCGGGGCCGAATACCCGCGGGAGGCCCTGTTCCGCCGGCTCGTGGAGGTGCAATATCAGCGCAACGACACGGTGCTGGAGCGCGGTCGGTTCCGCGTACGGGGGGATGCGATTGAGATCCAGCCCGCCGACGCGCACACGGCGTACCGCATCTCGATGTTCGGCGACGAGGTCGAACAGATCACGCACTTCGATCCGCTGACCGGGGAGGTGCTGGCGACGCCAGGGCACGTGGCCGTGTTTCCCGCGACCCACTACGTCACGCCTCCCGAGGTGATCGACCGGTCCCTCAAGGAGATCCGGGATGAGCTTGAGGGGCAGGTGGCCCTGTTCGAGGCCCAAGGGAAGGTCGTCGAGGCCCATCGGCTGCGCCAGCGCACCGAGTACGACATGGAGATGATCCGGGAGCTCGGGTTCTGTTCCGGCATCGAGAACTACTCGCGGATCCTCGATGGGCGCGCGCCCGGCACGCCGCCGCACACGCTCATCGACTTCTTCCCCGATGACTTCATCTGCTTCATCGATGAATCGCACAATACGATGGGGCAGCTGCGCGGCATGTACGAGGGTGACCGCTCACGCAAACTGAACCTCATCGATTACGGGTTCCGGATCCCGGCGGCGCTCGACAACCGCCCGCTCCAGCTGGACGAGTTTCTGGAACGGGTGCCGCGCATCGTGTTCGTGTCCGCGACCCCCGGTGCCTTCGAGCAGCGAGTATCCGGACACGTTGTCGAGCAGATCATCCGGCCCACCGGGCTAATCGACCCGGCGATCGATGTCCGCCCGACCACCGGGCAGATCGACGATCTCATCGGCGAGGTGAAGGCCCGGGCCGGACGGGGAGAGCGGGCGCTGGTGACGACCCTGACCAAGCGCATGGCCGAGGACCTGACCGAATACCTCACAGAAGCGGGATTGCGGGCGCGGTACCTGCACTCGGAGATCGACACACTCGAGCGAATCCGGATCGTGCGCGAACTACGCCTGGGCCAATTCGATGTGCTGGTCGGGGTCAACCTTCTGCGCGAGGGGCTCGACCTGCCCGAGGTCACGCTCGTGGCCATTCTCGATGCCGACAAGGAAGGGTTCCTGCGCGGAACGACATCGCTGATTCAGACGATCGGCCGTGCTGCCCGCAACGTCGATGGCCGGGTCGTGATGTACGCCGACAAGCGCACGGACGCCATGACCACCGCGATCGCCGAAACCGAACGGCGTCGCGAGATCCAGGTGGCCTACAACGTCGAGCACGGAATCACACCGATGTCGATCGTCAAGGGCGTCTCGGATATCGTGGAGCTTCTGGGCCTGGGCGAGGACCGGCCCGGGCGGGGCGGGAAGCGGGCCGCCCGCAACCTCCGGTCCACCGTCGGCGACCGCTCCTTAGCGGATCTCGAGCAGGCACTGATCGATCTCGAGACCGAGATGTTCGCCGCCGCCGAAGAGCTGCGCTTCGAGCAAGCGGCGAGTCTGCGCGACCAGATCGCCGAGGTCCGGCGCGAGCTCGACGCGCGCATCGCCCGCGAGAGTGCACCGGTCCGCTAGCCCCGGTTGGCAACGGCGTCCGCCACCTCCTCGGACTAGACTCGATGACGTGGCCGATCACCCGCGCACCCACGCTCCCGACGCGCTGCGCGTGGTTGGTGCGCGCGAGCACAATCTGAAAGACATCACTGTCGAGATCCCCCGGGATGCGCTCGTGGTCGTCACCGGACTCTCGGGCAGCGGCAAGTCGAGCCTCGCCTTCGACACGCTCTATGCCGAGGGGCAGCGTCGCTATGTCGAAAGCCTGTCTGCGTACGCTAGACAATTCCTCGGCCAGATGGACAAGCCCGATGTCGACCACATCGACGGTCTTTCACCGGCCATCTCGATCGACCAAAAGACCACCAGCCGCAACCCCCGCTCGACGGTCGCGACAGTCACGGAGATCTACGACTATCTGCGGCTGCTCTACGCCCGGGTCGGGGAGCCGCACTGCCCGGTGTGCGGCCGGCTGATCACCGGTCAGAGCGTCGAGCAGATCGTCGACCGCGTTCTGGCGCTTCCCGGCGAGACCCGCTTCATGGTGCTTGCGCCGATGGTGCGGGACCGCAAAGGGGAGCACAAGGACATCCTCGACCAGATCCGTGGCGAGGGCTTCACCAGGGTCGCAGTGGACGGGGAGGTGCTCCAGCTCGACGACGTGCCCGCGCTGGTTAAGACCCGCCAGCACACGATCGAGGTCGTCGTTGACCGCTTGGTGATGCGCGAGGACCTGCGGCGACGGCTGACCGAGAGCCTCGAGACGGCCGCCCAGCTCGCCGACGGGCTCGTCCGCATCCAAGAGGTGGGGGGGGACGAGCGTACGTGGACGTACTCCGAGAAGTTCGCGTGCCCGGACCACGGCGCGTCGCTCGCCGAGCTCGCCCCGCGGGTGTTCTCGTTCAACAACCCGCATGGGGCATGCACCGCGTGCACAGGCCTCGGCTTCATGCCGGAGATCGACGCTGAACTTCTGATCGATCCCGAGCGGACGCTGGCCGACGGTGCGGTCATCCCGTGGGCCGATCGCACGACGGACTACTACGACCTGCTGCTGCGGGCCATCGCACAGGAGTTCGAGATCCCGCTGGATGTCCCGTGGCGCGAGCTCGACGACGACCACCGACGGCTGATTCTCTCCGGCCCGCCCAGTGGACGTCGCCAGCGAATGTACCTCGGACCGCGCAAGGGGCGCCAGAATCCCATCGGCTGGTTCGAGGGCGTCGTTCCGCAGCTGCGCCGCCAGCACACCAGCTCGATGTCTCCGGCCGTCCGCGAGGCGGTTGAGCAATACATGTCGCTGCGGCCCTGCGCGGCGTGCGGCGGCGCGCGGCTCCGGCCGGAAAGTCTCGCCGTGACGGTCGCGGATCGCTCGATCCACGACGTCACGTGCCTCAGCGTCGAGGATGGGCTGGCGTTCTTCGAGGGCCTCGATCTCGACCCGACCCGCGCCATGATCGGTGAGCGCGTGATTCGTGAAATCTCCGAGCGACTCCGCTTCCTGGTCGACGTTGGCGTGGGGTATCTCACGCTCGACCGCGCAGCGGGCACACTGTCCGGCGGCGAAGCGCAGCGCATCCGGCTGGCGACGCAGATCGGCTCGGGTCTGATGGGTGTGCTGTATATCCTCGACGAGCCCTCGATCGGCCTGCACCAGCGGGACAACCGCAAGCTCATCGGCACCCTCGAGCGGCTGCGGGACCAGGGCAATACGGTTCTCGTCGTCGAGCACGACGAAGACATGATGCGAGCCGCCGATCACATCATCGACATGGGGCCCGGGGCCGGCGAGCACGGCGGGCACGTGGTCGCCGAAGGGACCGCGGCCGACGTCGAAGCGTCCGCGGAATCGATCACCGGCGCGTTCCTGTCCGGTCGTCGCACGATCCCGATGCCCGCCAGCAGACGCGACGGGCGCGGCTGGCTGCGCGTCACCGGCGCCAGCGAACACAATCTCCAGGATATCGACGTGGAGATCCCCGTCGGCGTGCTGGCCTGCGTGACCGGCGTCTCCGGATCCGGGAAGTCGACCTTGGTGAACGAAATCATCCTCAAGGCGCTGTCGGGGCGGCTCTCGCGGCGGCCCAGGCGGGCCGGCCGGCACGACCACATCGAGGGGCTCGAGCACTTCGACAAGGTCATCGACATCGACCAGTCGCCAATCGGCCGGACGCCACGCTCGAATCCGGCGACTTATACCGGCGTGTTCGATCACATCCGCGACCTCTTCTCGATGACCAGTGACGCCCGCGCACGGGGCTACAAACCCGGTCGGTTCAGCTTCAATGTCAAGGGCGGTCGCTGCGAGAATTGCAAGGGCGACGGCACGATCACGATCGAAATGCACTTCCTGCCGGACGTCTACGTCCCCTGCGAAGTCTGCGGCGGACACCGCTACAACCGTGAGACCCTCGCGGTCCGATATGGCGGGCGCAATATCGCCGAGGTCCTGCAGATGAGCGTCAGCGATGCGGTCGACGCGTTCGCGGCGGTGCCCCGAATCCACCGGCGCCTGCAGACCCTGGAAGATGTCGGTCTCGGCTACATTCGCCTGGGGCAGCCCGCGACCACCCTCTCTGGCGGCGAGGCCCAGCGCATCAAGCTGGCCGCCGAGTTATCCCGCGTCGCAACCGGGCGGACGCTCTACGTGCTCGACGAGCCCACCACGGGTTTGCACCTGGCCGACATCGAGCGCCTAATGGAGGTCCTGCAACGCCTCGTGGACTCCGGCAACACGGTGCTCGTCATCGAGCACAACCTCGACGTGATCAAGTGTGCCGACTGGCTCGTCGACCTCGGTCCCGAAGGCGGCGCCGGCGGGGGCCTTGTGATCGCCCAGGGAACCCCGGAAACGATCGCCGCGACCCCGGCCTCGTTCACCGGGCAGTTCCTTGCGCCCGTTCTCGACACCCCGTCCGCCGACGCGCCCCGCCGGCGAACGCGGGCCGCCGCCGCGGCGGGATGACCCGAACCGCGTCCACCGGAGGACGGTCCGCGTGACTCCCGACGAGCGGGAGCGCCTGTTCGCGCTCCTGCGCATTCCCAGCGTCAGTGCGCTCCCGGAACACGCCCCCGACATGGAGCGGGCGGTCGACCTTCTGGCGATTGAGATCGCCCGATGCGGCGGGTCCAGCGACGTCGTGCGCAACGGAGGGCATCCGCTGCTGGTCGGCAACGTGCCCGCCTCGACGGACGACGCCCCGCACGTGCTCGTCTACGGGCACTACGACGTTCAGCCCGTCGGTGACCTGGGCGACTGGGAGTCCGACCCCTTCACGCCGGAAGTGCGGAACGGAAACCTCTACGGGCGCGGCACCAGTGACGACAAGGGCAACCTGTTCATGCTGATCGTCGCGGTGCAGCGACTGCGGGCCGCGAACACCCTCCCGGTTCATATTCGCTTCGTGATCGACGGGGAGGAGGAGTCCGGCGGAGAGAGCGCGGTTCGCTACGTGGCCGGCGACACCGTCCCTGCCGACGCTGCCGTGATCTTCGACGCACCGATGATCGGTCCCGCACGAGCGATGGTCTGCGCGGGGCTGCGCGGCCTGGTGTACCGGCGGATCCGGGTCCGCACGGCGCCGCGGGACGCCCACAGCGGCCTGTACGGCGGTGCCGGACTGAGCGCCGCACACACCCTCGTGCGGATCCTTGACCAGCTCATCGCGCGCAACGGCGTGCTGCACCCGGACCTGTGCGTCGGCATCGCCGCCCCGGCTCCGGACGAGCGGGCTGCCTGGGCCGACCTGCCCGACGGCGCCTCCATGTTGTCGGATGCCGGCCTGCGGCCGGCCGACGACCGTGCCGCGTCCGATTTCTATCGCCGCACCGTGGCCGCGCCATCGCTTGAGATCCACGGCATCACGTGCGGCGAACCGGACGCGGTAAAGACCAACCTGGTCAGCGAGGCCACCGCGACGCTGTCACTGCGGATCGCGCCGGGTCAGGATGCCGATGCCGTGGCGGCGACACTCGACCGGCTCATCGCCGCGTCGGCGCCCGAGGGGGCGGACGTGGACATCACGAGGCTCGGGACGGCGGCGCCGGCGCTGTGCGATCCCAGAGATCCCGTCATCGCCGCCGCCGCCGGAGCAATCACCGCGTCAACCGGCTGGCCGTGCGTGCCCGTACGCAGCGGGGGGAGCATCCCGATCGTGGCGACGCTTGCCGGGCGGGGGATCCCGACCGTGCTGTCGGGTTTCGCCCTGCCAGACGACGGCATCCACGGGCCGAACGAGCACTTGCGCGAATCGCACCTGGAGATCGGAACGCGAGCCGCGATGGCCATCTTTGCCGCCATCGGGAGCCTTGGCCGCTAGTCTGCGGTGCTGACCCTGTATGAGTGAAGTGTTCAGGGTCGCTCAACATACGAAGGGAGCCTAATGGCGGAGCTGTGGGGTGCTGAGACCAGCAAGGCAGTCGACAATTTTCCGGTGTCCGGTGAGCGGGTTCCGCTTCCGGTCGTGCGCTGGCTGGGCCGGATCAAGGGCGCTGCCGCACGCGTGAACGCCGATTTGGGACTGCTCGATGCGGATCTCGCCGGCAAGATCGCCGCCGCCGCCGACGAGGTGGCTCAGGGCAAGCACGACGACCAGTTCCCGATCGACGTCTTCCAGACGGGTTCCGGAACCTCTTCCAACATGAACGCCAACGAGGTCCTGGCAAGCCTGTCCGGGGCGCACCCGAACGACCATGTCAACATGGGCCAGAGCTCCAACGACGTATTTCCCTCCGCCGTGCACCTGGCGGCGTTGGAGGAGACGACCAAGCAGCTGCTGCCCGCGCTCACCCATCTCGCTGATGCGTTCGGCGCGAAGGCCGTAGCATTCAAGGATCTCGTCAAGTCGGGCCGCACCCACCTGATGGACGCGGTACCCGTGACCCTCGGCCAGGAGTTCGCCGGCTATGAGGCACAGATTCGTCAGGCGGTTGCCCGCGTGGAGGACGCCGTTCCGCGCCTTGCGCAGATCCCGCTCGGCGGCACCGCCGCCGGCACCGGGCTCAACACCCACGCGGAGTTCGCCGGTCGCGTGCGTGAGCTGCTCGCGAAAGACACCGGTCTGACCATCAACCCGCCCGCGCACCCGTTCGAAGCGCAGGGCAACCGGGACGGCCTCGTCGAGCTCTCCGGAGTGCTCAAGGTGATCGCGGTCTCGCTGACCAAGATCGCCACCGATCTGGCCTGGATGGGGTCCGGCCCGCGGTGCGGGCTCGGCGAGATCTACCTCCCCGAGCTCCAGAAGGGCTCGTCGATCATGCCGGGCAAGGTAAACCCGGTCATTCCCGAGGTGGTCACCCAGGTCGCCGCCCAGGTGATCGGCAACGACGCTGCGATCACGATCGGCGGCATGCAGGGCAACTTCGAGCTGAACGTCCGCATTCCGCTGATGGCCCGCAACCTGCTCCAGTCGATCCACCTGCTGACCAGCGCATCAACGCTTCTGGCCGACAAATGCGTGTCGGGAATCGAGCCCAATCTCGAAGGACTCGAGCGCAGCGCGGAGGGCACGCTCGCCGTGGCCACCGCCCTGAACCCCTATATCGGGTACGACAAAGCGACCGACATCGTCAAGGACGCGACAAAGTCCGGGCGTTCGCTGCGGGACGTCGCGCGCGAGCACGGCGTCGACGAGAAGACGCTCAACACCGCACTGAACCTCCGTGAGATCGCGGCGGGTTCCGGCGTGGCCGAGTAGTTCCCGCGCAACGGGCGGCGTGCCTCGCACGCCGCCCGTTCGCAGTTCCTAGCGCGGGCCCGGCACCGCACTGCCCATCACGCCACGACGGCGTCCTCGCAATCGCTCGGGCAGAACCGCTGCGGCAAATGCAAGCGCAGCAACACCGACGATCGCGCTGCTGGGCGCCACCGACGGGATCTCGGCACTGACCCACAGCCCCAGCCATGCCGACCCCACGGCGATCCCCACTGCGAGGGACATTCCCCGGTAGGGGCGGCCGGACAGACGATGCGCAGCACCGGCCGGGGCCGACACCAGCCCGATCAGGAGCAACGCCCCGACCGCCTGGGTCGCCTCTGCGGCCACGCCACCGAGGACCACGAAGTACATCAGCCCGAGCATCGCCACCGGCAGACCGCGGGACCGGGCGACCCCGGGATCAATGCTTGCGAACACCAGTGGCCTGGCGATCGCCACCAACACCACCGCAACGGCGCCCGCAATCAGGATGGCGGTCACCGCGTGGGCGGTATCGATGCCGGAGATATCGCCGAACAGCGCAACGGCAGCGGTTGCACCCTCACCAGCCGCGCCCCCGCGAGCCACGACCGCCAGTGCCAGCACACCAAGCCCGAGCACCCACGTCACGGCGATCCCGATCGTCACATCGTCGACGCGTCCGCGTCCCCCGAGCGCGACGAGCAAGAGCGCGCAACACAGCGTCAGGCCGAACAGCCCGACCCGCGGGTCAATCGAAAAGGCCACGGCGGCGACAGCTCCGGTGAACGCGAAATGGCTCATGGCGTCGACCGCAAACACTTGGGCGCGCAACACCGCGAACCACCCCACAAGTCCGCAGACCGCCGCGATCGCGGTCAGCGCCAGAAAGGTCGGGATCGATACGAGCAGGATCGTCATGCCACGACCGCGGCCCCGGCACGCCGTCGCGGCAGGCGACCCCAACGCGCCGCCGCGTACGCGAGGAACGCAAACGTGGTGGTGAAGAAGCCGAGGGGAAAGGGGGAAAAGTACGCGCACGCCAAGGACAGCCAGACGATCATCACCGCGCAGGCGACGCTTAGGACCATGCTCGCGATCGGCCGACCCGCCACGCGCTGGGCCGTGGCCGCGGGGCTCACCAGCACCGCAAACACCAGCAGCGCGCCGGTGATCTGCGTGGCCGCCGCCACGGTGACACCGAGCACGAGCATGAACCCGATCTCCAGCGTCCGCACGGGCACACCACGCGCGGCGGCTGCCTCGGGGTCGAGTGATGCGAACAACAACGGGCGGCCGACCACGACGAGTATCCCGAGGATCGCCGCTGCGGCGGCCGCCAGCACCCAGACCTGAGTGTCGGTCACCCCGAGAAACGACCCAAACAACAGCCCGTCCAGGCCCCCGAGCACCCCATGCGACATCGCCAGCAGGACGAACCCGACGGCCAATCCGACAGCCTGTACGGTCCCGATCCGGGCGGACTGGATGCCGCCTTGGGAATCATGGGCGTCTGGTCGGCGCGCCAACACGACCGCCGCGACTCCACACGCGAGGTAGTAACCGAGCGCGCCGGGAAGCGCGAACAGGAGCCCGGCCGCAGCGCCCGGGAATGCCATCGTCGAGAGAGTGTGCCCGGCAAACGTCTGCCGACGGAGCACCATGTACCAGCCCACCGCACCGGCCAGGACGGCCACGATCGTTCCCGCCGCGAACGCCTGGACCATAAACGGGTACGCCAACAGCTGTCGCAGGTCCCAGACCGGATTCCATGATGCGGACGGGGACGTCATTCGCGCCCCTGGTATTCGTGCCGGTGCCCGTGGTGGTGAGGAGCCTCCGGCTGACCGACCACAACCAACCGTCCGTCGCTGGTGGACAGGACCTCGATCGGCACTCCGAAGAGGTCCGACAGATTCGCGGTGGTGATGACCTCGCGCACCGGACCCTGCGAGGCTCGGCCATTGGCCACGTACACGACATGGTCGAGAGCCGGCAACAGCGGGTTGACATCGTGGGCCACGAGCAGGGCAGCGACATTCTGGGCCGAGCAGACCTCGCGAATCAGGCGCACGACCGCGGCTTGATTGGGGAGATCGAGGCTGTCGAGCGGCTCGTCGAGGATCAGGAGGGCAGGGTGCCGGACGACCGCCTGGGCGATCAGCAGTCGCTGCTGCTCTCCGCCCGACAATTCCCCGAAGGGCCGGTCGGCGTACGCGCGGGCGTCGACAAGATCGAGCACCTCGTCGATTCGGCCGGACTCGTCGCGGCGGCGGCGGCGGCCCACAATGGGGACGGGAATCCCCCAGTGTGCGCCGGTGAGACCGAGGCGCACGATCTCTCGCCCTTGGATCCGGCCCGCCGCCGCCAGGTCGCGGTGTTGTGGCAGGTAGCCGATCGCGTCGCGGTGAACCCCCGGCGCGGCCCCCAACACACGGGCGGAACCTGACTCCAGGGCGAGCATTCCGAGCAGGACCTTGAGCAAAGTCGACTTTCCGGCGCCGTTGGGCCCGAGGATTGCGGTGAACTCGCCCGGCGCGATCGCAACCGAGACGTCCGACCAGATCACCCGGCGCCCGACACGCACCGTCGCGTCACGGAGCTCGACGACCGGCGCCCCCGGCGGGACGCGCCCGGACTCGGCAGTCATCGTTCTTCGCCCTGGTCGAGCGCGACGGCGAGGGCCCGCAGCTGCCGTGTCTGCCACGCCCCGAAGGTTGCGCTGCCGGGGTCCGGGGTTTCGGTCATGGGCACCACCGGTATCCCGGTCGAGCGAGCCAGATCGGTCAGGATCTGGACGTTTGGCGTGGTGTTCTGGGTGTTGACGACCCAGACCCGGATCTCCCGGTGCGTGATCTGGCGCTCGGCAGTGGCCATGTCGAGCGACGACACGTCGGTGCCGTCGCTCACGGCGCGCAGCATTGCCGCGGGGGTGAGGACATCGAGCCCGAGCGATGCGGCGAGCGGGACAGCGATGCTCTCCGAGGCCCCGATCGGCGCGCCGGCGTGGCGGTCGCGGATTTGCGCAATCGCCCGAAAGTAGGCACCGAGCTCCCCACGGAGGAACTGGGCATGCCGGGCGCGCAGATAGGCGGCGTCCTGCGGGGCAGCACGGACCAGTGCGTCGGTGATCACCGACGCGACCCGGACAACGTCGGTCGGCGCGTACCATCGATGGGGGTTGGCGCCGTCCGGAAGCCCGAGTGCCGCGCCGACGTCGACGGTGACCCGCTCGGGAGGGGAATCGGCGGCCAGTAGCTGCGACGCCCACGTGTCGTACCCCAGCCCGTTGACGATCGCCACCCGCGCGTCGGCGAATGCGCGCGCGTCGGCAGCCACGGGCTCGTAGCTGTGCGGATCCACGCCGGGGCTCTGCACGATGCTCGTGACCGTGGCCACGGATCCACCGAGACTGGAGGCCACCGCGCCCCACGTCCGCTCCGCCGCCACCACCTGGACCCCGGGCACGCGTGACGTCGGGCCCAGGGATGCGCACCCCGCCACGGACGCCATGACGATGAGGATCCCGAGGGCAACGGCGATGGCCAGACACGGAGGCCGGCTGTGACGATCCAGGTCCATGACCGGCGATTATACGCAAGACTAAGACTCAGTCTCATTACGCCCGCCGACGTCCGCACACCGGGCCACGTCCTGAGGCTCACCGTGGTCCCGGACCGCCGCAGTTCCGGCAGACTCCGCGGAGCAGGACGTCGTGATCGTCGATCCGCATTCCCAGACGGTCCCCGAGCCGGTCGATTGCATCTTCGAGATCGGGATCGTCGAAGGCCGTCAGCGTGCCGCACATCTCGCACACGACGTGATGATGATGGTGACCGTCGGACCGGGCAGGCTCGTAACAGGCCTCGGACCGCCCAAGATCAAGGCGCTTGACCAGCCCGTGTTCGGCGAGCGTATCGAGCGCGCGGTAGATGCTGGCGCGCCCGATCGGCCGTCCGCGCTGGCGCAGCGCACCCTCGATGTCATGTGCACTGACCGCACACGGCTGGGCCGCGAGGAGGTCGATGACCTCGTCGCGGGCGCCGCCACGGCGGTGGCCCGCGTCCTCGAGCACCGCGTGCGCATACGCGCTCCAACTGGGATCGTGGATCGGCATATTGGGAAACCCTAGCGCCGGAGCGGCCAGGGCCGACGACGACCCTAGCGCGGAAGCGCCGGGGACCCGTCGGCGGTCCGGACTTCCCGGGCGAACTCGCGCCCGGCGTCGATCACCATCTCGAACATGTTCGCTTTCGGCGTCACGAACCGGGGCGGCTCCGGAAGCTGGCCCATCAGATCCGTGATCACGAGCACCTGGCCGTCTGTGCCGGTGCCCGCGGCAATGCCGATCGTGGGCGCCGCAACCGCGGCCGTCACGGCGGCGGCGGCCTCAGCGTCGACGGCCTCGATGACGATCGCAAAGCATCCGGCCCGGTCGAGCGCCATTGCATCCTCGAGAATCTGCCGGGCCTCGTCGGCGGTCTTGCCGAGGCGGCGGCGCTCGGTGTGCGTCTGCGGAAGCAAGCCGACATGACCCATGACCGGGATGCCATCGGCAATGATCGCCTCGACCTGAGCCAACAAGGCGCCCTCGAGCTTAACGCTCATCGCTCCGGCGCTGATCAGGGCGCGCGCGCTCGCCACGGCCTCGTGCGGCGTGCGATAGGTGTCGTGGGGGAGGTCCCCCACGAGGTGCGTCCGCGTCACGCCCCGATGTACGGCGCGGAGGTGATGACACATCATCGCCAGCGACACGTCCCGGGTGGACGGCAACCCCAACTCAACCTCGCCCAGGCTGTCGCCCACCAGGATCAGATCCAGACCGCTGGCATCGAGCGCGAGGGCGGTCGGGTAGTCATAGGCGGTGAGCATCGCAATGCGGCGATGCCCTTTGCTGGCACGGATCTCCGACGCGGACTGCCCGGACGGACCGTCGGCGACGAGGTGGGGGACGCCGTACATCGCTACTCCCCCTGCCAACCGGCCGGCACGGACGCGGGCAGCAGTTCAATCGCGCGGTTTCCCTCATCGACGTGGACGACGATCGGTTCGAAGCCCTCCGTGTCCGCTTCGGCGTACTGGGCGTACGAAAGCACGATCACCAGGTCGCCCGGCTGGGCGAGGCGTGCGGCCGCCCCGTTCAGACAGATGACCCCACTGCCGCGTGCACCTTCAATCGCATACGTCTCGAAGCGAGCCCCGTTGTTGATGTTCACGATGGCCACGTGCTCATACGGGCGGATGTCCGCCGCGTCGAGCAGATCGCTGTCCACCGTGATGCTGCCGACGTAGTTGAGATTCGCGTCGGTAACGGTGGCGCGGTGGATCTTGCTCTTGAGCATTGTGCGGGTGACAGGCGGCACGGTGCCTCCGGGTCGTGGTTAGGTCGGAATCAGGACGATGTTGTCCAGCAGACGCGTCGTGCCCACCCGGGCGGCGACGCAGAGAACCGCGGTGCGGTCGAAGCGGGCGAGGGGGGTGAAGCTCTCCGGGTCGACGAGGGCCACGTAATCGGTGGCCACGCCGTCGGCATCCGCGAGAAGTGATGTCGCCGCGCGGGTGATCGCCGCGACGTCGTCGGTGGCCGCCGCTGCTGCTGCTGCTGCCGCCACGCTTGCCGGCAGCGCGAGCGCGGCGATCCGCTCGGGCGCGGTGAGGTACCGGTTGCGGCTGCTCATGGCGAGCCCGTCGGTTTCGCGGATGATCGGATGGACGACCAGCGTGGTGTCGTCGAGATTGAGGTCACGCATCATGCGCCGCACGACCGCCACCTGCTGTGCGTCCTTCTGCCCGAGCACGAGCGAGTCCGGCCGCACCATGCCCAGCAGCTTGGCCACGACGGTGGCCACGCCCGCGAAGTGGGTGGGGCGCAGCGCGCCCTCCAGACCGAGAGCCGGCCCGGCGACGGTGATCGTGGTCGCAAATCCGTCGGGGTAGACCTCGTCGGGCGACGGTGCAAACACGACCTCTGCACCCGCCTCGGCGGCCAGGGCGACGTCGGTACGTTCCTGGCGCGGGTAGCGCTGGAGATCTTCGTCCGCCGCGAACTGGGTCGGGTTGACGAAGACGCTCACGATGACGCGCTCGCCGCGGGCCGCGCTCGAGCGGATGAGGGCGAGATGCCCGTCGTGGAGCGCCCCCATTGTCGGCACCAACGTCACGTGGCCCCCGTGTGCGCGAAGCTCGCGGACGCGGCGGCGGATCTCCGGTACCGACCTCAGAACCGTCACGGGTACCGTGACGTCAGTCTGTGCTGAAGCGTTCGACATCTCACCGATGTAGGGCTACCCGGCCATGCGACCGCGGCAATCCGTTGGACGGGCCAATCCCGCAACACCTCGGTGGACTCCAACTCCGCGATTGCGACGCGGATGCCGGGTTCCGAGATTCAGGGGAGTGTAGACCCCGCCCGGAACCATGCGCAAGGGTCGTCGACCCATCCGGCCGAGCGGCTACGCTGCCTTCGGATGCCTGCGAACCACCCGGATCGCTCCGCCGTGCTCGGCGCCTACCACCACGACCAGATCATGTCGTGCACGCGCTGTCCGCTGCACGCCACCCGAACACAGGCCGTCCCGGGGAGCGGGAACCCGAATGCAGAGGTCATGTTCGTGGGAGAGGCCCCCGGATACCACGAAGACCGTGTCGGCGTCCCGTTCGTCGGACAAGCGGGCAAGCTGCTCGACGAGTTGCTGGAGGGGATCGGCTTGGCTCGCGACGACGTGTTCATCGCCAACGTGCTCAAGTGCCGGCCGCCCGAGAACCGCGATCCACTTCCGGCCGAGATCGCGGCGTGCCAGGAGCATCTGTTCCGGCAGGTGGAGATCATTCGACCGCGCCTCATCTGCACGCTGGGGAACTTCGCGACCAAACTCCTCTCGGGCCGCTCCGACGGTATCTCGCGGGTCCACGGCTGCGAGCTGGAGATCTCCCTGGGCGGGACGCCCGCCGTGCTCTACCCGCTCTACCATCCGGCCGCCGCGCTCTACATGCCGACGATGCGCTCGGTGCTGCAAGAGGACTTCGCGCGCATTCCTGCGCTGATCGCCCACGCGGGAAAGCCCGGGTCGGTCCCGGATGCCGCGCCGAACCCACGTGGCGCATCCGTCGAGGCCACCTCCGACGCCGATCCGAGCGTGCGTCCCGACGCACCCCCGGCCGCGGCCGGGCCGGTAACCCAGCTGGACCTCTTTTGACCCGCAAGCCCGTAGCGGCCGCGGTCCAGGAGTGGGAGTCGTGGTCCCCCGCAGACACGTCGGCGCTCGCAGACGCCGTCGCCGGCATCCTCGGCCCGGGAGACCTCGTGACCCTCCGCGGCGATCTCGGGGCCGGCAAGACCACCTTCACCCGCGCGCTCGCCCGGTCGCTCGGCATAGCTGATCGGGTCACGAGCCCTACCTTTGCGCTCGCGCAGCGCTACGGCGGGGCCGTCGCGCTGGTACACATCGACGCCTACCGCCTCGACGGTGCCGACGCGGAGGAGATCGGATTGCTGTTCGACGACACCACCGACGCCGTTACGGTGGTGGAGTGGCCCGACCGGCTCGGCGGGGGTCTCCCGGCCCCGCGGGTCGCGATCACGCTCGCCCACGCGGGGGGCGACCGCCGCTTGGTAGCGTTGGCAGGCGCCGATGCCGCCACGCGGAGCCGGCTCGCCGACATCGTTGCTGACCTTCGCTCTCGACACCTCGACTCCGAGCCCTAGCCTCGCGATTACCCGCGGAGATGCCCTCCTCGGGGAGTTGTGGTTGGGCCCGGAGCCGGGCGCGGGGCGACGGGTCCTGGAAGGCGCCCACCACCTGCTGGCGGCGCTGGACGTAGATTTTCGCGCGCTTGAGCGCATCGTGGTCGGCGTCGGCCCGGGCGGATTCACCGGACTGCGCATCGGCCTCGCGACGGCGGATGCGCTTGGGCAGTCAATCGGGTGCGCCGTCATCGGCGTCGTCTCGCTCGAGGCGCTCGCAGTCGGGCTGGCTGAGACCGTCGCCGTGGGCACGCTTGTGGTGCCCGCACACGACGCGCGCCGTCGCGAGCTGTTCGCGGCCGCCTATCGTGTCGGCCCCGGGGCGGAACTCACCGAGGTCGTGCCGCCCCTCGCCCTCGGCCCGGCGCCGCTCGCCGACCGTCTCCGGATCCTGGCGGGCGCCGACGCACCGATCATCGCCGTCGGCTCGGGAGCAATCGTCGGCGGGGAGGCGTTCCGCGCCGCCGGAATCGAGGTGCCCCCGGCCGGCTACGCCGTCCACCGCTTGCGCGCGGCGGCGCTCATCGCCAGGATTCGCGCCGGCGCTGGGCGTTCGACCGAACCGATCTACGCCCGCCTCCCCGACGCCGAGGTCAACCGGCGACACGCGGCGGGGGAGGGCGCATGATGGCCCGGGTGACCGGACATGGTGGGCGCGGGAAGGCCCCGGTGGAACACCGCCCGCGGATCCGGGCGATGCGCATGACCGACGTTGCCCACGTCCACGCCATCGACAGTGCCGTCTCGGCAATCCCTTGGCCGCGCCACATGCTGCACGCAGAACTCGGAAAGTCGGGAACGATCGACATCGTCTGCGTGATCGGCAACGAGGTGGTCGGATTCGTCCTGGCCTCGCGCTATGCAGATGTCTGGCACGTGCTCAACGTGGGGGTCCGACCTGACCACTGGCGCAGGGGGATCGGACGGTTGCTGATGGCGGAGGCGATCACACGCGGCGACACTGTCGCCAACCTCGGGTACACCCTCGAGGTGCGCGTGTCGAATACCCCGGCGATCGCCCTCTACCGGACGTTCGGCTTCATCGACCGCGGTGTGCGACCGGGCTACTACAGCGACAACAATGAGGACGCCCTGATCATGTGGCGGGGCGGGGATCCAGACGATGTCGGGGACGGGCGATGATCGACGGACCGTTGCTCGCGATCGAGACCTCCTGCGACGAGACCGCGGCCGCCATCGTGGACGGGCGCCGGGTGCGGTCCTCGATCATCGCCTCGCAGGCCGCGCTCCACGCGCCCTACGGGGGGGTCGTTCCAGAGGTGGCCGCGCGGCATCATCTCGGGACGATCAACCGCGTCATCGACGCGGCCCTCGCGGCGGGCGGCGTCGGGCTCGACGACCTCCAAGCGATCGCGGTCACCCAGCGCCCTGGGCTCATCGGGGCGCTCCTGGTCGGCGTGTCGACCGCCAAGGCCCTCGCCTGCGTGCGCCGGCTGCCGCTGATCAGCGTCGACCACCTGCTCGGGCACGTGTGTGCCTCGTGGCTGGAGCCGGTCGCCCTCGATCCGCCGTTCGTGTGCCTGATTGCCTCCGGCGGACACACCCGTCTGGATCTGGTGCACGATCTTGCCGCGCCCGAGACGCTCGGCCAAACCATTGACGACGCCGCCGGTGAGGCCATCGACAAGGGCGCCCGTCTGCTGGGCCTCGGGTATCCGGGTGGACCCGCGCTCGAGCAGCTGGCCCGAAGCGGCGATCGCACCGCACATCGTTTCCCGATCGCGCTCGGCGGAAAGCGCGTGCGCGATTTCTCGTTCGCGGGCGTGAAGACCTCTCTGCTGTATGTGATCCGTGACGAGGGTCCGTTGTCGGCGAGGCGGCGTGCAGATCTGGCCGCCAGCTACCAGGAGGCAATCGTCGGGCCCTTGGCCGCGAGGCTGCTGGACGCGGCCCGGGAGCATCGGGTCCCCGCGGTCGCTCTCGGCGGCGGAGTGGCGGCGAACGGCCGGCTGCGGGAGTTGGTAACCGAGGGCGCCGCTCGGCAGGGCCTGCGTGTGGCCATGCCCGAGATCGCGTTGTGTACCGACAATGCCGCGATGATCGGCGCCGCCGCCCAGTTCACTGCGGTGGTGCCGTGGCCCGACTACCTTCGCGTCGACGCCATACCCACCGCCCCGCCGGGGGGAATCGCCGCGTAGCGCGGTGTCCGCCCGAGTTGCACGGGTGGGGTAGGCGGCGTAGCTTGCTACTCATCGTTACAAAGTCCCGGAGGGCGAATGGCGTCGGACCGTTTGACGCTGGGTGTCGCAGCCCGGCTGTCGCGATACCTGCAGGTACTGACCCAGGCCCGCAAGATGGGCAAGACGAGTATCTCCTCGCAGGCGATCTCCGAGTACACCGGGGTCAATCCGACCCAGATCCGCCGCGATCTGTCGGGGTTCGGGAAGTTCGGCAAGCGCGGCGTCGGTTACGACATCGACAGCCTGATCGAGCAGATCCGCAAGATCCTGCGGACCTCGGGGACGCACAACATCGCCCTGTTCGGTGCCGGCAACCTCGGCCAGGCGATCGCGAGTTCGAGCGTGTTCGGCGACCACGGCTTCCAGATCTCGGCGATCTTCGACGTGTCGCCGGAGCGGGTCGGGCAGAAGGTCGGCGACCTCACGATTCGGCATTACGACGCGTTCGCCGAGATTGCGGCGCGCGAGGGCATCATGGTCGGCGTCCTCGCCGTCCCGGGTGACGTCGCCCAGCACGTCGCCGACGACCTCGTCGCCGCCGGGGTGAAGATCATCTTCAACTATTCGGACGCGCTGCTGTCAGTGCCGTCGGACGTGACGGTCCACACCTCCAGCCCGGCCGTCGAGCTCCTCTACGCGCTCTACTTCTATCTGAGCTAATCCGGGCGGAGCCGGTTGCCGCGGCGGGCGCCACACGGGTCGCTAGAGTTCGCTCTCGTTAATGGCCGATCCCCACCACAACTCCGCGATACTTGCCGGCGTCCGCGAGCGGTTCGCGGAGTCCACCGACTTCACCGTCGGCCTCGAGGAGGAGTTCCAGATCCTCGATCCCGTGACGCTCGGGCTGGTCAACAGGTTCGAGGACCTCGTCGCCGCCGCGCCCGCGGACCTGCGACCGCACCTGGCAGGTGAGTTGATCGCCAGCGAGGTCGAGCTCAAGACCTCCGCCCACGCCCGCCTTGGTGACGCCGCGCTCGAGCTCGCGCGTGGGCGGATCGCGCTGTGCGAGGTCGCCGACGAGCTCGGGTTGGCACTGGGGGCAACCGGCGTTCACCCATTCAGCCCGTGGACCCAGCAGCGCATCATCGACACGCCCCACTACCGCCTGGTCGAGAACGAACTCGGATATGTCGCTTGGACCAACAACACCTGGGCGATGCACCTGCACTGCGGCATCCGCGGCGCGGACCGGGCCATCCAGGTCGCCACCCGGATGCGGAGCGTCCTCCCCGAGCTCCTCGCGCTGTCGGCAAACAGCCCGATCTTCGGCGGACGGGATACCCGGCTCGCCTCCACCCGCACCCAGACGTTCATCAAGAGCTTCCCCCGCTGCGGGATCCCGGACGCGTTTGCCGACTGGTCCGAGTATGCGGACCATGTCTGGTGGCTGGAACGGGCCGGGTCGATCACCGAGTCCACGCAGATCTGGTGGAGCGTCCGCCCGCATCATGCGTTCGGCACGATCGAGATCCGCATCTGCGACGCTCAGACAGAGCTCAGCGACACGCTGGGCATTGCGGCCCTCGCCTTGGGCCTGATTGCCGAATACTGCCGCCGCATCGACGACGGCGAGACGCTCACGACCCATCCGCGGTCGTTGATCGAGGAGAATCTGTGGCGATCCGAGCGCTACGGCCTCGACGGAGATCTGATCGACCTCGACACCGGCCGGACGCGTCCGACGCGCACCGCGATCGAGGATCTACTCGGCGCGGCGGACACCCACCGTGACACCGTCGGCCTCGGCCCGTGGCTCGATCGCGTCCCGGATATTCTCGTCCACGGCAACGGCGCGATCCGGCAGCGCGCCCTGCTCGACGCCCTCGGCGGCGACGTCCGCGCGATGCACGCCCACGTGGTCGAGCGCACGCGCGCGTCCGCGCACGAAGTCCTCACCCACCATGCAACGGGAGTACAACGATGACCGACGACGCGCAGATCGAGCCGGACGCCCAGACTGACCCCCAGACGGCGTCGGAGGAGTTCGCCGCAGCCTTCGTCCATCACCTCGGCCGCACTCCGGTCCGCGATCTCGCGATCCAAGCCATGGCCACCCTCGCCGATGCCGCCGGGATCCGTATGGGGCTCGGTCCGGAAGGCGCCGCAGTCGCCGACCTGGCCCAGGCGCGTACCGCCATCGAGATCCTGCGCGCCCTCGTCGCCGCCGCCGATCAGGAGCTGGGCGCTGCCGCCACCCGGCCGTTCCGTGAGCCGTTGGCGCAGCTGCAGCTGGCCTACGCGAAGCTCACCGAGGCCAACGCCGCACCGGGCGCAAGCCCGGGGCCAGACACCTCAGGCCGCCTGTGGGTGCCCCCGAGCGGCCGTACCGAGTGACCCGTCCGATGGTCGGGATCATCGGTGGCTCCGGCTTCTACCGGCTCCTCGACGACGCCGAGATGCGCACCATGCACACCCCCTACGGCGACCCGTCTGCTCCGCTGGCCCTCGGCACGGTGGCCGAGGTTCCGGTGGCATTCCTGCCCCGCCACGGCGTCGATCACGAGTTTCCGCCCCACGCGATCAATTCCCGGGCGAACCTGTGGGCACTGCGTGAGGCGGGGGCGAGCTGGGTGATCGCGCCGTGCGCGTCGGGGAGCCTGCAACCGCACGTCCGCGTCGGAGATTTCGTGGTCTGCGACCAGTACATCGACCGCACACATGCCCGCCGCGACACCTACTTCGACGGACCCGAGGCGGTCCACGTGTCCGCCGCGGACCCGTTCTCGCCCCTGCTGCGCACGCACCTGATCGACGGCTGCCGCCACCTCGGCATCCCGGTGCACGACCGCGGCACCGTCGTGGTGATCCAGGGGCCCCGCTTCTCGACCCGCGCCGAGAGCCGGTGGTACAGCGCGATGGGCTGGGATGTCATCAACATGACCGCCTATCCCGAAGCCCACCTCGCGCGGGAGCTCTGCCTGAGCTACGCCAACGTCAGCCTGGTGACCGACTACGACGTGGGTCTCGAGGGGATGGCCGACGTCCCGGCCGTGTCGGCGCAAGAGGTCGCCGCAGTCGTCGCCCGCAACAACGAGCGGGTTCGCGACTTACTCTTCTCGGTGATTCCGCGCCTGCCGGCAGATCCGGATCCGCATTGCACGACCGCACTGGATGGCGCACGGATCTAGGCCGTTGGCGGTCACTGCCGTCCTGGTGGGGGCAAGCTCAGCGACTTTGCCCGCTAGACGCGAGCTTTCACGACGCATCATCCGGTGCGGTGTGGTAGAAACGTCCGGGTTTTTTTGGATCCGCTGCGTGCACTGCACCGTCCCTAGTGCGGGTGCCCGCGCTGCGCGCTTCGTTCACGCAGATCACGCGATTCGGTCGTGGCTGCGCACATATACCTCGGAGGACACTCTTGGCCGGCTTTCTGTCGGACAACACCAAATGGCTCGCGGTCCTACTCGGCCTGGTTGCGGTGATCTATGGGGCGGGACTGATCGTCTACATCCTCAAGCAACCGGCCGGAAACGAACGCATGCAGGACATCGCAAAGGCGGTGCAGGAAGGCGCGCAGGCGTATCTGCAGCGCCAATACACCATCATCGCCGGTGTCGCCGTGGTGCTGTTCCTGGCGATCGGATTCTTGGGTAGTGCCGTCACGTCCGACCTACTGGGTTGGAAGCCGGCGGTCGGATTCCTGATCGGCGCAATCGCTTCCGGAGCCGCTGGCTTCATTGGCATGAACGTCTCGGTCCGCACCAACGTGCGGACCGCCGAGGCGGCCCGCAAGGGGCTGGCGCAGGCCCTCGGCGTCGCCTTTAAGGGCGGAGCCGTCACCGGCCTGCTCGTGGTGGGCCTCGGGCTCGTCGCGGTGTCGGGGTATTTCTGGGCCCTCGGAGGCCACGCCTCCGACGTGGGTCCTCTGGTCGGGTTGGCGTTCGGTAGCTCGCTGATCAGCGTGTTCGCACGACTCGGCGGTGGCATCTTCACCAAGGGTGCCGACGTCGGTGCCGACCTCGTCGGCAAGGTCGAGGCGGGCATTCCCGAGGACGACCCGCGCAACCCGGCCGTCATCGCCGACAACGTCGGCGACAACGTCGGCGACTGCGCGGGCATGGCAGCCGACCTCTTCGAGACCTACGCGGTGACCACCGTCGCGGTCATGTACCTCGGTTTCCTGTTCTTCCAGGGTGGCGCGGCGAACCCGTGGGCGCACCAGCTCAACGCCGTCCTGTACCCGCTCGCCCTGGGCGGGGTGTCCATCCTCTCGTCGATCATCGGCACGTGGTTCGTCCGGGTCGGCAAGGGCGGCTCGGTCACGGGCGCGCTCTACACCGGCCTCGGCGTCGCCGCCGTAATGTCGGCGATCGGGTTCCTGCCGGTGACGTACTGGCTCCTGAAGGGAGTCTCCCCGGACCCGAGCACGCACTACGCCCACGCCGGCACGTGGATCCACTACTACTGGTGTGCGCTCATCGGCCTCGGGGTGACGCTGCTGTTGGTGGGGATCACCGAGTACTTCACCGGCACCGTCTGGCGCCCGGTCAAGAGCATCGCCAAGGCCTCCGAGACCGGCCATGCGACGAACATCATCGCCGGTCTGGCCGTCTCCCTGAAGGCGACGGCGGCACCGGTCGTGGTGATCGTCGGCGGCATCATCAGCTCGTATGAGCTCGGTGGCTACTACGGCATCGCGACGGCCGTCATGGCCATGCTGTCGCTTGCCGGGATCGTCGTCGCGCTCGATGCATTCGGGCCGATCACCGACAACGCCGGCGGTATCGCCGAGATGGCGGAGATGCCCGAAAGCGTCCGCGCCATCACGGACCCGCTTGACGCGGTCGGCAACACCACCAAGGCCGTCACGAAGGGCTACGCGATCGGTTCGGCCGGTCTGGCCGCCGTCGTGCTCTTCGTCAGCTATGTCGAGGCGCTCGGGAACTCCACCCCGTCGCTTGCCGGCATTTCGACCCAGTTCCAGCTCAGCAATCCGTACATCGTTGCCGGACTGCTGATCGGCGGCATGATGCCGTTCCTGTTCGCCGCATTCGCGATGGAAGCGGTGGGGCGGGCCGGCGGCGCGGTCGTGGAGGAGGTCCGCCGCCAGTTCCGGGAAAACCCCGGCATCATGGAGGGCACCCAGAAGCCCGACTACGCCCGGTGCGTCCGTCTTGTCACCGCCTCGGCGCAGAAGGAAATGCTGGTTCCCGCGCTCATTCCGATCGTGTTTCCGATCGTGGTCGCGTTCATCTTCGGCGTCGGCAACGGTCGCCTGATGCTCGGCGGGCTGCTGCTCGGCGTGATCGTGACGGGGCTGTTTGTCGCGATCTCCATGACCTCTGGTGGAGGGGCATGGGACAACGCCAAGAAGCTGATTGAGGACGGTGCCTACGGGGGCAAGGGATCCGAAGCCCACAAGGCGTCGGTGACCGGAGATACCGTTGGTGACCCCTACAAGGACACCGCCGGCCCCGCGATCAACCCGATGATCAAGATCACCAACATCGTGGCAATCCTGCTCATTCCGTTCCTGCACTAACGCACCGCGCACCCCCCGCGGCGTTCCTTCCGGGCGCGCCGCGGGTCCGTGCACGCCCCCAGGCTTGGTAGTCTCGCCGCATGGCCAAGACTGCCGACCACACATCCAAGCTCCCGCGCAAGCCGCACGCACCGAAGCCGCGCCCGGACGAGCACGTTCGCAAGCGCTCGGGCGCCGATCTCCAGAACGGCTGGCTCGCGCGCCACGGCACGCTGACGCTGACCGACGAGCGCCTGGTGTTCGTGCCGACCCCGCTCGATACCGGGCTCGGAGCGAAACGCCGCGAGATGTTGCTCGGCGACATCGACACGCTCGAGCGGTTCCCGCGCGACCCGAACAGCATGTCCCAGGGGGGCAAGCGTGCCCGCATGCTGGTCCACACCGACGAGTGCATCTACGAGTTCATGGTCCCGGACCTGGACTCCTGGATCGACACCATGGAAAAGATGTTCGTGCTTCGCGAACAGCGCGGCGACGGCCCCCGGCCGCCCGTGCTGCGCGAGGGCATTGAGAACTTCATGCTCCTGGACGAATAGGCCGATCGCGCGCGGAATGGCCGCGCGTCGGGTAAACTTCCAGAAATGCCCGGAAGATTCCCTGGTTTATGTCCTCGATAATTGCCATTAGCGACAAGAGCCGATCGGCCATCGTCGCCCTCACCGAGCTTGCCCGGCATGGGGAGTCCGGCCCCGTGCCGATTGTCGAGATCAGCGAAGCCCGGGATATTCCGCTCCACGTCTTGGAGCAGCTATTCGCCTCGCTGCGGCGCGCGGGCATCCTTGCCAGCCAACGGGGAGTCAAGGGCGGGTACTCATTTCTACGGCCGCCCGCCGACGTCACGCTGCTCGCCGTCGTTGAAACCGTCGACGGACGCCTGGGATCGATCGACGCCGACCGCGCCGGCGTCGACATCGTGTGGCAGCAGGCTCGGGATCTGCTTGTCGGACTTCTCGGAGAGCGCTCCATCGCCGACATGGTCGACGAGGAAGAGCGAGTGTCCGAGACCCCAATGTTCTACATCTGAGCCGGAGCGCCGTGCCGCCGAGTCCTGCTCCGACCGACCCCCGGTTCGACATCGTCGGGATCGGCAATGCGATTGTCGACGTGGTCGCCCAATCGGATGTCCGCTTTCTCGAACATCACGACCTCCACATGGGGTCGATGGTGCTGGTCGACGAACCGCAGGCAAATGATCTCTATGCGCAGATGGGCCCGGCAATCGAGGTATCCGGGGGAAGCTGCGCAAATACCGTCGCGGGGGCCTCTGCGCTCGGAAGTAGGGTCGCGTTCATCGGCAAGGTGGCTGACGACGAGCTTGGCGTGATCTTCCGCCATGACCTGACGAGCCTGGGCGTGCACTTCGACACGCCGGCGGCGGCGGACGGCCCGTCGACCGCACGCTGCCTGATCTTCGTGACCCCAGACGCCCAGCGGACGATGGCGACCTATCTCGGTGCGTGCACCGAGCTCGGCCCCGAGGACATCGACACCGACCTCATCGCCGCCGGACGGTTCGTCTACCTGGAGGGCTATCTCTGGGACCCACCGCAGGCCAAGGCGGCACTGCGTGCGGCGATCGACATCGCACACGACGCCGGCCGTAAGGTCGCCATGACGCTGTCGGATCCCTTCTGTGTCGCCCGGCACCGCGATGAGTTTCGCGCGCTGGTCGACGGTCCCATCGACATCCTGTTCGCCAACCAGATCGAAGCGGAATCCCTCGTCGGGGTAACCGACGTCTGGGACGCCGTCAATGCGCTCCAGGGCACCTGCGAGGTCGTCGTGATCACGCGGGGCGACCAGGGTTCAATCGTCGTCACCGCAGACCAGGTCCACGAGGTCGCCCCGGTGCACGTGCCCGACGTGATCGACAGCACCGGCGCCGGCGACCTCTATGCCGCGGGCTTCCTCCACGGACTTGCGTCCGGGTGGGACCTTGTGCGGTGTGCCAAGGCCGGATCAGCAGCCGCAGCGGAAGTGATCGGACATTTCGGTGCGCGTCCCGCACGGGACCTCAATGAGGTCGTGCGCACCGCAACTCGCCAGGAGGGAACGGCATGAGCACCACCAGCGTGGCAGGGCCCCCGAAGATTGCGAATTCGATCACGGAGCTGATTGGGCGGACGCCGCTTGTCCGACTCAAGATTGCTGAGGACACCGGGGCCACCGTGCTCGGCAAGCTTGAGTCGTTCAACCCCGCCGGGAGTGTCAAGGACCGGATCGGGCTGGCCATGATCGAGGCCGCCGAACGGGACGGGCTGATCTCCCCCGGCGCGAGCGTGATCATCGAGCCCACGTCCGGGAATACCGGGATCGCGCTCTCATTCGTCGCCGCCGCAAAGGGGTACCGCTGCATTCTGACGATGCCCGAAACGATGAGCTTGGAGCGACGCGCGCTCTTGGCCGCCTACGGTGCTGAGCTAGTACTCACCCCGGGACCCGAAGGCATGCGAGGCGCCATCGCCCGCGCCGAAGAGCTGGCCCGGACCACTCCCGGAAGCTTTCTGCCGCAGCAGTTCCTGAACGCTGCCAACCCCGAGATCCACCGCAGGACGACCGCGGAGGAGATCTGGCAGGACACCGGCGGGGAGGTCGACTTCCTGGTCGCCGGCGTGGGTACCGGCGGGAGCATCACCGGGATCGCCGAGATCCTGCGCGAGCGGCGTCCGGGCTTTCACGGGATCGCCGTCGAGCCCACCGACTCGCCGGTGCTGTCCGGGGGGCAGCCGGGTCCGCACAAGATCCAGGGCATCGGTGCCGGATTCATTCCGGGCGTCCTCAACACGGACGCCTATGACGAGGTCATCACCTGCCGCGTCGAGGATGCATACGAGACGTCACGGCGTCTTGCCCGGGGCGAGGGCATCCTCGTCGGCATCTCGTCCGGCGCGAACGTCTGGGCGGCGCTCGAGGTTGCGCGCCGACCGGAGAACGCCGGCAAGACCATCGTGACGATTCTGTGCGACACCGGCGAGCGCTACCTGTCGACGCCCCTGTTCAGCGACGGCTGAGCCGGAGGATTCCTACCGCGCCGCCGCAGGCGCGGCGCGGTAGATCATCAGCACGCGGCGCCCGCGGGCGCGGAAGCCGAGTCGCCCGAGAAACGTGCCCGCACCGGTGCCGTCTTCGCCAAATGCCAGCAGATGCGTGCCGCGGACCGCACGCACGTCGCGAGCTGCATGGGCCACCAGTTGCCGGGCGATCCCGGCGCGGCGGGAGCCCGGTACAACCCCGAGCCAGTCGATCAGGCCGTCCGGCAGGTTGGCATGCGCGAATCCGACGACACGGCCCTCAGTCGTTCGGGCGATCCGGAACGACCCCTGGCCGGCGCCCCACTCGTACCCGGACGGCGAGCCGAGCTCTCGGAACGCCGCGAGCCCGTCCATCGCCTCGGCCTCGGCGGCCGTAAACGCCGGCGCCCATTGGTTCTCGTAGGGCACGACCTCGATGCCCGACACCCGCGGGGCATCAAGCCCTTCGGCAGATCGCGCAAACAACGACCCGCGGGCGTACTCGACAAAGCCCCGGGACTCGAGCAGCTGGCGCAGGGCGTCGTCGTCCCCGTCGATCTCGACATCCCAGGGCGGCTCGGACAACTGATCGAGCAACGCGTCGAGTGCGGCACCGTCGCGGGCCTGGAGGCCCTCCAAACGGATGGCGAGCGCCGTCGGCGATGGCCCGAGGCGACAGGTCGCCCCCGGCGCATTGACGGCAGGCCCGACGGGAGGAGTTTCCATACAAAGAGCCTATACTCAGGATCATGGTCGCCAACAGGCGCGGCAGGTCCGCCCACGCCAAACGACGTCTTTCGGCCGTGCTGAACACGGTGCGCGACGACCTCAGGGCGGCGCGCGATCGGGACCCCGCCGCACACTCAACCAGTGAGATCCTGCTCTACCAGGGCCTACACGCCGTCTGGATGCATCGTGCGGCCCACGCACTCTACGTTCGGGGGCACCGCTTCTCGGCGCGGCTCGTCTCACAGGTGTCGCGCTTCCTGACCGGCATCGAGATTCATCCCGGGGCCCGCATCGGCCGCGGGCTGTTCATCGATCACGGCATGGGCGTCGTGATCGGCGAAACGACCGAGATCGGCGATGACGTCACCCTGTACCAGGGAGTCACCTTGGGCGGCACCGGCAAGCAGGGCGGCAAGCGGCACCCGACCGTCGGCGACCGCGTGATCGTTGGTACCGGTGCCCAAGTCTTGGGGCCCCTGGTCATCGGCGAGGATGCCAAGATCGGCGCCGGCGCCATCGTCATCAAGGACGTGCCCGCCGAGACGACGGTCGTCGGGAACCCGGGACGCCCGGTGGCGATCTCGGGACGGCGCGTGTCGGGACCCGAGCTCGAGCACACCCGCCTGCCCGACCCGGTCGCGGAGTCGCTGGAGAGCCTGACGCGCCGCATCACCGAACTCGAGCACCAACTGGGGAGCACCCAAGGCGGGCCCGAGGCACCGCCGGCCCCCCGACCACCCACGCCGGGTCCCGAGGTCCGCACCCCGCGCAAGGGCTGACCGCGGCGCTGAACGACCGGGGTCCGCTCACGATGGACGGACCGGTACAATCCGGGTGCGGTGGCTGACCTCCTCGACGACCTGAACCCGCCGCAACGCGATGCGGTTCTCCATACCGACGGGCCGTTGCTGGTCCTGGCGGGCGCCGGAAGCGGCAAGACCCGGGTATTGACATATCGGATCGCCCACCTGATCCGGAACCACGACGTCGCGCCCTGGTCCATCATCGCGATCACGTTCACCAACAAGGCCGCAGCCGAGATGCGCGAGCGTATCGCCGTCCTGGTCGGACCCGCCGCCCGAGACATTTGGGCCAGCACCTTTCACTCGGCGTGCGTGCGCATCCTCCGGCGTGAGTCCGATGCCGCGGGCTATCGGCGCGACTTTGCCATCTACGACGCCGACGATCAGTTGCGTCTGATGCGTGCCTGCTACGCCGACGAGGAGATTGATCCCAAACGCTTCTCGCCGCGAAACGTGCTCGCCCGGATCTCGGACGCCAAGAACCGCCTGGTCGACGCCGAGGGCTTCCTCGAGGAAGCCACGGGGTTCGGCGACGAGGTCCTCGCGCGTTTGTATCGCCGCTACAGCGCTCGGCTCCTTGCGGCCGGCGCCATGGACTTCGACGATCTGCTGATGGTGGCGACTCGGCTGCTGGAGTCCGACGCCGGGATCCGGGAGCGATATCAGGCGCGATTTGCGTACGTCATGGTCGATGAGTATCAGGACACCAACCACGCCCAATACCGGCTCGTGCGGCTCCTGGCCGAGCCCCAACGCAACATCTGCGCCGTGGGCGACGACGATCAGGGCATCTACTCCTGGCGGGGCGCCGATGTCCGGAACATCCTCGATTTCGAGCGGGACTACCCAGACGCCCACGTCGTCGCGCTGGAGCAGAACTACCGGTCGTACGGGACCATCCTGCGGGCCGCGAACGCCGTCGTCGCGCGGAACCGCGGCCGGCGCCCGAAGGAGTTGTGGACCGACCGCGGCGACGGTGAGCCGCTGCGCGTCCTCGGATGTCGCGACGAGCACGACGAGGCCCGCCACGTTCTGGCCGAAATCGAGCGGGCGCAGGCGTCGGGGACCTCGCTCGATCAGATCGCCGTCTTCTATCGCACCAATGCGCAAAGCCGCTCGATCGAGGACCAGCTGGTCCGCGGACGCGTGGCCTACACGGTGGTCGGCGGCCCCCGCTTTTACGAGCGTGCCGAGGTGCGCGATGCACTCGCGTACCTTCGCGCCGCCGCCAATCCGGCGGACGAAATCGCCGTCGCCCGCCTGCTGGGCGTACCCAAACGCGGCCTCGGCCCGGGGAGCCTGCTCAAGCTTGCCGGATACGCCTCAACCCACGGGTTCGCGGTCGGTGACGCCATCGCCGAGGCGGACGCGATCCCCGGACTCACGACGGCACAGCGGATCGCCCTTGCGCGGACGGGCTCCCTGCTGGCCGAGCTGGCGTCCGCGGAGGCCGCAGGTATGCCACTCAGCGGGCTCGTCGCCATGGCCATCGACCGCTCAGGGCTCCGCGCAGCGCTGATGGCCGACGGCACGCTCGACGCCCAGGCGCGGATCGAAAACCTCGACGAGCTGGAGAATGTGGCAGCCGAGTATGAGTCGATCGACGGGGAGCCGACCCTGCTTGGGTTCCTCGAGGAGGTGGCGCTGCAGTCCGACGCTGATCTCGTCGACCAGTCCCACGGGCAGGTCACGCTGATGACCGTGCACAACGCCAAGGGCCTCGAATTCGATGTCGTGCTCATGACCGGGATGGAGGAGGGAATCTTTCCGCACGCCCGTGCAGACGAGCCCGAGACGCTCGAGGAAGAGCGGCGCCTGTGTTATGTAGGCATGACCCGGGCACGCCAGCGTCTTGTGCTGACCCATGCCGAAACCCGGGCCATCCACGGCGGGCGAGAATACCGTCTGCCGTCACGGTTTCTGACGGAGATCCCGCAGGATGCCGTGTCGGTGCGCGAGGGCGCCCCCGTCCGGGCAGCGTTCGCTGGCGCCAGCCAGGTGCGCGCGGCCGTCCCGCTGGAGGCGGGGGATACGGTGCTGCACGCGACCTTCGGGGAAGGGGTCGTCACCGGGGTCGAGAGCCGTGGGAGCCTCGTGCGCGTGCGCTTCACCCGCGACGGAACCGAGCGGCGCCTGATGGCGGGTGCCGCGCCAATGCGAAAGGTGGGGTGACAGTGGCAGCGACCATCATCGACGGCAAGGCCGTCGCCGCACGCGTCCGCGCCGAAGTGGCCGACGGCGTGGCGGCCTTCATCGCCGCCCACGGGCGCGCGCCGGGGCTCGTCGGGATCCAGGTCGGCGATGATCCCGCGTCGGAGCTCTACCAGGCGGGAAAGGCGCGGGCCGCCGACGAGGTCGGCATGATCTCCCGTCGCGTGACGCTGCCGGGCGCCACCACGCAGGCTGAGCTCGACGCAATCATCGACGACCTCAACGCGGACCCCGGCGTCGACGGGATGCTCGTCCAGCTGCCCGTTCCGGACCAGCTGTCTGAGCCGCTGATCGCAAACCGCATCCACCCGGACAAGGACGTCGACGGCTTTTCACCGATCAGCCTTGGACGCCTGATGCGGGGGGAGCCCGGCAGCGTGCCGTGCACTCCGCAGGGGGTCATGCGGCTGTTGCGGGAAGGCGGTGTGCCCCTTGAGGGTGCGCATGCGGTCGTCGTCGGGCGGAGCCTGATCGTCGGCAAGCCCCAGTCCATGCTGCTGTTGGCCGCGCATTGCACGGTCACCATCGCCCACTCGCGCACGCGGGATCTCCCCGCATTGTGCCGTCAGGCCGATATTCTGGTCGCCGCCGTCGGTCGTCCCGAAATGGTGCGTGCCGACTGGGTCCGTCCCGGCGCCGCGGTGATCGACGTCGGCATCAACCGGACCGACGACGGCTTGCGCGGCGACGTCGCCTTCGACGACGTCGCCGCGGTGGCGGGGTGGCTCACCCCGGTTCCCGGTGGCGTCGGCCCTACCACGATTGCCTATCTGCTCGTCAACACCCTCGAGGCCGCCTGGCGGCGCTCCGGGTCGGACTCATATCAGGGAGTGCATCTATGAAGATCGCCATCTTCGGCGGTACCGGAGACCTCGGTCGCGGACTCGCCATCTGCTTCGCGGCGGCCGGCCACGACATCGTCGTCGGATCGCGCAGCCAGGAGCGCGCCGACCAGGCCGCCGACGGCCTGCGCAATGCCCTGCCGACCGGCAACTTTGTGCCCATGGAAAATGTGGCCGCCGCCGATGCGGCCGAGCTCGCCATCGTCTCGATTCCGTGGGAGGGCATCGAGCAGACGATTCCGCCGATGGCGGGCGCGCTGGCGGGCAAGATCGTCATCACGGTCGCAAATGCCCTGAAGTTCGGCAAGAGCGGTGCCATGGCCGTCCAGGGCGCCGACCTTCCGGGTGGGGCCCAGTCGTGCGCCCACGCCATCCAGGACCTGGCCCCGGAGGCGAAGGTTGTCGTTGCCTACAACAACCTCCCGGCGGCTGCGTTGCAGGCCCGTCACGACCTCCGCGCCGACGTCCTCGTCTGCGGCAAGAGCCGCGACGCGAGGGAGGCCGTGATCGAGCTCACCAAGGATCTCCCCGGGGCCCGCGGCCTCGACGCCGGCCCGCTGGCAAACGCACTCATCATTGAGGGTATGACCGCACTCGTGATCAACATGAACAAGCGCTACGGCGGCGAGGCCAGCCTTCAGATCACCGGCCTCGAGCAGGCTCCGGAGCGGTCGGCTGCCGGCCACTGACCGCCCGGACCGGGCACGGCGCCGCATCCCTGCGGCGTCGTGCACCTAGGCATATCCGAGCTGACGAAGCTGATCTTCATCCATGCCGAGGTGATGCCCGAGTTCGTGCAGGACGGTCACGCAGATCTGACCGATGAGCTGTTGGCGATCCGGGAAGTCCTGCTCGAGGGGGCGCCGATAGATGGTGATCCGCGGCGGCAGCTGGCCGAACCCGAAGGCGTCGGGGCGCGTGCGCGGGACGCCCTGGTAGAGCCCGTATAGGCGCCCCAGCTCCGGCGGGGCGTCCTCGTCGATCAGCACCGCAACGTCCGAAAGCGCAGCCTGAAACGGCGCCGGAACCAGCTCGAGCGCATATTCGACGACATCGGCAAACTCGTCGGGATGCATTCCGTGCAGGCTACTCCGGCGTTCCCGACGGCAGAAACGTCCAACCGGGTGGGGCCCGTCTGGTCGTACGGGTGGTGCCCGGGCGTGCGGTAACCGGTTTAGTGAGGCGCATGAAGCGAGTCCGCCTGGCCACCGCACTCGCGATCCTCGTCGTTCTGGCAACGATGGTGATCGCGGCGGCCGCACCGGCGCCCTCCGCGACCCCGGTGCCACTCTCGGTGCTGATCGCTCGTCTGGCCCACGGGGACGCCTCGTCTGCGGTGCTCTCCGGCCAACCGGGCGACCTCACCCTCCGTGTCATCAACGGCGGGCACACCTCGACCGCGCCCGTCCTGTCGGAACTCAGCGCAAACGTCCTCGCCGCCGCCGAAGCCGGCGGTGTGCCGCTCAGCGTTGCCCGCCCCGCGCCGACGCCGGTGGTCGCGGCGGCCAGCTCCGGTGGCGGCTTTTCTATCGGCGCGTGGATGCAGACTTGGGGGCCGCTGATCCTGCTGGCGGGCCTCGTGGCCGTCTCGGGCCTTGCGCTCCGGGCCGCCGGCGGTGGAGGACGCTTTCGCCACCGCATCCGCCCGGTGCACTCGACCACGCGCTTCAGGGACGTGGCCGGAATTGACGAGCTCCGCGACGACGTCGCCGAAATTGCCCACGTCCTCGCCAGTCCGGCGACCTATGAGGCCCTGGGCGCCACACTTCCACGCGGGATCATTCTGCACGGACCGCCCGGCACGGGGAAGACGCTTCTGGCGCGCGCGGTCGCCGGCGAGGCGGGGGTCCCGTTCTTTTCGGCATCGGGCTCGGAATTTGTCGAAATCTACGCGGGGCTCGGATCCCGGCGAATCCGCGCACTCTTCGCCGCTGCCCGCAAGGCCGCGCCTGCGGTGCTCTACATCGATGAAATCGACGCGATCGGCGGCAAGCGCACCGGTCACGCCGCCAACGGCGAGCGCGAGCAGACGCTCGATCAACTGCTGTCGGAGATCGACGGCTTCCGCACCGATCCCGCCAAGCCCGTCATCGTCCTCGCCTCGACCAACCGCATCGACGACCTCGATCCGGCGCTCGTTCGGTCGGGGCGCTTTGACCGCAAGATCGCCGTGGGTCTGCCGGATCGCCGGGCCCGCCGGGAAATCCTCGATGTCCACCTCCGCACTCGTCCGGTTGCGACCGGTACCGATCCCGACCGTGTGGCGGCGATGACTGCCGGGCTCGCCGGCGCCGATCTCGCGGCCCTCTGCAACGAGGCCAGCTTCGAAGCCGCCCGTGCGGGAGACGACGCGATCGATCTCTCACACTTCCGGCGCGCGTTGATGCGCCTCGCCGGCGGACCCGAACGACGCAGTCGCGTCATGAGCTACGAGGAGCGGCGACTCGTCGCCTACCACGAGATGGGACACGCCCTGGTCGGCTATCTGTCGGCCACCTGCGATCCCGTCGAGCGCGTCACGGTGATCCCGCAAGGACATGCCCTCGGTGTCACGGTCGCACTGCCCACCGAGGATCGGTTCCTGGCTACCCGCACCGAATGCATGGAGCGGCTGCGGATGCTGCTCGCCGGGCGGGCGGCCGAGGAGTTGGTCTTCGGGGAATGCACCAGCGGGGCGGGCGACGATCTCGCACGGGCCGCCGTGCTTGCACGCCAGATGGCCGGCGATCTCGCCATGGCCGAGCCCCGGACCGATGAGAGTCTGCTCGTCGCGTTGCCCGCCGCCCCGGGTGAGCGCAGTGCCCACGACGTCGAAATCGCGGCCCAGATACTCGTGCGCATCGCCTTCGAGCGCGCGATGCAGATGCTAATCGCCCATCGGGACCTGCTCGAGCAGGGCGCCGTCCTGCTCCTCACGCGCGAAGCGCTGGAGAGCGAGGACCTCGCCCGGCTGTTCGGACCCCGTCCGGGAATGTCGCGCCTCGCGCCGGTGACCGAGACGGCCTAGCCCTCGAGGTGGTCCCAGCCGAGGTGTGCGAGCGCGACCGGTCGGCCACCGCGGAGGACATCGACCCCCGGTGCCCCCGCCACCAGGCGCCCGACGCAGACGATCCCGGGATCATCGACAGTCACCGTCGAACCGGCGGCCGCCAGCAGCTCGTAGTCCTCGCCACCGGTCGCCGCGAACACCACCGGGTCCTCGCCGAGGTCGCGGGCCACCGCAGCTGCCGCCGGGTCCACCGGCACCGCATCGAGCTCGATGATGGCACGACAGCCCGAGGCCGTCGCCAGCCGGCCCGCGTCGATGACGAGCCCGTCCGAGATGTCCATCATCGCCGCCACGCCGGCACGGGCCAGCTCCCGCCCGAGCGACAGCCGCGGCACCGGCCGGCGATGGCGGCCGACGAGCCGCGTTGCGTCGTCGTCGTCGCGTGACCCGACCCGACCGTCGAGGATGGCCAGGCCGGCCGCCGACCCGCCGAGGGCGCCCGTCACTAGGAGGCGGTCGCCGGGGCCCGCGCCGGCACGCCGGACCGGATCGAGCCCTGGCGGCATCGCGCCCACAACGGTCACCCCGACGATCACCTCTGCCGCCCGCGAGATATCGCCGCCGACGATGGGACAGCCGGCCGTGGCGGCGAGCGCGTCCATCGCCCGGTAGATCTGCCGCACGACGTCCACGGAAAGGCGTCCCGGCGGGCCCGCCAGACCGACGACCGCCGCGCGCGGCGTGCCGCCCATGGCGGCGATGTCGGACAGGTTGACCGCGAGCGCAAGATGGCCGATATCCGCCGGGCTGTGGGTCGTCCAGCGGAAGTGGACGTCCTCGACGACCATGTCGTGCACGATCAGCAGGTCCGGGGGAGGACCAACGACGGCCGCGTCGTCCCCGATGCCGACCGTCACGTCTCCGCGTGCGCCCAGCACGTCGAGGATCGCCCGGATCGCCCTGTCCTCGGAACCCATGCGGCGAGGCTACACGACCCCTCGCTCCGGCCCGCGCCGTCCAGAACCGGGCCCCGGGCATCCCGTCGGCGCGTCCCGTACGCTCGCCGTCGTGCGCAATTGGCGAATCTTCGCGTGGCTCGGGGCCGCGATCGTGGTGGTGTTCGTGCTGGGTGCGCTGACGGTCGTCGCGTTCACCCGCACGAGCACCACCACGCAGACGTTCAGCGGCCCGATCCGAAAGGTCATGGTGACCTCCGAGCGTGGCGCCATCACGATCCGGCGCGGACCCGCAGGCGGCACAACGGTGGTCGACCAGAAGCGCTACGTGTTCTCCGCGCCCCACGTGTCGGCCACTCTCGACGCCGGGGTGCTGACCATCACCTCCAGCTGCCCCATGATGGCGTTCATCTCGTGCAGCGCGAACTTCACGATCACGGCCCCGCCGGGTGTCGCTGTCAACGCGACCGCCCAGCGCGGCCTGCTGACCGTGGCGGGCATCACCGGGACGGTGTACTCCAACAGCGAGAACGGCGACTTCATCTACAGCGGTTCGTCACCGGCGGTCACCGGCTACAGCCTCAACGGTGATATCACGATCAGGTTCGCGGCGCCGCCGCGCCACGTGCACGCGCGCACCGAGACCGGAAATGTCCTCGTGGCACTGCCGCGGGCGGCCTATGCCATCGACGCGAACTCCGGGATCGGAACCCATGAGGTGATCGGCCTGACATCGGTCAGGGGGGCATCCCGGGGCATCTATGCCAGCTCGGGCGACGGCGACGCGAAGGTGATCCTCGTTCCGTAGCGAATTCTGTCCGGATGGTCCGCTAACCTGGGGAACAGATGTTCGACAGGGAGGCAGCCATGATGCACCCGCCCGAGCACCCAGACACGCGGACGACGGAGTCGTCGCACCGCGACGAGCAAATGGCGCTGTTCGCCCACACGACGCGTCCTGCTCCGGACCGCAGACGGATGTCGCGTAACGCGCGAATGGCGATCCGACTCGAGGAGCTGGCCGACAGCTGGGACGATGCCGCGGCCGAGGCCCACGCGAGCGGGGATCAACTGTCCGAGCGACGGCTCCGCGAGCAGGCGCGCGACGCGCGCCGTTCAGCCCAGCTGCTGCGGGCGGGACCGGGTGGTGCGGCGGGCTTGCTCGCGTCCTGATCCGACCGGCTACTGCTGGTCGATCTCGCCGGCCCAGAACGCCGGGAGCTGGATGTCGAAGAATCCGTCGTCATCCGCGTGGGTCTTGTGCCACTCGGTGAAGTTGGGGATGGAGAACCCGATGACCTCGTTCGAGGTCGCGTCGAGGCGCACCTGCACCTCCCGCTCGGGATCCCAGATCGCCCGCCCGGGTCGCAATGGGCCGTAGGAGCAGTGGTAGGCATCCTTGGCCTGGTCGTACTGGGTGAACGTCTCGATCGGCGGCGGGTCGCCGTTCGGGTCGGGCGGCGGTGCGCCGGCGCCCGGCGGAGGCGGTGGTGGTGTCGTGCTCACGGGTGCTCCAAGGTCGTAGCCGAACAGGTGGCCTTGCCGGGGTGCATCGTACTCCACGACCCCTCGGCGCCGTCCGCACGCGGTCCATTCAGGGGCGTCGCGATCAGGTGATCTGACAGGATCCCGCTCGACCGCGTGAGAGACCCCCGGGTCACGCGCCCCCCCTGAAAGGCCTCCGGTGACTGAACGGTCCACGCCCCACCGTACGGTGGTGCTCGTCTTGCTGAGTTTGACCCAGTTCATCCTGGTCATCGACGTGTCGATCGTGAACGTCGCGCTGAGCTCCATCCAGCACGCGCTGTCGTTTTCGCAGTCGAATCTCCAGTGGATCCTGAGCGCCTACACCTTGACGTTCGGGGGTCTGTTGCTGCTCGGAGGCCGCGCGTCCGACCTGCTCGGACGCAGGCGGGTGTTCATGGCCGGGCTGGTCGTGTTCACATGCGGATCCGCCCTCTGCGGATTCGCCCAGTCGGAGCTGATGCTGATTCTGTCGCGGGCCTTCCAGGGCGTTGGCGCGGCCATCATCTCGCCCGGGGCACTGTCGATCCTCATGACCACATTCCCGGAGGGCAGCGAACGCAACCGGGCCCTTGGCGTGTGGGGTGCTATCGCCGGGGTCGGCGGGGCCGTCGGGGTCCTCGTTGGCGGCATTCTCGTCCAGTATGTCTCGTGGCGCTGGATCTTCCTGGTCAATGTGCCGATCGGCCTCCTCGTCCTGATCCTGACACCCAGGTTCATCAAGGAGTCGCGCAGCGACGGTGGAGGGCGTCTGGACATCGCCGGCGCGGTCTCGATCACCGGAGGGCTCGCACTGCTGATCTACGGCCTCACCCATGCGGAGACGACCGCCTGGACCGACAGCGTCACGGTCGCGTCACTGGCGCTCTCTGCAGCCCTGATCGTGGGATTCGTCATCATCGAGGCCCGCGTCGCGGACCCCATCCTGCCGCTGCGCATCTTCCGCATCCGCAGCGTGACCGGGGCCAACGTGGTCGGCTTCCTGTTGGGTTCCTCGATCTTCGCGACCTTCTTCTTCCTGTCGCTCTACATGCAGCAGGTCTTAGGCGTCGACGCGCTCGGGGTCGGGGTTCGGTATCTGCTGTTGGCCGGCGTCATCATCATCGCGGCAGCCTTGTCCCAATCGCTTGTCACCCGGTTCGGCGTGCGCCCGATCCTTGCGATCGGCATGCTTCTGCTGACCGTCGGGCTGTTGTACTTCACGAACCTGCACGTTGGCGGGACCTTTCTGCACGACCTGGTCCCGGGCTTCATCCTGGTCGGATTCGGGCTCGGCTTCGCCTTCGTGCCGGTATCGATTGCGGCCCTTCAGGGAGTCACCGGGACCCTTGCCGGCGCGGCATCCGGTCTGATCAACACCTCACAGCAGGTCGGCGGTGCGGTCGGCATCGCCGTGCTGTCCACCGTTGCAGGGACCGTGACCGCCAACAGCCTCACGTCGGCGGTCAAGACGGCCACGGCGGCCGGCGGAAACGCGCAGCAGGCGACCGCCGCTGCGACCCCACATGCCCTGGTGGACGGATTCCAGGCAGCGTTCTACGTCGCCGCGATCACGTCCCTCGTCGGTCTGGTGTGCACTGTGGTGTTGATCCAGCGCCAGACCCGGGTGGTCGTCAAGGTCTGACCGGCACGACCCGTCCGGCGGCCGGCGGGCACCGGACGGGTTCGATCGGCATATTCTTCATCAGTACGCCGATCCGCACGGAGGAACAGATGTCGTCCAACGACGCCCCGCAGCACCCAGGCCTCGAGGAATGGGCCGCCGCCGCACAGGCGGAGCTCCGATCCCGCCCCCTGGACGAGCTGACCCGCGTGACGCCTGAGGACATCCCGATCAAGCCGCTCTATACGGCTGAGGATCTTGACGGGCTCGAGGACGTCGGATCACTGCCGGGATTTCCGCCATTCGCCCGAGGGGTCCGCGCATCCATGTACGCCAACCGGCCGTGGACCATTCGGCAGTATGCCGGCTTCTCGACCGCCGAGGAATCGAACGCCTTCTATCGGCGCAACCTCGAGGCAGGGCAGGTGGGGCTGTCGGTTGCCTTCGATCTGGCGACCCATCGGGGCTACGACTCTGACCACCCCCGGGTAGAAGGTGACGTCGGCAAGGCCGGGGTGGCGATCGACTCGGTCGAGGATATGAAGATCCTGTTCGACGGCATCCCGCTCGACAAGATGTCGGTGTCGATGACCATGAACGGGGCGGTGCTTCCGATCATGGCCTTTTTCATCGTGGCCGCGGAGGAGCAGGGCGTCGCCACCGACCAGCTGTCGGGCACGGTCCAGAACGACATCCTCAAGGAGTTCATGGTCCGCAACACCTATATCTATCCGCCAGAGCCAAGCATGCGGATCGTTGCGGACATCATTGAGTTCACCGCACACCGGATGCCGCGGTTCAACTCGATCTCCATCTCCGGGTACCACATGCAGGAGGCCGGGGCGACGGCCGTGCAAGAGCTCGGCTTCACCCTGGCCGACGGCCTCGAGTACGTCCGCGCCGCCATCTCGAAGGGGCTCGACGTCGACGCGTTCGCCCCGCGCCTGTCGTTCTTCTTTGCGATCGGCATGGACTTCTTCATGGAGATCGCCAAGCTGCGGGCTGCCCGCATCCTCTGGTCACGTCTCATGAGCGACTTCCAGCCCGCCAAGGCGGGATCGCTGATGCTCCGTACCCACTGCCAGACATCCGGGGTCTCGCTCACCGAGCAGGATCCCTACAACAACGTGGTCCGGACCGCGTTCGAGGCGCTCGCCGCCGTCCTCGGCGGCACCCAGAGCCTGCACACCAACGGCTTCGACGAGGCGATCGCCCTGCCGACCGAGGCATCGGCGCGCATCGCCCGCAATACGCAGCTCATCCTTGCCGAAGAGACCGGCGTCACCCGCGTGGTGGACCCACTCGGGGGGTCGTACTACGTCGAGGCCCTGACCGACGCGCTCACGACGCATGCCTGGGAGCTTATCCAGGAGGTGGAGGCGCTCGGCGGGATGACCGCCGCGGTCGAGTCGGGCATGCCGAAGCTCCGCATCGAGGAGGCATCAGCACGCCGGCAGGCTCGGGTCGACCGCGGCGAAGACACGATCGTCGGGGTCAACAAGTACCGCCTCAGCAACGAGGCTCCGGTCGAGATTCTCGAGGTCGACAACCGCGCGGTCCGTGACCAGCAATTGGCACGCCTTGCCGACGTCCGAGCCGCGCGGGACGCCGCAACTGTGGCGACGGCATTGGATGCGCTGCGGCACGGCGCCAAAGGGGAGGCCAACCTGTTGGACCTGTGCGTCGATGCCGCGCGCGCCCGCGCGACGCTCGGGGAGATCTCCGACGCCCTCGAGGATGTGTTCGGCCGTCATCGCGCCGACGTGCGCAGCATCTCCGGAATCTACGGGGCTGCCTACGCCGACGACGCGCGGTTCGGCGCGATCCGCGAGCGGGTCGACGGATTCGCCGCCGCCCACGGACGCCGACCCCGCATCCTGGTCGCAAAGATGGGCCAGGACGGGCACGATCGCGGCGCGAAGGTGATCGCGACCGCGTTCGCCGACCTGGGATTCGATGTCGAGGTCGGACCGCTCTTCCAGACCCCGGCTGAGGTTGCCCGCGATGCCATCGACGGCGACGTCCACGTGGTCGGGGTGTCGACCCATGCCGCCGGCCACAAGACCCTGGTGCCCCAGCTGATTGCCGAGCTGCGCCAGCGGGGTGCCGACGACGTCATGGTCGTCTGCGGCGGCGTCGTTCCGGCGCAGGACTACCCGTTTCTGCGCGAGGCCGGAGTCGCTGCGGTCTTCGGTCCGGGCACGAACATCCCCGATGCCGCTGCGGAGGTGCTCGACCTGATCGACACGGTGCGCTCCGGGTCATGACCGCAGCGCCGGCCCTCGACGTCCCGGCGCTGGGCGCGGCCATCCGCGCCGGTGACCGCCGCGCCCTGGCGAAAGGCATCACCCTCGTCGAGTCCACCCGAGACGATCATCGCGCCCACGCCGAAGCCCTACTCGCGCTCGTCCCGGCCACCGACCCTCCGGCACTGCGGGTCGGCATCTCCGGCGCTCCGGGTGTGGGGAAGAGCACGCTGATTGAGGCGCTCGGCCAGACCGTCGTCGCCGGGGGGGACCAGCTCGCCGTCCTTGCCGTCGACCCGTCCAGCTCCGTATCCGGAGGGTCGATCCTCGGCGACAAGACCCGCATGGTCGTACTCTCGCGCGACGACGCGGCGTTCATCCGGCCGTCGCCGGCGGGGCGGACGCTCGGCGGCGTGGCCCGACGCACCCGCGAGGCGATCCACCTGTGCGAGGCCGCCGGCTTCACCAGGATCATCGTGGAAACCGTCGGCGTCGGCCAGTCCGAGACCGCGGTCGCCGGCATGACCGACCTGTTCGTGCTCGTGGTGGCCCCGGCCGGTGGCGACGAGCTGCAGGGGATCAAGCGGGGGATCATGGAGCTCGCCGACCTGGTCGTCGTCAACAAGGCTGACGGCGAGCTGGTGACGCGCGCGCGACGGGCGGTCGCCGACTACCGAAGTGCCATCGCCCTCATGATTCCGCGGCACCCCGGCATGCCGGCGGATGCCCGGACCGTCTCGGCGCTGACGGGCGACGGGATCGCCGACCTGTGGCACGATCTGCTCGCGCGCTGGGACGCGCTCAAACGCGACGGTGCACTGGCGGGGCAGCGGGCCGATCAAGCCCGCCTTTGGCTGTGGGACGAGGTCGACATGGGACTTCGGGCGCACGCCCTGCGCCGGGCCGGGGCGGGCGAGCGGAGCCTCGAGCGCGCAGTCGAGGCCGGACGGGTGCTGCCGCACATCGCCGCCGCGCAGATCCTCGACCGCCTGCTCGCGGACGATCGCTAGCGCGCGATCTCCGCGAGCGCGCTGATCGACCCGAGAGCGACTAGGACGTCGCCCACGGCGAGCACCATGTCGGGATCCGGTGCCGCACGGAGCATGGCCGACCCCTTCGGACGGACCGCGAGGATGCTGACCCCGCGAAAGCGCCCGGTCACGTCCTGGACCGACTGTTCCGCGAGCACGCTGCCCGCCCGCACCTCGAGCTCTTCCAGGCGCAGATCCGGAGTGATCTGGACCAGATCGAGAAAGTCGATCACCGCCGGCTGGACCGACACGGCGGCCAGCATCCGCCCGGACACCGCGTACGGCTGGATCACGCGATTGGCCCCGGCCCGATAGAGCCGGTCGATCGACTCGAGGTCCGTCGCCCGCGCCACGATGGTCAGGTCCTCGCGCACCGCGCGGGCGCTGAGCGTGATGTAGACGTTGAGCGCGACGGCGTCGACGGCGCACACAAGTCCGCGCGCCCGCGTAATGCCGGCCTGCAACAGGATCGCCTCCCGCGTGGCGTCGCCGATCAGATGGGGGATGCGGGCATCGGTGAGCTCAGCGCCGATATCGGGCTTGGTGTCGATGATGACCACCGGAAGACCCTGTTTGCGGAACTCCTCGGTTGCGGCGCGGCCCACGCGCCCGTATCCGCACACGATGAAGTGATCGTAGAGCCCGCCGATCTCACGCTTCACCCGCGTTCTCCTCACGCTCCGCTCGAGTTCCCCCGAGGCGATCAGCTCCGTGGTGGCCGCCAGCAACGCGAACACCGACACCAAACCCAACACGATCAGCACCGTCGTAAAGGCATCTCCGCCGGGACCCAGGGGGCGCACCGTCGAGTACCCGATGGTACTCAGGGTGATCACCGTCATGAACGTGGCGTCGCGCACGCTCCATCCCAGAAACGCCATGTATCCGACGACCCCGAGCAGCCCCACCAGGATCATCAGCGCAACCGGAAGCCTGAACCGCCGGAACAGAATCTCGAGACTGGTGTTCTCCGGGGGCGCCACACAGCGATTCTCCCACCCGCGGGCACGGGCTGCACGACGCCATCCGTGAGGGGCGCGAAACACGGCCATTCTCCAACCGCCAGTAGGGGAGCGCGCCCCGACGGCGAATGGTGCCGACACGATGACGATGCCCTCAGATATCGACAGCCTCCGTGAGCGCCTGCGGCGCGACTACGAGGGGTTCAGTCCCGCCCAGCAGGCGTTGGCCCGGTACATCGCCGACCATCTGGCCGACCTACCGCTGATGTCGGCACACGAAGTGGCCCGCGCCGCGCACTGCAGTCCCGCAACCGTCGTGCGCTTCGCCCAGGCCCTCGGGTACAACGGGTACCCCGACCTCCAGCAGATCGTGCGACACGATCAGCGACCGTGGCTGCCGTCCCCGTCACGGGAGCACAAGTTCGGCGTCGTCGGCGGGTCCGACACCGTGGCGTCATCGCTCGCCGCCGACCGACACGCGCTCGAGAGCACCGCCGACCGCCTGACCCAACGTGGCCTCGGTCCGGTCGCCCAGGCCCTCGCCGGACGGCGCCCCGTCGTGGTCGCGGGCGACGGACATGCCCGCGTGATTGTCGGGCTCCTCGTCGACCGGCTCGCCCGCGTCGGCGTCCCCGCCGTCGCCGTCACCGGGCTGGATCTGGCCGACCGCGCCTGGCTCGAGACGCTCGCCCCCAGTGGCGCCGTCCTCGCCGTGAGCGTCGGCCGGGAGGCGCAGGTGGCCCAAGCGGCCATCGACGCCGCACTCACGGCCAAGGTCCCGGCGACCGCGCTCGTTGACTCCACGCTCTCGAGCCTCGCCCGGTTGCCACTTGCCCGAGTGGTACCCGCCGACACCCGCGCGGGTGCGCCCAGCCTGGTCGCCATGGTCGCCGTTGCGCAGGCCCTCGTTGTACTGGTCGAATCCTCCGCGCGCCGCGCCAGCAGCCGTGCCGACGACCATGAGGATCACGGGCTCAGCGCCATCGGCGCCTAGGTCGGGGTGGCGGCTCGTCGAGGTCGGCTAGACTGGCCGGAGCGACCACGATTTCCGAGTCTAAGGGGTAGGTGTGGCTGAACAGTCCGGGGCCAACGGGCGCACGGGAACCTCGCTCGTCAAGAGCGGGCTCGCGCAGATGCTCAAAGGCGGCGTGATCATGGACGTCGTCAACGCCGACCAGGCGCGCATCGCCGAAGAAGCCGGCGCGTGTGCCGTGATGGCGCTGGAGCGCATTCCCGCTGACATTCGCGCGCACGGCGGCGTCGCCCGGATGAGCGACCCGGACCTGATCATGGGAATCAAGGACGCTGTCTCGATCCCCGTCATGGCGAAGTGCCGGATCGGGCATTTCGTGGAGGCGCAGATCCTTCAGAGCCTGGAGATCGACTACATCGACGAGTCCGAAGTGCTCACGCCCGCCGACGATGCCCATCACGTCGACAAGCACGGGTTCACCGTACCGTTCGTCTGCGGGGCCACGGACCTCGGCGAGGCGCTGCGACGCATCAACGAGGGCGCCGCGATGATCCGCACCAAGGGCGAGGCCGGGACGGGCAACGTCGTGGAGGCCGTCCGCCACATGCGGGCCATCCACGGCGGCATTGCGCGTCTGCGCGCCGCGCGACCGGACGAGCTGTACGCCGCCGCGAAGGATCTGCGGGCCCCGTTCGAACTCGTGGTTGCGGTCGCCGAATCCGGGGAGCTCCCGGTCGTCAACTTCTCCGCCGGCGGCATCGCCACACCCGCCGACGCCGCATTGATGATGCAGCTCGGTGCCGACGGCGTGTTCGTGGGCAGCGGTATCTTCAAGAGCGAAGCGCCCGCCGCCCGCGCCCGCGCAATCGTCGAAGCGGTGACCCACTTCAGCGACCCGGATGTGCTGGCCCGTGTGTCGGCCGGTTTGAAGGACGCGATGCCGGGAATCGAGATCGGCTCGCTCGCCGAGGGCGAGCTTCTCCAGACGCGGGGCTGGTGAGAACCCCCCGGTGACCCACCCGTTGCGCATCGGCGTCCTGGCTATCCAAGGCGCGGTGTCCGAGCACGAGCGCGCCCTGCGCGCCGTCGGCGCCGACCCGGTGCGTGTCCGCGACGAGCGGGGCTTGGACCTGCTCGACGGACTGGTAGTGCCGGGCGGGGAGACGACGACGCTCCGACGGGTAGCCGGCGATTCGGGACTCATCGATGCACTGCGAGCCCGGCGCCGCGATGGGCTTCCGATCCTCGGCACCTGCGCCGGAATGATCGCCCTGGCCGACGAGATCGCCGACGGCGACACGCCGCTGATCGGGGGCCTGGACATTTCGGTCCGGCGCAACGGCTACGGACGTCAGGTCGCCTCGTGCGAAGCGCAGATCGCCTGCGACGGACTCGGAACCGGTCCGGTCGAGGCGGTGTTCATCCGGGCACCCGTCGTAGAGCGGGTCGGGGAGGGCGTCACGATCCATGCCCGATACGGCGACACCCCGGTTGCGGTCAGCGACGGTCCGCTGATGGCTGTCGCGTTCCATCCGGAGCTGACGGCCGACCTGCGCTTTCATCAATGGTTGGCCGACCAGGCGCGGGAGTACGCGGCCCGGTCGGACGTGCACACAAAGGAGGGTCTCGGTGTCGGGGCATAGTAAGTGGGCGACCATCAAGCGCAAGAAGGGCGCGGCGGACGCCAAGCGCGGCCAGCTGTTCTCGAAGCTTGCCCGCGCCATCATCGTGGCGGCCAAGGAAGGCGGGCCCGATCCCGACTCAAACGCGACCCTGGCGAACGCCATCCAGAAGGCGCGCGACAACTCGATGCCAAAGGACAACATCGAGCGCGCGATCGCGCGCGGCGCCGGGTCGGGTGACGGCGAGGCATACGAATCGATCGCCTATGAAGGCTACGGCCCTGGAGGTGTGGCGATCCTGTGCATGATCCTCACCGACAACCGCAACCGGGCCGCGTCCGACGTCAGGCACATCTTTTCCAAACACGGGGGAGCGCTGGGAACCCCCGGGACGGTCGCGTGGCAGTTCGAGCGAAAGGGCGTGATCCTGATCGATACCGAGACCGTCGACGAGGACACGCTGATGGAAGCCGCCCTCGATGCCGGTGCGGAGGACATCATCCACGACGGTTCGCAATGGCAGGTGACGACCGGCCCCTCGGACTTCGGAACAGTCCGCCAGGCCCTTGAGACCGCCGGCATCGCCAACGCATCGGCGGACCTGACCATGATTCCCAAGAGCACGATCGCCCCGTCCGAGGGCGACGCGCGGCGCCTGCTCAAGCTCATCGACGCGCTCGAGGACAACGACGATGTGCAGGAAGTATTCGCCAACTTCGACATCTCCGAAGAGATTCTCGAAGCCGTTGCCGTCTAGTCCGGCGGGGTCGCGGACGTGATCCTCGGCATCGATCCCGGCCTCGCCTCGACGGGGTTCGGGGTGATCGAGCGTCGGGATGGGCGCCTGCGGGCCGTCGAGTGGGGCGTGATTCGCACCCGTCCGGCGACGTCGCACCCGCAGCGCCTGGTCGAGATCCACCAGACCGTCGGTGCACTCCTGACGCGCTATCCCATCGACGCCGCGGCCATCGAGTCCTGGTTCATCCACCCGGTCAGCAAGGCCGCCATGGGGATGGCCGAGTCACGCGGAGCGGTCCTAGTGGCCATCGCATCCGCCAGCGTCGAGGTTGTTGAGTACTCCCCGAACACGATCAAGCAGTCGGTCACGGGGAACGGGAGCGCCGGCAAGGAGCAGGTTCGGGCAATGGTGGAGCGCCTTGTCGGTGTCGATCCGGGTTCCGACCACGCCAGCGATGCCATCGCCGCGGCGCTGTGCCATCTGTCCTCGTCGCCGCTTGCCGACGCCATCCGGCGCGCACGCTAGCCTCGCTGCGATGATTCGTTCGGTCCGGGGGACCCTCACGGCGATTGGTGCCGACGGTGCCGTCGTCGAAGTCGGAGGCGTCGGACTGCTGGTCCATGTCTCCACACAGACGCAGGGGGGCCTTCCGCCGATCGGCGTCGTCGTCGCCCTCCAGACGCACCTGATCGTCCGGGAAGACGCACTGGAGCTGTTCGGGTTTGCCACCGCCGCCGAGCGCGAGCTGTTCGTGGCGTGTGTCGGGGTGAGCGGCGTCGGACCAAAGTCGGCGATCGCCATCTGCGGCCTCGCGGACCCTGCGACGCTCCGGCGCACCATCCAATCCGGCGACGTTGCGTCCTTGCAGCGGGCGGCGGGCGTCGGCAAGCGCACCGCAGAGCGCCTTGTCGTCGAACTCCGGGACCGACTCGGATCCACCGATACCGACGGGGCGGGGGCCGTGAGCGCGATCACCGTCAGCGGCCCCCTGCACGACGCGCACGCGGCGCTTGCCGCACTTGGATTCGCCAGTGATGAGATCAGTTGGGCCCTTGCCGACATCGATACCGGCGCCGACACGGGCGAGCTCGTCCGTACCGCCCTGACCCGCCTGCGCCGCGCCTGATGTCGGAGGTCCGCCTCACCGGCGCCGACGAGCGGCCCGACGATGTCGATTTCGACCGTGCCCTGCGGCCGCAGAGCATCACCACATTCGTCGGCCAGGACTCTGCACGCCAGAAGCTGGACGTATTCCTGACGGCGGCGCGGCAGCGAAACGAACCGCTGGATCACGTCCTGCTGGCCGGACCGCCCGGCCTCGGCAAGACCTCACTGGCCCGGATCATCGCCAAGGAGCTCGAGGTCGGATTCCACACGACCTCCGGCCCGGTGATCGAACGCAAGGGGGACCTTGCGGCCATTCTGACCGCGGTCAACGAGCACGACGTCCTGTTCATTGACGAGATTCACCGGTTGGGACGCGCGGTCGAGGAGGTGCTCTATCCGGCCATGGAGGACTTTGAGATCGACATCATCACCGGGCAGGGCCCCTCGGCGACAATCCTGCGACTTCCGCTGCCCCCGTTCACGCTCGTCGCCGCGACGACCCGCACCGGTCTGTTGTCGGCACCGCTGCTCGGACGTTTCGGGATCGTCGAGCGGCTGAACTACTACACCTACCCCCAGCTCGCACTGATCGTCCAACGCTCGGCGTCGTTGTTGGACATCGAGATCGACGAGGAGGGGTCGTTTGCGATCGCATCCCGGGCACGCGGCACGCCACGCATTGCCAACCGCCTCGTGCGACGTGTGCGCGACGTCGCCCAGGTGCGGGGGATCCGACAGATCGATGCCGCCCTTGCCCACGAGGCACTCGACCTGCTCGAGGTCGACGCACTCGGTCTCGAGGATCTCGATCGGCGGATCCTGCGCGCCCTGGTGCAGGCATTCGAAGGGCGCCCGGTCGGGCTGGGCACGCTCGCCGACAGTGTCGGCGAGTCGCCCGACACGATCGAGGACGTCTATGAGCCTTACCTACTGCAGGAGGGGCTGATCGCGCGTACGCCGCGTGGGCGGGTCGCGATGCCGAAGGCCTACCGCCATCTCGGCATCGAACCGCCGTCCGAGCCGGTCTTGTTCTAGCCGGTCCCCGCCGCACACCACATCCGGCGGCGGGGACCGGATGGGCTCAGCGGCGGCGCTTGCCCTTCGGCAGGCGCCGGTTCGGGACCGGGGCCGGGGCACGATCTAGCGCCTCCGCGATGCGCTGACCGACCAGGCCGACGGCGACCGACGCCGGCACGTAGGCGAGAGCGGCGGCGTCCTGGTGGGCGGCCTCCTCGGCGGCCGTGAGCCCGTCGGCCGGGGATGAGCCGTCGCGAAGCGCGGTCATCGCGAGGCGCAGCGCCTGCACCTGGGCGGTGTCCTCGCAGCGCGCAAGACCCAGATGTTGGAGCTGGTGGGCCAGCTCCTTTGCCGCATCGTCGCCGCCGGGGCCGTGAGTGAAGGCCTCGTGGAGCAGCATCAGGCCCGATCGGGAGGTGAACGTGCCACCGGCCTGCCGGGCGATGCGCCAGGCGATCTGGGGCTCCCAGGCGTTCAGCTCGTCGGCATGTTCGGCGAACACCACATCCAAGAGCGCCTTCTGGTGACCGTGATCGTGGTCGTCATCGTCATCGTGGTCGTCCTCATCATCGTGCGCATGATCATGACCGCCCCCCGACTCCACTGCGGTGCGACAGGCCGTGCACCCGGTCGCCAACCCAAGCGCCTCGTGGGCGATGTCATACAGGGGCGCGATCTCGTCGTCGTCGGCATCGTCGGCCTCGTCGGCCTCGTCGGGCTCGGGTGACTCGGCCTCGGCACGAAGCAGCTCAAACGCCTTCTCAAGATCAATGCGGTCATCGTCTCCAACCGCGTCGTCGAGGAGGTCCGCCAGCACGGGTGCGACATCCAGCGGGGTCCCGGCCGAGAGGGCGACGATCTCGCCGTCGAGGCCGTTCAGGTTGCGCAGGACCAGCGGCGGGGTGTTGTCCAGGCGACGGATGAGATCGCCGCCGGGAGTGACGCCCGTCTGCTGCGTGAGTGAGCGGAGCAGCCACTCCGCCAAAGACCATTCGTCCAACACGTCCCCCTGCACATCGTGGATTGCAACGCCGTGCGCGGGAGCGCGCACCGGTGCCGTATTACACCATCATCTCGCCGGCGCAGCCGCTACGCGGTGCGCCGGGCGGCGGCAGCGTCCATCGACACATCGACGCCCTTGCTCTCGAGCACCTCGGCGTAGATCTGCTCGATCTGCCGGGCCACGATCGGCCAGGCATACCGCTCTTGCGCAATCTGGCGCCCTCGGCGTCCCCAATCCTCACGCAGCCCCGGATCGGCAAGTACCTTGGCTAGGCCGGCTGCGAGCGCCTGCGGATCATCACCCGTGACGAACTCTCCCGGCGCGCCATCGCGCATGACCTGACGGAACCCGATGTTGTCGGCGCAGACGACAGGAATCCCGCTGGCGAACGCCTCCAACAGCACGACCCCAAACGAGGCCAGCGTGCACGGCGCGGCGAGGACGGTGGCCTGTCGGTAGAGCTCAGGTCGTTCCTCGTTCAACAGGCCGAGCCAGCGGATGCGATCCCAGACACCGGCCTTCTTGGCGTGGTGTTCGTACAGGGGGCGCGCCGGCCCGTCGCCGACCACCTGAACCTCGAAGTCGAAGCCCTGATCTTGGAGAATCCGTGCTGCATCGATAAGGGTTCCGAGGCCGTTGCGCGGGTCAAAGCGTCCGACAAACAGGATCCGCGGCGGACCGGGTACGCGCTGGCCGGGGTCGTCGAGCGGGTGGAAGAAATCCGTGTCGATCCCGTTCGGCACGATGTCAAAGTGCTCGTCGGGAAAGTACTGCTCGAGCGAGACGACGCACGCACGCGAGACGGCGATCTTGCGGTCCATGTTGCCCAGCGCCGTGCTGATGTAGGGGTGCAGGACCCGGAAGGCGACATGGCCACCGTCAAAGTAGGTGTGGAAGGTCCCCACCGTGCAGAGCGCCTTCGATGCACGCAGCGCCCAGAGGGGCATGAACGGCGCCGCCAGCCCTTGGGCGTGGACGACGTCCATCGGCGCCTGGACCCTCGCGAGACGACGTTTCAGCGCACGACCCACCGAGACGCGGGCGATGGATCCGTTCGAGACGACCGGCAAGGATTGCCCGATGCGCACCGTCCGGTAGCCCGCGTCGAGGCGGTGCGCAGCATCGGTACGCTCGGCGTCGGCCCGACTGCCGCGGGGCGGATTCGAGGTCACGACGGTCACGTCGTGGCCGAGCTCGGCAAGCTCGCGGGACAGAAAGTGCACGTGCTCGGAGATGCCGCCAAGCACGGGGTAGGCGTACTCGGTCACCATGGCAATCCGCAACGGGCGGATCATGCGCGGCCTCCCGGCTGTCGCAGGTCGGAGCCGAGGGTACTCGTTGCCTCGGCCGTCTGGTCGGGTTCCCAGGGCCGGCGAATGTCCCCGGCGGAGATCCGGTTCACGATCGCCAGTGCGCCGGCGACCGCAACGACGCCACCGAGCCCGTCGAACACGTAGTGGTTGGCGGTGGCAAAGGTCACCCACGCCATCCAGACGGGCAGGATCCACCAGATATTGCGCCACCTGCCCCACGAACGGCACAACCAGTACAGGGTGAGGCCGAACAGGAACGACTGGCCGATGTGCAGGGACGGCATCGCGGCGTACTCATTGCGCAGGTGTTGGAACCAGTCGAGTGCTCCGCCGAGGGTGAGGGCGTGCTTGGTGGTGTCGATCAGCCCGCGGGCGACCAATCGCGGCGGGGCGACCGGATAGGCCCAAAATACGATCAGCGCAAGGCCGTGTGCTGTCCAAAACCAGTTCCGCACGAACGCGTAGTTCGCCTTGCGCAGGTACCAGAGCCCCACAAAGAAGGCGATGAACAGTGGGGTGTAGGCGAGCGCGTAGTACCAGGTCGTCACGAATCGCCCACCGGCGACGGCGTCGGTCACCCGCTGGGACCACGACTCGATGGCGATGCCGACCGCGTGCTCGGTCCGCAGGATGCTGTGCGCGTGGCGAAACGCGCCGCGCACCCCGCCCGGATCCGGCGCCACGAAAGCCCGCAGGACCTCGTACGCCAAGTCGAGCACGACGAACAGGACGATCTCGCAGTAGACGGGCCACTGCGCACGCCATGCGCGCGCACCACACCGTCGGATCCGATCCGGCATCGCTGGCAACCTAGCAGGGGTGCCGGGGCGGACCGTCCGGGCCGCGGTCCGCACCCGCCGATCCCCGGCACGTCGGCGGATGGTAGCCGCGACACGGTGCATGAAACCGGCTCTGCTATCTTCCGCCGACCATCGTCTTCGTGCCGAGAGGCCGCCGTTTCGTGAGCCCACAACTGCTGTTGTTTGTCGTCGTCCTGTTCGGGGCGATTTACGTCTTCATGATCCTGCCTCAGCGCAGGGCTCGGCGTTCTCAGCAAGAACTGATCACCAAGCTGGGCCCCGGAGCGGAAGTGATCACCACCGGCGGGCTCTATGGAACCGTCACGGAGATCGAGGATGGCGACACCGTCTTGCTTGAGGTTGCCGAAGACACCGAGATCCGCATCTCGAAGGCCGCGATCGTCCGGGTCACGACCGGCACGGGCGTCCCGGAGCACGAGGATTCCGGTCCGGACACCGCCGAGGCGGACGCCGACACCGACAACGGGTAGGGCATGACCAGGCGCCGCCGGTCACTGCTGCTGCTGTTGCTGGTCGCCGGGCTGACGCTCGCGTCGCTGGTGGCCATTGCCGTGCGCCCCGTGGTGCTCGGGCTCGACCTGCGCGGCGGCGTGCAAGTGATTCTCCAGGGCAAGCCGACCGTCGACTCCCAGGTCAATTCGGCGTCGATTCAACGGTCGGTCGACATCATCAACAACCGGGTCAACGCGTTCGGTGTCGCCTCGCCGTCGATCCAGACCCTCGGTTCGGACCAGATCTCGGTTCAGCTGCCGGGCGTCAACAACCCGAACGAAGTCGTCACCAACCTGATCAAGCCGGCCCAGCTGGCGTTCTACGACTACGAGAACAACGTCGTCGCCGGAACGCCGTCGACGAGCCTCTACAACACCGTCCTGCAGGCCCAGAAGACCCACGTCGCCGACCCCTCCCGAGGGGCCGAGACGCTCTACGCGTTCAACAAGACGACCCATAGGCTGACCGCCGGCCCCGAACCGATCACCGTCGGCGAGGACCGCGCCCAAGCCGTCCAGGCGCTGCGCGACAGCGTTGAAGGCGCCGGGCTTAGGTGGTCCGACCAGGTCGTCGAATCGGTGCCCAAAGGCCTGACGATCGCCGGCCAACAGCAGAAGCTGGCCACCAACAGCAAGGTCGGCGTCACGACCTACCAGATCTTCCAGGACCGTCCTGCCCTGACGGGATCGGACATCAGTTCGGCATCGGTGCTGGCCAACTTCGGCAATGGCGGCAGTGGCCAGCCGGTGGTCACGATGTCGTTCACCGGCAAGGGTGCAACGGACTTCCAAAACGTGACGCGGGAGCTCGCCCAGCGCGGCAAGATCGCCGGCCAGAACCAGAGCTTCGCGATCGTCCTCGACGGCCTGCTGATCAGCAACCCGATTGTCGACTACACCCAGTATCCGCTAGGCATCGATGCCAGCAACGGCGCGCAGATCCAGGGGAACTTTAGCCAGTCACAAGCACAGACCCTGGCCGACCAGATCAACTCGGGCGCATTGCCGATCCGGCTCGTTCCGATCAGCGAAAGTCAGGTGTCGGCAACCCTCGGGGCGCAGTCGCTGCGGCAGGGCCTGATCGCCGGAATCATCGGGCTGATCCTCGTTCTGATCTTCCTGATTGCCTACTACCGCCTGCTAGGCATCGTTGCGGCGATGGGGCTCCTCATCTACGCGGCGCTCTTCTACGCGGTGGTCGTACTCTGGCCGATCACCCTGACGCTCCCGGGCATCGCCGGAGTCATCCTCACGATCGGGATCTCCGCCGACGCCAACGTGATCATTTTTGAACGCGTGCGAGAAGAGGCACGCTCCGGCAAGAGCGCGGCGGTCGCCCTCTCACAGGGCTACAAGCGGGGCCTCGCCGCGATCGTCGACGCCAACGTCGTAACCCTGGCGACGGCGATCCTGGTGTTCATGTTCGCCACCGCGGGGCCCAAGGGCTTCGCCTTCACTCTGGGCGTCGGCGTCCTGATCTCGCTGTTTACCGCCGTGGTGGCGACACGGGCAATCTTCGGCGTGCTCATCGACAGCAAGGTCATCAGCGAAGACCGGTTTATGGGGCTCAAGAAGGGCCGCGTCTTCCACTTCGACTGGGTGGGGCATTGGCGCTGGTGGCTGGTGATCTCCACGGTTCCGGTCTGCATCGGGCTGATTTGGCTGGCGGTGTTCGGGCTCAATCTCGGCCTCGACTTCACCAGTGGCACCCGTATCACCACCGGGCTCGAACGCCCGGCGACCGTTGCCCAGGTACGCCAGACCGTCTCCTCGGCCGGGTTTCCGGACGCGACCGTGCAGGGCCTCACGTCGACGACCGGCGGCAAGAACAGCACCGAGTTCCAGATCGCGACCAAAGCGCTCGACCAAACGCAGATCCGGGCGCTCCGTCAGGCCCTGGACGTGCGCTACGGCGTCAATACGAAGACCTTCAACCTCGAGGAGGTCGGTCCGACATTCGGGCGCGAGGTGATCCGCAACGCGATCTACGCGATCGTGCTGAGCCTCCTGATCGTGCTGGCCTACCTGATCATCCGATTCGAGTACCGGCTGGCGCTGCCCGCCATGCTGTCGGTGGTCCACGACGTCTTGCTCAGCCTCGGCGTCTACTCCATCACCGGGCGCGAAGTGACCAGCGATACGGTCGCAGCGCTGCTGACGATCCTCGGGTATTCGCTCTACGACGTCGTGATCGTCTTCGACCGGATCCGCGAGAACGTCCCGCTGATGAGGGGCTCCCGCTACCGCACGATCGTCAATCGCTCGATCAACGAGACGATCACCCGATCGGTGATCACGACGCTGATCACGCTGATTCCGGTCCTGAGCCTGTTCATCTTCGGCGGACCCACACTCCAGGACTTCTCGTTCGCCCTGCTTGTCGGCATCCTGTCCGGTGGCGTCTCGTCGATCGTGATCGCGGCCCCGCTGGCATCATGGTGGAAGGAGCACCAACCCGAACAGCGCAAGGCCGTTGGCAAGCGAAGCCGGCGACCGATCGACGATTCTCGCGACTCCGACGTCGTCGATGTCGCGGCCCTTGAGCGCGCTGAACGCGAGGTGATGGGATTGCCGGACCCCTACAACGAAGTTGAGACGCGCACACCTGAGATCGCCACCGGCGACGAGCCCGACGACGAGCACGACGCGGCGCCCTCGATCGTCGAAGCCGTCGAGGCCGAACTCCTCGATGCCCCGCCGCCGCGCGAACCTTCGACGGAGGAGCTCGACGCGACCCCCGCCGAGGACACAACCGACACGCCGCCGGAGCCTGCCGCTCCCCGCGCTCCGCGCGAGCGGCGCCACCACCGCGCCCAGGACCGGAGGCGACGATCGTGACCCCACCATCGATTCGCGACGCTGTTGAGCAGGCCATCCTCCTGTCCGTCGGCGCCGCCGCACTGACCCGCGACCGGATCGAAGGGATCGTGGGCGAGCTCGTGGCGCAAGGGCGGGTGTCCGCGGACGACGGTCGGGTGCTGGCGGAGCGGTTGATTGCTCGCGTCGTCGACCCCCAGCGACCGAGCCCGAGTGGGTTGGTTGGGCACGTCGAGGACACCCTTCGGGCCGCCCTGGCGGGCGCGGGCGTCGTGACGCGCGCCGAGGTCGACGATTTGCGGGTGCATCTGGCCGAAGTTGACCACCGACTCCGCATCGTCGAAGGCAGCCCAATGCCCGCCGACACCGACGACGCCGTCGGCACCGACTAGCGGACCTTCACCTCGAGTCACCCCCGGGCGGGACGCGATCGTAAAGCGCCCCCTCGTGCCTGCCGATACCTGACCCGTAGGCGCCCGATCCGGCGCGCCCGAGTCCAGGGAAACGAGAAGGCCGGCACGCGATGGCCCACTACGTTCGATCAATCACGCCCGCCGTTCCGCCGGGGCGCCCGCCGGGACCTGAACAGCCGTGGACCGGGTGGTGGCAGCCGTCGACAGACGACGAGGCCGCGATGTCCGGTGTCGGCGTCCTCGATACCGCTGGCCGGGACGTCCCGCATGCTGCGGAGCCCCAACGGCCCGATCGTCCCAACACGGAGTTTCGCGACGCCTCCATCGACCGCCCGGCAAACCCATCCGCCGGCGTCGAGGCCATGGACCGCGCCGGCTTGCGCCGGGTCGGGGTACCGCCATCGGGGGCGCCCATCGACACCGCGGCTGCTGCTGCGGCTGACGGAGCGACCGCGGATCCTGCGCTACCGGGTCACTGGGCCGTGCTCGAGACCGCCGCCACGCGCGAACTCGATACTCGGTCCGAGGCCGCCAGCGACGCCGACTTTACGATTGAAGGCGTCGCACAACGCACCGGCGATCTTGTGTTCGTGGGTGTCACCTTCCCCGAACCGCTCGCCGTCGCACCCGACCCGTCGGCAATCCGCCTGACGATTGTCGGGGCCGCCAACGCGGACCTCGAGAGCGTGGCGGTCGCCCCCTTCGACGGCTTCGCCCCGGACCGGATCGGTTTCACCTTGATTGCCGCAGCGCTCAACCCGGGCGCCATGTGGGTCGATGGGCATTACCACGTGGGGGTCTGACGTGTCGCGTCGCCGCCTCCACGCCGCCCGCACCACCGCGGTCGGCATCCCGGAAACGTTCCTCGCACAGCACGGCCCGGCTTCGTCATACCCTGAGGATCCGGAGACCCGCAGCGCCGGTCGTGCCGAATGGAAGAAGACTCCCTCATGATCCCCTTGAACGCAGAACTCATGGTCGGCGCGGCCGCACTGCTCGTGCTCCTGGTGCTGATGTCGCTGCGCCGCCGCCGTGCCGCAAGCGCCAACGCCCCCGTCGAGACCAACGGCGATGAAGCCGCCACCGAAGCGCGCTTCCGCCGGTTCATGCGCAAAAGCACCCGCGCCAAAGCGTCCACCGAGGCCGACGACGACGTCGCCGTCGCAACCACTGGAACGCTTCCGGCCGTCGCCGTCGCGACCGCCGTGCAGGCCGATGCCGATGGCGAGACGCCCGAGGTCGACATCGACGCACCCGACGCCGGCGCCGACGAGGCCGCACATGAGGCTGCGCCCGTCCTTGATGGCGCGGCAACGAGCGAGGTCGACGCGACGCCCGAACCGGTAACCGCGCCCGAGCCTGTTGCCGACCCCGAAACCGAGCCGTCGCTCACAGCGGAGGCGGAGACCGCCGACGCGAACCACACGGACCTCGGCGCGCCGGAGCATCCGGAACACGAGGCGGTCGGTGAACCCGTCAACGGGAGCGGCAACGGCCATGCCAATGGCCGCGACCAGCTCAACGGTCATGACGACCACGACGAGGACGATGCTGATTTGTTCTTCGGACGTCCCTACGACCACGCCGACGACGAGCCCGACTGGGACGCGATGCGCCACCCCGCACCGGCGATGGCAGCTGCGACGCTGGCGTCGGTCCCGGCTGCCGAGACGACGGCCATGGACACGCTCCCGGCACCGTCGTCCGCAACGACCGACGATGCCCTGATCACGCGGCCGGGTTGGCCCCTCCCGGGCGACCTCGAAGCATGGGAGAGTGCCGACATGGCTGACATGTCGAATCACCCCTCCGATGCAGATCTCGGACACTGGGCCGAGGCGGCCGCTGCGCGCGCCGACAATGGCGCCGGCTTCCCGCCCCACGACGCGGGCGCCGGACCGGGCGTGAATCTGAGTAGCCCGTCGGCGTACGACGCCCTCCAGCCGCCGGCAAACGACACGCCCCCGGCACCGACCATCGGCACGCCCGATCCGGTCGCCTTCAGCGCCAGCAACAACCCGTCCGGGCCCGACCCGTCGCACTCCGAGGGCCACATGGACCCCAGCTTCTGGGAGATCGGGCAGCCGTCCGCAGCGCAGCCGGCCGAGACCTGGCCGCCTGCGGCGCAGCCGTCCGAGACCCAGCAGTGGTCGACCCCGAACAACGTCGCTGCACCGGGCGGCGGAACGCCGGAACCCACGCCGGCGCCCGCTGCCGCGACGCCATCTGACCCCGCCCTGAGCGCGGACGACTGGTGGAACGCACCGCCGCCGAACGAGGTCACCGTGACGCCCGTGGCGGCGCCTGATGCCACCGGCATGCAGCGCCCGACCGTTGGTGACAACGCAGCGGACGCGGAGTGGTGGGGGACCCCCACGGTTCCGGGTGCGCCGGCAACGCCCGCCGCGGACGAATCCTGGTGGGTCGCGCCCAACTCCCCGCCCGATCCTGCGGCCACGCCCCAAATGGCGCCGCCGGCCGCGCCGCCGGTTCCGGAGGCCGCCACGCCGGTCCCCGTGCCCGGCATGGTGACGCCCGCCATTCCGGAGGCAAGCATTCCCCCGGTCCCGACGCCGCCGGCCGTGCCCGCGACGACGCCTGAGGCAGCAGCCCCGGTCGCGCCGCGTTACGCGATTCCCGAGGCCGCCCCGATGGCAGCCGAACCGCAGGTCGTCGAACAGCCCGTCGCACCCGTGACACCTCCACCGGTGATCGCGGTGATCCCGGAGCCTGCCGCACCCGCTGCTCCCGCCTCCAAGGTGCCGTCACCGGACTCGGTGGCCGCACCGGTCGCCGCCACCACGGCCCCCGGCGACGAGACGGCGTTCCCACCCGTCCCGTCGGCTGCCCGGGTGCTGCCACGCCTCGACGCCGGCGCAAAGAATCCGCCTGCCAACGGACGATTCGCCGTCGGCGGCACGGCCGTCGCCCCCGGTGACGGGGCGTTCACGCGCGTGCGCTTCCGCGCACCGCTGTCGCGCCCGATCATTGGTTGGGGAATCGGCGACGAGCCCGATTACGCGCCCGGAACGTTGGTCCTCATCGTCGACGCCGTCCTGAACTGCTCGGCCGACGGACTTGCCGTTCTGCAGGATGACGGCGACCCGAACCGCCCCGAGGGTTTCACCCTCAGCCTCTCCTCACACGCCCCCGGACCGTTCGCGGTCAGCGGCACGTACCACGTGGTGAGCGGGTAACCCATCGAGACCGAGCGGACCAGGGGACACCCCCTGGTACGCTCGGTGGACGATGACCTCCGAGCGGCGCCAAAACCTCGCCCGCGCACGTGAAATTACGCGCGTGGCCGCCCGCTACGGATTCGGCCAGCTGTTCGGTCGCTCTGCCGCAAAGGCTGCCGCCGACGCACCCGAGGTGCCCGGCACACGAGGACGCCGGCTCCGCGACATGCTCGACGAGCTTGGGCCGACGTTCGTCAAATTCGGACAGCTGCTGTCCACCCGCCCGGACATCGTCCCGGCAGACATCGTCGTCGAGCTCCGCCAGCTGCAAGACCAGGCGCGGCCCGAGCCGTTCGACAACGTCCGGGCCGTCCTTGAACAGGAGCTCGCGCTTTCCATCGAGCAGGTGTTCACCGAGTTCGACCCCCAGCCCATCGCATCTGCGTCCATCGGCCAGGTGCACCTCGCCCGACTGCCGACCGGCGACGAGGTCGTCGTCAAGGTCCAACGCCCCGACGCGGACAGACAGATCAACGCCGATCTCCAGCTGCTCTACCAGCTGGCCCGCATGCTCAACGATCGGGTCGACCGGCTGTCGTTTATCGACCTCACCGGCCTCGTCGACGAGTTCTCGCGCTCGATCCGACGGGAGCTCGATTACGGCGTTGAGGCCCGCAACGCCGAGGCGTTCGGGCGGTACTTCGCCCAGGACGTCCACGTCGACGTTCCGAAGATCTTCTGGCGGTACACGACATCACGGGTCGTGGTGATGGAACGGGTCCAAGGGACATCCCTGGCGCAGGCATCGGTGGACGACTGGACCGACGACGAGCGCCGAACGCTGGCCGCCCGACTGGCCGAGACCTGGATGCAGATGGTCTTCGTCCATGGCTTCTTTCACGCCGACCCGCACCAGGCCAACATCCTGATCCAGGCGCCCGACCACATCGGCCTCGTGGACTTCGGGATGGTCGGTCAGCTGTCCCAGCGGGACCGGGAGGCGATGGTCGGACTGTTGATCGACGTCCTCGACCTCAACGCCGACGCGCTCCCGCGCAGGCTCCGCGACCTCGGCTTGCGCTACCCGCGCCACCGCGAACAGGAGCTCGCCGACCAGCTCGGGGTTGTACTCCAACGCTACAGCGGCCAGGCGATGGGGGAGATTGACGCGCGATCGATGCTGTCGGAGATCTTCCAGACCGTCTACCGGCTGCAGCTCACATTGCCGACCCGCTGGGTCATGCTGGACAAGACGCTGGCGACGTTGGCGGGGGTCACCCTTCAGCTGGCGCCCGACTTCAACGTGTTCGAGTCCGCGCGCCCCTACGCCCGCCGGCTGATGGCGGACCGCCTGCGACCCGATCGGATCGCCGAGCGCGCCCGACACGACATCGACCGCAGCGTCCGGGTCGCCCGCGAATTCCCGTACCTGGTTGGCGAACTCCTCAACGATCTCACCGACGGTGATTTCTCGGTGGGGATCCAGGTGCACGACCTTCCCCAAGCCACGGACCGCGTCGAACGCGCCGCCAACCGCCTCGTGCTTGCGCTGCTCGCATTTGGGATGTTGGTGTCCTCGGCCATCATCGGTGCGCTGCTGCACACCCGCGTGGCCGTCGGCGGGTTCGCCCTCCTCGCCATCGTCCCGGGGTTTGCCGGTTTCTGTCTGATTGTGCTGCTCATCGTCGGCATCATCAGATCGGGGAAGTGGTAGTGGCCTGGCGTGCCCGTCGCGTCCCGTTTGCGACCGTCCGGACGCTTCGCGACACCCTCGAAATCCCGGAGGCCCTGGCCTGGACCCTCGTCCGACGCGGGCTCGACACACCGGAATCGGCGTCCGAGTTCATCCGGGCCGACGGACCGCTCGATCCACCCGAATCACTGGACGGCGTCGCCGACATCGCCGACCGGCTGCTGGCGGCCGTCGCCGCCGGCCGCCGCATTGCCATTCATGGCGACTACGACTGCGACGGGGTGTGTGCGACGGCGGTTCTCACCCGGCCACTGCGGAGCCTCGGCGCGGATGTCGTCACGTTCCTCCCGAGCCGCTTCACTGACGGCTACGGCGTGCGCGTTGAAACGGTCGAACTCCTGGCGGACGACGGCGCCTCCGTGCTCGTGTGTGTCGACTGCGGCACCTCGGCAATCGACGCCCTGACCAGGGCCGCCGAACTCGGCATGGAACCGCTCGTGCTCGACCACCACCTGGCCGGGGGCCAGCGCCCGCCGGGCCTGATAGCCAACCCTGCGCTTGGGATCGCCCCACCCGACGCCCCGGCTGCGGTTGGGGTCGTGTTCGCCGTCGTGCGCGCCCTTGCCGACCGCACGGGGGGCGGGCTCCTCGGTATCGACGCCGAGGCCGAGCTCGACCTGGTCGCGCTCGCAACGGTCGCGGATGCCGTACCGCTCGTGGGCCAGAATCGGCGGTTGGTGATGCGGGGTCTTGCGCAGATGCGCCGCGCCCCCCGACCCGGAATCGTCGCCCTGTGCCAGGCTGCCGGCGTCGATCCGCGCACGCTCGATGCCCGCGCGCTCGGATACACGATCGCGCCGGTCATCAACGCCGCGGGACGGCTCGAGCATCCCGACCGGGCCCTGGCCCTGCTGCTCGACGACGATGTCGGCCGCGCCCGCGTGATCGCCGACGAGCTCTGGAAGGTCAACTCCGACCGCCGCGACGTCGAGCAGCTCATCACCGCCGAGGCGATTGCGCAGATCGAGGCATCGCCGCCGGAGATCCGCGACGCCAATGCCATCGTCGCCATCGGCGACGGCTGGCACGAGGGCGTCATCGGCATCGTCGCCTCGCGCCTTGTCGACCACTTCGACCGCCCGGCGCTGGTGCTTGCGCGAGACGGCGACGTGGCCAAGGGGTCAGGGCGCAGCCTGCCCGACCTCGATCTGCACGACCTGCTCGCGCGCGCCTCCGGGCGGCTGACGCGGTGGGGTGGCCATGCCGGAGCCGTCGGCCTGCAGCTACCCGCCGACGAGGTGGCCGCCTTCCGCGACGAGCTGCTCGCCGCTGCCGGGTCGCTGGCGGAGGTCCTCGACCGGGTCCGGGTCCGTCCCGTCGACGCCGTCGTCGGTGCGCGTGAGCTGACCCTCGAAACCGCCGAGGCCTTCGAGACCCTTGCTCCGTTCGGCCGCGGCAATCCGCAACCGCGCTTGCTGATGCCCGGGTGTACCGCCGAGGCCGCCGGTGTCATGGGCAAGAGCCGCCAACATCTCAACGTCCGTCTGCACTGCGGCGGCGCGCACCTGCGTGCGGTGGGGTTCGGTCACGGCCACAGGCGCGATTCCCTGTCCGATGGATCCCGGATCGACGCCCAGGTCCGACTCGGCATCGAGCGATACCAGGGCCTGGTCGGTCCGCGGGTCACCATCGACCGGATCGAACCCGTCGTCACCGGGCGCGACGCGATCGCGTGTGCGCCCGCCTGCGATCTGCGGTGCCCCGCACGCCGGGGGCTTGCGGACGTCCGCGCGGGACTCGCGCCGCCGCCACCGCCAGATCACCACAAGGCCGAGGGGCCGCCGCTCGGCGTCGAAGACCACCGCGGCGCAGGGGTCGGCCTCGTCCGGATCGCCGCATTGGCCGCTGCCGACGCCGGCGTGGTCGTGGTCGTCGGCGACGTGGCCCGGCGACGCGCGATGATCGCCGACGTCCTACATCCGGACCGCGTGGGTGTTGAGACCGCAACACTCGTCGGCAGCCGCTGCTCGGGCCCGGAGGCCGCGACCCGCCTCGCGCTGGCCGCGCGGCGGCCCGGGATCACGCTGGTCGACTACGCCGCACTCCCCGGGATGTCACTCCCGGAGGCGACCCACGTGGTGGTGCTGGACCCGCCACCGGATCCCTACCGGGCGGCAGATCTCTGCGCCGCGTCGGCCGGGCACTGGGTCCACGTCGTCTGGACAGCACACGAGGTCACATTCATGCGCGCCCTCGCCACGGAGCGCTGGGACCTCCGCCCCCTGGCGCAACTGCTGTGGCCGGAGCTCAGTCGCAATCGCTCGTGGTCGTGGGACGCGGAGTTGGAGTCCGTGCTACTCGGAGATGGGCCGGCGATCCGCCCACTTGAGGCGGTGGCAGACGTGCTGGCAGCGTTTGCCGAGCTCGGCCTGGTCCACTTTTCGGCCGACGGCCTGAAGGTAGCGACGCCGGAGGCACGGCGTCCGTTCAGCGACGCGCCGCGCGCCGCGAGGGCCGCCGAACGGCTGGGTGCGGAACTTGATTACCTCGACCTGGCGGCAACTCTCGAGCTCTTCCCGTCCGTCGGCGACTACCCCGAGATCCCCGTCCCCACGCCGTCGGAACCCTCTCACGCCGCCTAACGGAGTACCGTGTAGAGGATGAACACCCCGATCGACACCGACGCCACGCTCCCGCAGCCGCATCTGGCGCCGCAGTTCGATGAACTGCTCGGGGACCTGCGTGAGCGGCACCCCGACGCCGACGTCGAGGCCATCACGCGCGCCATGATCTTCGCCCAGGAGCAGCACGGCGGGCAGGTGCGCCACTCCGGGGAGCCGTACATCATCCACCCGGTCGGCTGCGCACGGATCGTCGTCGACGTCGGCATGGACGACGTCTCGGTGATCGCCGCCCTGCTGCACGACACCGTCGAGGACACCGGGACCACGCTGGCCGACATCGAGCGCGAGTTCGGGGCCGAGGTCGCGATCATCGTGGACGGGGTCACGAAGCTGTCGAAGATCCACTTCGACTCCAAGGAAGAGCACCAGGCCGAGAACTACCGCAAGCTGATCGTTTCGATGGCCGGTGACATCCGCGTGCTGATCGTCAAGCTCGCCGACCGCCTGCACAACATGCGCACGTTGGCATACATGACCCGCCAGAAGCAGATCCAGAAGGCGCGGGAGACGCTCGAGGTCTACGCGCCGCTCGCCCATCGCCTCGGCATCCACTCGCTCAAGTGGGAGCTCGAGGACCTTGCGTTCTCCGCCCTGCACCCGCGGCGGTACTCCGAGATCCAGCAAATGGTGAACCAGCGCCGAGCCGACCGCGAGTCGTACGTGGCCGAGGCCGGTGCGTATGTCGCCGGGGAGCTCACCGCGGTCGGCATCACGGCGGAGATCACCGGGCGGGCCAAGCATTTCTATTCCATCTACGAGAAGATGACCCGCAAAGGCAAGGAATTCAACGAGATCTACGACCTCACCGCGATGCGGGTGCTGGTCGATTCGATCCGGGATTGCTATGGCGCGGTCGGGATCATCCACTCGCTGTGGAAGCCGATGCCGGGCCGGTTCAAGGACTACATCGCGGTCCCGAAGCCCAACATGTACCAGTCGCTGCACACGACCGTCGTCGGGCCGGAAGGTCAGCCCCTGGAGATCCAGATCCGGACCCACGACATGCACCGCACCGCGGAGTTCGGGGTGGCGGCCCACTGGCTCTACAAGGACGGGCGCCGCGATTCGGGCGGCGAGTACACCTGGCTCAACGGCATGATGGACTGGCAGCAGGACACGACGGATCCGTCGGAGTTCCTCGAGTCGCTGCGCCGTGACCTATATGGCGACGAGGTGTTCGTCTTCACCCCGAAGGGCGAGTTGCGCAACCTGCCCGCCGCCGCGACACCGATCGACTTTGCCTACGACGTGCACACCGACGTCGGACACCGGTGCGCCGGAGCCAAGGTCAACGGACGCATCGTCCCGTTGACCTACCGCCTGAGCTCGGGGGACTTCGTCGAGATCCTGACCTCCAGCCAGCCGCGTGGCCCCTCCCGGGACTGGCTCAAGATCGTCGCGTCGACTAAGGCTCGGGCGAAGATCCAGGCATTCTTCCGTAAGGAGCAGCGCGAAGACGCTGAACACCACGGACGCGATGCACTCCAGGAGCAGCTGCGCAAGGCCGGACTGCCGAGTCAGCGGGTGGCCGGATCACCGCTGCTGCTCGAGGTGATCCGCGAGATGGGATTCCGCAAGGCTGAGGACTTCTACATCTCAATCGGGAGCGGTAAGACCTCGGCCCAGACGGTCGTCAACAAGATCCTCGCCCGCTTGAAGGCGGGGGAGGCGGTCTCGGAAGAACGCCAGACAACCGCGGCGCCGCGGGGCCGGCGCGCGATACCCGCCACCGCCTCGGGCGACATGGGGATCGAGGTTGAGGGGATCAGTGACGTGCTGGTGCGCCTCGCCAAGTGTTGCAAGCCGGTTCCCGGCGATGGCATTCTCGGCTACATCTCCCTGGGCCGTGGGATCACGATCCACCGCGACGACTGCCCGAACGCCCGCGCGTTGCTCAAGAATCCCGACCGCTTCACACCCGTCTCATGGGCGGGCTCCAACCGACACGGTTTCCGGGTCGAGATCGCCATCGACGCGTGGGACCGTCCGCGCCTGCTCGAAGACCTGTCGCGCAGCTTCGCCGAGTCCGGTGTGAACATCGTGTCGGCGAACTGCCACATGGAGAATCAGATGGTCCACGATCGCTTCGTCGTGGACGTCGGCGATATCGACGGTCTCAAGGGCGTCATCAGCGCGCTGCGCAATGTCGAGAGTGTGTTTGACGCCTACCGAGTGACCCCCGGATAGACCGTCGTGCCGGGCGCGCCGTCGATGCGCCCGCGCGTGGCCGTGCGGGCCGCCCGGCCTGATAATGTCGCCGACCGTGAGCTGGCTGAACCTCTTGACGCCGTCGGCGGCGATCATTGCGATCTTCCTGGCAGTCGCCTTGGTGGTGCAGTCGATTCGCCACGGGCGCCAGATCCGCCGCATCGAGCAGCAGATCAACTCCGCAGGCATCGCCTCCTACGACCCGACGCTCGACCGCCTGAAGGAGCTGTCCGGCCTCTCGGAGCGCCCGGACGCGGTCGGTCGTACACGCACCGAGCGGGGCAGGCGCCCCCTGATCATCGCGGGCATCGTGCTGGCGGCGATCATCGTCGCCGGCATCATCTGGGCACTGTTTGGAGGTGGGGGTTCATCGTCACGCAGTTCGGCGTCGACCGGCGCCGCCAGAACCCAGACCAGTGCCACCCACACGACGACGCGCACCGCGACCACGGCGGCGTCGCTCTGCGCGAATGTGGCGCCGGTGGCGAGCCCCGCCGCCGTCACGGTCTCCGTGTACAACGCGAGCGGGGTCGCCGGTGCCGCCCGGAACATCGTCGCGCCAAAGATCACCGGGGTCGGCTACACGCTCGGAACCGTCGGAAACGCGCCCGGTGCGGCGGTGAGCGCCGCCAGTTCGATTCAGTACGTGACCAAGACCGACATCCCGGCGGCATGCAGCATCGCCACCGCGCTCGGGGTGGCGCCAACGCGCATTACGGCGCTTACGGTGGTCACACCGCAGCAGGCCGGCACGTCGCGGGTCGTCGTGGTCGTCGGCAAGGACATCGCCCACTAGCACCGCACCACGCTGGCGCGGCGGCGGACGGCACGCGCCGACAGGACGGCAGGAAGCCCCTGGGTGGTTGCAAACTTCGTGTCAATCGCTACTATCTCCATCAGACGATCGTGACGATCGTTGCAAATGGAGGGGGTTCCCGATGGCCACGCTATATCCCGCCCGCGCAGCTGCCGAGGGACGCGCCGCTGCCCACCGCATCCGCCTTTCCCGCAAGAGCGTGTACGCATGCCGGTACTGTTGGGAATCGGTACAGGTCACCAGTGCCCGCTATCTTCCGGCGACGTGCCCGGGATGCCAGGCGTCCACTTGGGAAGACGATGGCCGCTGTGGTGCCTGGGCGCACTGTGACGGCGTCCGGCGTGAGGGTGCCACCGATCAGGCCCACTGTCAGGCGTGTGGGTATTCGGTGTGGACCCTGGTCCGCGCCAGCGGGAGCGCTGCGTAGGACGGGTCGCCGCCCGGTGTGGGGTTCAGGCCTCCCCGGGCGGCCCCCAGCCCCCGCCGCCGGGCGTCGAGATCTCGACGAGGGACCCTGCGGCCACGTCGCCCGTCCACTTGCCCGGCAGCACCCGGCCGTCAAGCCGATTGACGCCGGGGGCGCCGCCTGACCCTCCCTGCGCTCCGCGGGGCGCCGTCGTGCGCCGCTCGGAGATGATGCTGACCTGCGCGTCAACGAGCAGGCGAAGGATCCGCACGACCCCGTCGCCGCCACGGTGCCGGCCCGCCCCTCCGGACCCGTCGCGGATGGCGTAGCGCTCGACGCGCACCGGGTAGGTCGTCTCGAGCGATTCGATCGGAGTGTTGAGCGTGTTGCTCATGGCCACGTGGACCGCGGACGGCCCTGGACCGGAGGGTCCGGCGCCCTGGCCGCCGGCGAGCGTCTCGTAGTAGGTGAATCCCGTCGCGCCGATGGTGATGTTGTTCATTGTCCCTTGGCCCATCGCCATCGTGGGGACGGCCTGTCCGATGGCCGCCGTCACCACGTCCACGATTCTGCTCGACGTCTCGACGTTGCCCGCCGCCACGGCGGCCGGCCGGCGCGCGTTGACCAGGCATCCGTCGGCGGCCGTGATCCGTACCGGCGCGAACGCCCCAGACGAGGCCGGAATGTCCGGGTCGGTGACGGAGCGGACGACGAAGTACACGGCCGACCGTGTGACCGCCAGCGGGCAATTGCAGTTCCCCGGGCCGGTCGCGTCGGTGCCGGAGAAGTCGACGGTAAGCTCGTCCCCGTCCACGGTCACTGCGACCCGGATGTGCACCGTGGCATCCGTCACGCCATCGCCCTCGAGGGTGTCCTCGGCCCGATAAGTGCCGTCCGGCATCCGCGCAATCTCCGCGCGGGTCCGCCGCTCGGCGTAGGCGAGCAGCTCGCCACAAGCCTCGTAGACCACCAGCCGTCCCCAGCGGGCCACCAGGTCGGCCATCCGCGCATCGGCCAGGCGATGTGCGGCGATCTGGGCGCGCAGATCACCGGCCCGTTCATGCGGCGTCCGGGAGTTGGCGAGGATGATCGCAACGATGTCCTCGCGCACGACGCCGGCCGCGACCAGCCGCACCGGTGGCAGCACGAGCCCCTCCTGAAACAGGTCCCGCGATGCCGCGGGCATCGATCCCGGCGTCATGCCCCCGACGTCGGCGTGGTGGGCCCGCGAGACCGCGTACCCCATCAGTTCTCCGCCCACATGGAGCGGGCTGACGAGTGTCAGGTCGGGGAGGTGGGTGCCGCCGGTAAACGGATCATTCAGGATCCACACATCACCGGGCGTCGGGGTCGCGGCGATCACTGCAGCGACCGCGTCGGGCATCGCGCCAAGGTGTACCGGGATCGACGCCGACTGGGCGATCATCGCGCCGTCCCGGTCGCAGATTGCCGTGCTGCAGTCGCGGCGCTCGGTGATGTTGGGCGAGAACGCGCTCCGCACGAGCGCGGCCTCCATCTCGTCGGCAACCGCGCGCAGAGCGCTGGCCATGACTTGAAGGGTTATGGGGTCCACGCACCGGCCTCCCCATTGCGACGCAGGTCGAAGCTTCCGTCCGCACAGGCACGCGCGTGCCAGCCGTCGGCGATCCACAGTGTCGCACCCGCCATCTCGAGCGCCGCGGGGCCGGCGATCGGGACGCCGACGACCCCGATATCGATCGCCGGCAGGTCACCGGCACGTTCCACGGCACTGCGGATGGTGACGATCTCGATCGGCGCGTCCGGATCCGCGTCGCCGTAGCGCTGAGTGTGCAGGTCGCGGAACCCCGCCGCGAGCACGGAGGGATCGCCCGCGGCATTCCACGGCACGGTCAGGGAGTGCGACTGACCGACATAGCGGCAGTCCGCGGCAACCCGCAGCACCCCGTCCGGGACGGCCGCGCGCGCACGATCGATCTCGACACCAAGGGCCGCGGCGATTCCGTTTTCGTCGCCGACCGGGAGCAGGACGGTCCGGGCCCAGTCGCGGCGCTCGCCGGCCATCACCGCGCCGAGCGCCGCCAGGACGCCGGCCGACGCCGGGGCAAGGACGCGGTGGATCCCGAGCAGCTCGGCGACATCGCACGCGTGAAGTGGGCCCGCTCCGCCAAACGCGATCACCACGGTGTGCGCGGGATGCACGCCCCGCTCGACGCTGACGACCCGCAGCGCCCGCGCCATCTCGTTGTTGGCCACCGCCAGAATGCCGGCGGCGCAGATCTCGAGCTCGAGCCCGAGGGAGTTCGCCAGCCGACCCACCGCGCCGATCGCGCGTTCCCGGTCGAGCGGGATCTCGACTCCCGAGGTGCCGACGGACGCGACGCGTCCGAGGACCACGTGGGCATCGGTGACTGTCGGCTGATCGCCGCCAAATCCATATGCGGCCGGCCCCGGGCGGGCACCGGCCGACCGCGGACCGACGCGCAGCGCCCCGCCCGTGTCGGCCCACGCAATGCTGCCACCACCCGCCGACACCGTCTGGATGTCGAGCATCGCCAGGTGCAGGGGGTGTCCGTTGATCTCCGTCCCCGATGTGCGGCCCGGCTCCCCGTGCGCGATCAGTGCGACGTCGCACGACGTCCCGCCCATATCGAACGTCAGGGCGTGGGGGATCTGTTCGGTGCGGGCCCAGAACGCGGCGCCGATGACCCCGGCCGCCGGCCCGGACAGAACGGTTCGCGACGCGTGGCGGGAGGCGAGGTCGATATCGATCAGGCCGCCGTTGGACTGCATCACGTCCGGTGCAGGCAACCCCGCGGAGGCCGTCCGCGCAGTGAGCCCGGACAGGTACCGACGCAGCACCGGCGTGAGCGCGGCGTCGACGGCCGTTGTCGCCGTCCGCTCATACTCGCGGATCTCGGCGAGGACCTCGGACGAGATGCTGACGTGCACATCGGGAAGCTGCGCTCGCAGCGCGTCGGCGATCTGTTGCTCGTGGGCAGGATGCGCAAAGGAAAACAGAAGCGAGACGGCGACCGCCTCAACCTCGAGATCCTTGACCGCTCTGGCGATCCGCGTGGCCTCCGTGCGGGACAGACTCCGGATCACGCCGTCCGGACCGCACCGCTCTCGGGCCTCGATCACGCGCGAGCGCGGCACCACCGGCGGGGGGTGGGACACCTCGAGGCGGTAGAGGTCCGCCCGATTCTGGCGTCGCAGCTCCAGGATGTCCCCGAACCCGTCGGTCGCCACCAGCGCGGTCGGGGACAACTGCCCTTCCAACAGCGCATTCGTCCCGACCGTCATCCCGTGGGCGATCCGCGCCACGTTCGACGCGGAGGCCCCGGAGGTCGCAAGCAGCCGGGTAATCGCCTCGATGACGCCGACGCCGTGGTCGGCGCGGGTCGTCGGTACCTTGACCGTCCAGAATCCCGACGCGCCGATCATCACCGCATCGGTAAAGGTGCCGCCGACATCGACGCCTATGCTCAGGGTGCCCGCCGCGGTCTCGGTCAAACCGGCCATCGGGGCCAGACTCTACTGGCGCGGTACCGCCGGGCGCACGCTAGGAGCCCGAGGCGATGAACCTGGCCGCCGCCCCGGGAAAACTGGACTGCGCGCCCGCCGCCGCTGCCTTGGCCGACGATGACGTCGAGTAGGTACCAGAAAACACCACCCAGTAGCCGGGCGTCAGGGTGGGGAAGGCGCCGCTGTAGAGCACGCCAGCCTGCAGGCCGTCGGTGGTCGCGCGGGCCGCGATCTGGTTTGCGCTCGACTGGCTCGTCAGCGATGCCAGCACGACGGTCCAGGCCGAGGTGCCGGCCGGCCAGGTCGCCGGTGTCTTTGTCGCGGACCCGGTGCTCGTCGTGGTCGTGGTCGTCGCCGTTGTGGTGGTGTCGGTCGTTGCCGTCTTGGTCGTATCCGTCGGGGTCGTGGAGGTATCTGTCGGGGTCGTGGACGTCTCTGTCGGCGTCGTACCGGTGCCGGAGGTGACCGTGTTGAAGCCCGTGCCCGTGCCGGATGTGTCGGTCGGGAAGCCCCCGCCGGTGCCGGTGCCCGCCGTGGACGTCGCTGATGTGGTCTTCCCGGACTCCTGGCTGACGGCCACGGCCAGGAATCCGGTGCCGAGTGCCAGCAGTACCAATGACAGCGCCAGGACGCGCGCGCCCTTGCCTGTCGCCAGTCGCGGGGCCTTGCTCGTCGGCGCGCCACAGTTCAGGCAATACCGCTGCGACGGGTCGAGCGGGACACCGCACTCGTGGCAGTGGGGCGCGTTGAGCGGCGGGGCGTTGCCGTGGGTGGGGACGTCGGTCATACGGATGCCTCGGCAGGGTCGGGCGGCGCAAGCGTGCGCCCACACGTCATGCAATAGCGCGCATCGGCGACAAACAGGGAATGGCAGGTTCGGCAGGACCCCACGACGATCGGCAGCCGCTGGCCGCCCCCCGATTTCCCGCGCGACACCAACTGGGCGTCGATCGCATCCACCGTGGTATCGAGGGTCCGGATCATCCCTGCCCGGCGGGTGATCACCGGAGCCTCCAACTCCCCGAGGAGATGCAGGTCGTAGGCGAGGCCGCCAAGATGAAAGAGCATCTCTTCCCGACGCTGGAGCAGACGCTTACGCTGGCGCCGCAGGCCGCGTGTCGACGACGCGAGCGGTTCGGGCACGTCAAGGTCGCCGGGCTCACCATCGGGACCGGGAAGGTCGTGCCCACCGGCGGTACCGCCGCCGCCGGGCGGCGGTACCGCGCCGCCGCCGGTGCCCCCGGCATCCCGTTCAGCCCGCTGGGCACGGCGCCGGGCGCGCCAGCCCGTGCGCGGCTTCTCCGGTGCCGGTGCGGGATCCGGCAACGCGGAATGCTGGGCCGTGTCCTCTCCCGAGGGGTAGGGCAGCCTCGGAAAGGACGTAGTGGGCTGATCTTCGTTCACGGTGTCTGATCTTAGATATCGGCCGAGTGATTCCTCCTGTATTTGGGACGGTTTTTCGGTGCAAACGCCCCGGTGTTGCACCCCTGCGACAGGGCGATGGGCGGGACTTCGCCGAGTGAGGCGTACGGAGCCGGTCGCGATTGACAGACGTCCGGGAGCACCTGTAGGTTGACTTTCAGCATCTAGAGCGGTGGAGGGATTTGGCCCTTTGAAGCCGCGGCAACCAGCGCAACTGCGCCAGGTGCCAATTCCAACCGGTATCCCCGGGGAGATGCGGAAGCCAACGATCCGAACAGATCGCCTTTCGCACACTCCGCGGAAGGCGTTTTTTTGTTGGTTTCCGAGAACGAGGGCAGATGCGATGAGCGGGAGTGACGGAGCGTTTGGTGGCTGTGCCATCGGGTTGCGATGTAAGGAGTGCGGACATCGGACCGGTCTTGTGGCCGCCTACGTGTGCGAGTTCTGTTTCGGCCCCCTTGAGGTCGAATACGACCGCGAGCGACTAAAGGCGACGGTCAGCCGCGAGCGCATCAGCCAAGGTCCGCTAAACCTCTGGCGATACCGCGATCTGCTGCCGTGCGCCCCCGACGACCCGGCATCGGGGCTCAGCACCGGTCTGACGCCGCTGGTCCGGGCACCGCGCCTGGCCGCCGCCCTCGGCCTGCGTAACGTGTGGGTCAAGAACGAGACCGCGAACCCAACCCACAGCTTCAAGGACCGGGTCGTCAGTGTCGCCCTCCAGGCGGCCCAGCAGCTCGGGTTCTCGACGGTGGCCTGCGCGTCGACCGGCAACCTGGCCAACGCGGTCGCCGCCCACGCCTCGGCGTTGGGCCTCGAGAGCTACGTGTTCGTGCCGTCGAATCTGGAAGAACAGAAGATCGTCGCAACCGCCGTCTTCGACACAACGCTTCTCGCCGTCGCCGGGACGTACGACGACGTCAACCGGCTCTGCGGCGAGCTGGCCGCCGACCGCCCGTGGGCGTTCGTCAACGTCAACGTGCGTCCGTATTACAGCGAGGGCTCGAAGACGCTCGCCTACGAGGTCGCCGAACAGCTCGGGTGGACGCTGCCGGACCGCTGCATCGTCCCGATCGCCTCCGGCTCGCTCTACACCAAGATCCACACGGGCTACCGCGACTTGATCGAGCTCGGCCTCTGCGACGGTGCGGTGCCGATCCTCAACGGTGCGCAGGCCGACGGCTGCAGCCCGGTCGCCACCGCGTGGCGCGAGGGTCGCGACTTCGTGTCGCCGGTCTATCCGGACACGATCGCCAAGAGCCTGGCCATCGGCAATCCCGCCGACGGGGTCTTTGCACTCGACGCGGCCCGCGCCACCGGTGGCTCGGTCACGTCGGTCACCGACAAGGAGATCATCGCGGGGATCCAGCTGCTCGCGGAGACCACCGGGGTCTTCACCGAGACGGCCGGCGGCGTCACGACCGCGGTGCTGCGCAGGCTGGCCGACGCGGGCGAGATTGGCATCGACGAGCGGGTGGTGCTCTACATCACCGGAGACGGCCTCAAGACGTTGGATGCCATCGCCCCGCACGTCGCCGCGATTCAGATCGATGCCGACGTCGCGTCATTTGAGGCGGCCACCATCGGGGACCACGTTCCCGCAGAATTCGTTACCGCAGTCGCCTGAGGCGCGAGGAGCACCCATGCCAGTCACCGTAAAGATCCCGTCGCCGCTGCGGACCCTGACCGAAGGCGCCGCCACGGTCGCCTGCGAGCCCGGCACTGTCGGCGACCTCATCGACCAACTCGAGGAGACCTACCCCGGGTTTCGGGACCGCGTCTGCCAGGACGGTGAGCTGCGCCGGTTCGTCAACGTGTTTGTTTCCGGCGAGGATGTCCGCTTCGGTGACGGTATCGCTACTGTGACGACAGACGGCCAAGAAGTCACCATTCTGCCGGCGGTCGCCGGCGGCTGACCGCGCCAGCCCGTGGCGGTGCGGACGACAACCACGGGAACGGGCACCCGCCCGGAGGGTCATTGGCGACACATTTTGTGACCGGCGGAACGGGATTGGTCGGGCAAGCCCTGATCGCCCAACTGCGTGATAGGGGCCATTCCGTGGCCGCCCTGGGGCGCACGCCCGCCGCCCTGCACCGGCTCGCAGACCTCGGCGCCGAACCCGTCCCCGGCGACCTGTTGCGGCCGGGGGCATGGCAATACGACGCCGCCGACGCCGAGATTGTCTGGCACCTCGGGCTCCCTCGGGCACGTACCCCTCTGCGTGGCGGGCGGGTGCGCAGGGAGGCGCGGTTTGCATGGCGCGCCGCCGACCACCTGATCGCCGACCGCGATCCGACGCGCCCCGTCGTCACGGCGTCGCACGTCCTGGCATGGGGAAACCACGGGCCGGGCCCGATCGACGAAACGACGACGACCGCGCCCGTCGCGATGGGACACTGGGCGCTTGCCGCCGAAGAGGCCCTGGCCGCCACGCCGCTGCGTGCGGTGCGCCTCGGCTGGGCGTACGGCCCCGACGGCATGTTCGCCGAGCTCGTGGCGGCGATACGGCGCGGCCAGTTCCGGATCGTCGGACCGGGGCACAACCTCGTGCCGCTGATCAGTGCCAACGACGCCGCCCGTGCCCTGTTGACCGCCGCCGGCGGCCCCCCGGGGGTCTACACGGCCAGCGAGCCCGACCCACCGACCCAGGAGCAGCTGGTCCACCAGATCTGCGCGCAGGTCGGATCACTCCGTCCCGATCGCCTCACCCCACGGATGGCCGCATTCGCGCTCGGCGGCGGCATGGTCGACGCGCTGACGGCGTCGCTCGATGTCCGCTCCACCCGCCTCGGTGACCTGGGCTGGTCGCCCGAGTTCGCCTGGCGAGATGCGCTGGTCGAGCTCAGCCTTCCGGGTGCGCGTGTGGCTTGAGGGGAATGTCGGTCAGCCATTGCGCCTGCCCGCCGCGCTGAAACGCAAGGTCGAGCTGGTCGCCCTTCACGTCCCCGTAGACCCCGATGCCGAACGTCAACATCATCTTTCCGCCAAACGAGGTCGGATGCGGCACGCGCAGCGGCTCCTCGAACCACACGCGTCCGTCCCGCACCGCGATGCCGTTGCCTTCGGTGCGCTCGGCACCGTTGACGTAGGCCGACACCGGCGACTCCGCCCCGTCCGGAAGGGGGACCGACTGCACCAGGTGCGTCTCGACCGATCTTGCCACGCGTTGTCCTTTGCCTCGGCGTCGTTTCGTGAACAAGCCTAGCGAAGGCCCGTTGCCGCACGGCGACCGGCAACCGTACTGGCACCCCGCGGCAGGGCGTCCATCACAATATGCTCTGCGCACGACGCACGGTGAGTTCGACGACGAGGGGCGTACATGAACATCGTGATTTGCGGCGGAGGAATGGTCGGCTTGACGCTGGCGCGGCTCTTGCGGCTGCGGGGCCAGGAGCCGATCGTGCTGGAACGCATGCCCGCCGGGGCGTTCGTGCCACGGGGGTACATGCTCGGCTTTCAGGGTTTCCCGACATTCGAGGAGATCGGAATCCTGGACGAGATCAAGGCCGCGGGGTGGGACATTGCCCCGCGTGCGGACGGAAGCCAAGTCGCGATTTGCGTGCAGGTCGGACGAATCCTCGACCTACTCGGCGACGGCCTGCCCGTCGAGCATGAGCACACTGTCACCGAACTTGTGCAGGACCCGACCGGCCGCGTCGTCGGCGTGGTGGCGGAGGGCCCGGAGGGCAGCCGCACGATTCCGGCGGACCTCGTGGTCGCCTGCGACGGAACTGGATCCCCGGTGCGCCAGATGGCCGGGATCGAAGCGACGATCGATCCGCTCCCGGAGGCGTCATTGACGTTTATGAGTCCCGAGCCGGGGGGCGTCTCGTTCGCAATGGCCTACACGTCCGACGGCGGGCACATCGGCACGCTCGGGTGGCCGCAAGGCTCCGCTGGCTGGCGCAGCATCGAGAAGGTGGGCGCGCAGGCGGCACTCGCACCGGGCCTCGAGGCGATCAAGAAGATGTGGATCGAGCTCCTTCCGGAGTCCGAGAAGGGGATCTCCGGGCTCACGTCGCTGGACCAAATCCGCTACAGCGAGCCGGGGCTGCTGTCGTGCAAGGAATGGTGGAAGCCGGGCATCCTGCTGATCGGTGACTCGGCCCACTTCTTCGGGCCCGAGACCGGCGTCAGTTCCGGTATCGGTCTTGGGGACGCCCATGCCCTCGCCGAGGCCGTCCGGCAGTTCCCGGACGATGCCGACGCGGCCTGCCAGAACTTCATTACGTGGCGGACGCCTGTCGTCCGGCCGTACGAGGCGATGGACCCGGGGCGGCAGCGCATCCTCACCTACGGCCAGGTTCAGCCGAAGCCCGAAGAACGGTGGCCCCCCGCCGCCTGAGGGCGGTCGGGTCCGGTCGCCGGTACGACTAAGGGCACCCGACTGTCCGGGTGCCCTTAGTGCGATGCGCGACTCCGGCGGTGCCGTACCGTCAGGCGTCCTCGTCCTCGTCCTCGTCCTCGTCGGCCGCGCTCGCCTCGAGCACTTGAGCCAGCGTCTCGTAGAACGCCTGCTCAAGTTCGTCCGCGATCTCGACGGTAATCGCGACCACGTGCATGTGGTCGCCGTGGGAGTGCGCCTCGGTGCGGATCGACGCGCCGGCGAGCACGTATGCGGGCAGCAGGCTGATCTCGTCGATTTCGTCCTCGAGTTCGGGGTTCACCCCGAACTCCGCCAAGAGTTCGTGAAGCCGCTCGGCGTACTGCGTTCCTTCATCAGTGACCTGCATAATCATTGTCATGCGGCCATCCTGGACGATGGGGGGCGATTCCGCCAGGGATGCCAGCGGGGTGACGCCGCCGATACCTACCCGCCCGACCGATCGGAGGGCCGCGTGCTGACGGGCGGCTAGACTTTGCCGGGGCCGGCCGCACGCCAGTGCACGCCGGATGCGTCCACGCCCCCGCGGGCGGGCGGTACGCGGATCAACCCCGGTCAGGACGGCGTCGCGCGCGGGGGCGGCCCCGACAGTCATCCACGATGGAGTTTGCATGACCACAGGTGCGCTTCTGGCTTCGACGGACTTCAAGGTCGCCGACCTCTCGCTGGCAGAATTCGGCCGCAACGAGATCCGCCTCGCCGAACACGAGATGCCGGGCCTGATGGCCATCCGGGCCGAGCACGCGGACAGTCGACCGTTGGCCGGCGCCCGAATCACGGGATCGCTTCACATGACGGTTCAGACCGCCGTACTCATCGAGACCCTGACGGCGCTCGGCGCCGAGGTGCGATGGGCCTCGTGCAACATCTTCTCCACCCAGGACCACGCGGCCGCCGCCATCGTGGTCGGACCCCGCGGAACGCCGGATACGCCATCCGGGGTGCCGGTGTTCGCCTGGAAGGGGGAGACTCTCGAGGAGTACTGGTGGGCGACCGATCAAGCACTGCGCTGGCCCGACGGGGCCGGACCGAACATGATCCTCGACGACGGGGGCGATGCCACGATGCTCGTCCACAAGGGTGTCGAGTACGAGGCGGCGGGGGCCGTACCGGACTCGGCGACCGCCGAATCGGAGGAGTTCAGGGTCTTTTTGGACCTCGTGCGCCGGTCCCTGCGGGAGGACCCCTCGCGCTGGACGGCCATCGCTGCCGGGATCAAGGGGGTGACCGAGGAGACGACCACCGGCGTCCACCGTCTCTACCAACTCGCCGAGCAGGGCGGGCTCCTGTTCCCGGCGATCAATGTCAACGACTCGGTCACCAAGTCGAAGTTCGACAACCTGTACGGCTGCCGACACTCGTTGGTCGACGGCATCAACCGAGCCACTGACGTCATGCTCGGCGGCAAGGTCGCCGTCGTCTGCGGCTTCGGCGACGTCGGGAAGGGGTGCTCGGAATCGCTGCGTGCCCAGGGCGCGCGCGTGATCGTCACGGAAATCGACCCGATCTGCGCGCTGCAGGCCGCGATGCAGGGTTACCAGGTGGCGACGCTCGACTCCGTCGTCGAAATCGCCGACGTGTTCGTCACCGCCACCGGCAACCGCAGCATCATCCGCGTCGAACACATGGCCAAAATGAAGCACCAGGCCATCGTCGGCAACATCGGGCATTTCGACAACGAAATCGACATGGCGGGCCTCACCCGGTATCCGGGCGTGCGCCGAAATCAGATCAAGCCCCAGGTCGACGAATGGATCTTTCCCGACGGGCACGCGATCATCGTGCTCTCGGAGGGGAGGCTGCTGAACCTCGGCAACGCCACCGGGCACCCGTCGTTTGTCATGTCAAATTCGTTCAGCAACCAGGTGATCGCCCAGGTCGAGCTGTTCACCAAGAACGACGATTACGACCGACAGGTCTACGTGCTGCCCAAGCATCTCGATGAGAAGGTCGCACGGCTGCATCTGGACGCACTCGGCGTACGGCTGACAGAGCTGACCGAGGAGCAAGCCGCATACATCGGCGTGCCAATATCGGGGCCCTACAAGCCCGATCACTACCGGTACTAACCGGCCCCGCACCGGCCGCCCGCGTGGTGGCCGGTGCGCAGGGGAAATTCCCGTCCGGCGACGCCTGGGTGCAGGGAATCGTCACGATCCGACTAAGATGCCCCAATCCGGCTCACAAGGGGACTTGATGCGACGTATTGCAGTGATCGTTGGGGGCGCGGCACTCGGGGTCGCGGGAATCCCGGCGCTGGCGCTCGCGGCCACGGGGAACGCGTCGTCACC
>JADGPG010000057.1 GCA_017882545.1 Thermoleophilia bacterium
CGGCCGCACCGACCGCACGACCCGCCCCGGTCTGAGCCTGACCGGTGGCGCACAGGCGCCGCGGATTCGCCATGAGTCGAGGCACGGAGACCAGATCTTCGCCACAGGGCCAACGAATCGCCCACGAAGGCGCGGCATACTTCATCACGACGACGGGGTGGAGTGCACTGCCGACCTGGTCATCCCCGGAATCCCACGTCCCCCGATCAACGCGTGCCCCCGCGTTGATCGGGGGTGAAATTCCCAACGCCTACGAGACGCGGCTTCGGCGCAACCGGGCCGCGTCTACGAGGCTCTTGATGACGGTGCTCGCCGGATCGACCTCGGGGTGCCACTGAACGCCGAGCAGGTACCCGTGCGGGCCCTCGAGCGCCTCCACGACGCCATCCTCGGAGAATCCACTGGCCACCAGGCCGACGGCCAATGTGCCGACGGCCTGGTGGTGGTGGGAGACAACCCGGTGCAGCTCGGCGCCCGTCGCGGTGGCGGCGAGCGAGCCGGGCGCAAGCCGGACATCGTGTTCGTTGCCGTCAAACCGCCCGATCTCGCGGCGATGCATATCGGTGTCCAGTTCGCCCGGGAGGTGCTGGCGCAGCGTGCCGCCCAGCGCGACGTTGATGACCTGCAGGCCGCGGCAGATGCCCAGGGTTGGCAGATCCATCGTGTGCGCCGCCTGGACAAGGGCGATCTCGACCGCGTCACGCACATGCTGTGGGGCTTCGCTGTCCGGATGCGGCAGCTGGCCGTAGCGGTCGGCGGCGATATCGGCACCGCCGAGCAGCAGCAGACCGTCAATGCGCGCGAGGACCGACCCGGGGTCGTCGACGAGGGCCGGATCCGGCGGGATCACGACGGTGCGCGCGCCGTCGGCCCACGCGGCTTCAAGGTAGTTGGCCGCGACGACCGCTGCCGGCATGTCCCACACCGCCCAGCGGGCGCGTTCGAGCGGTGCGCACACGCCGATGACCGGTGCGCTGGTCACCTGACCTTCCAGCCGATGTCGGTTCGTGCGCCGTGGACGACGATGTACCGCACCCTGCGACCGTCGGGGCGAAACACCAACGACAGCGTCTCGCCCTCGGCGAGTGCCAGCTCGGACGGCAGACGCCGCACGCGCACGTTCGACCGACGCCCGTTGCCATCGGCGAGCTCGAGACGGTACCGGCCGGACAGAAAGCGCATCTCAAGTTCCGGACGGCCGACGAGGTGCGCACCGACGATCGCCGTGAACTCCTGCGCGCACGCCGGACAGCGCACCGACGCCGCCGCGCCCTGTTGGTCGTCGATGGTGCTGAGCGTGCCACACGCCGGACACGGAAGCTCGCGCTCGGGCTCGCTCACCGAACCCGCCGGATCGCGCCGCGTGCGGTCATAGCGGGCGCGCCGATCGACATCCCCGAGGACCTGCCATGCGGCATTTACCCGCTGCGCCATGCGGTCCGCCTTCTCGCGCAGGCCCGGGTCCGTAAAGCGGTCCGGATGGAACGCCTGCACCGCGAACCGCCACGCATCATGGACCTCTTCGATCGACGCGTCGGGGGCAACGCCGAGGGCGAGGTAGTGGTCGGGCTCGCTCACGCCGGCAGCGTAGCGCGGAGACGGGCATCGCCGACGCGGCGATCCGTTAGCCCGACAGGAACCCGCAGGGCCCGAACAGCGACGAGGAGATGTTGTCGACCGAATGGCTGCCGGTGACCTTGACGCAGTCGCCGGTGGCGAACGGCTTGCCGACGTACTCAGCCTTGCCCGCGGCATCCACGTGGACGACCCGGAACTGCCCTGGCGACGCGCCGGGCACGCTGCGCCCGACCGACACACCGCGCGCGTATCCGCTGCGGTATCCGGACGCGTGCGCGCCGCTGGCACCGCGGTGCCCGACCGCCCACCCCCCGGCGCCGCCAGCGACCAGGAGTGCCGCGCAGGCCGACACGACCGCCACCCGTCGGCGACCTGAGCGTCGGGCGGCAGGCGCATCGGCGTCGATCGGAGGGAGATCCGCCGGGACGACGCGGGTCGAGGTGCCGGCACCGTCCACCCACGTCAGGTCATCGGCACCGGGGACCCGCGTCAGCGCGTCGGCGCCACCGACTCGGGTCAGCGCGTCATCGGACTCGCCGGTCAGCACGCGCGTCCACCCGGGCCCGGCGATGAGGGTCTGCGCGTGCTCGGGCGCGGGCGCCGTCCATCCGGCAAGCGCCACCCGCAGATGTTCCACCACATCGCGGGCGCGACCGGGGCGGTCGTGCGGGTCCTTGGCGAGCGCCGGCGCCAAGGCATCGTCGATCTCATCGGGAAGGTGAGGATTGATCGACAATGCCGACGGAGGATCCTCGCGTACGTGGGCGATCAACACGGCGCTCGCCTGGCGGTGCACGAACGGCGGGCGCCCGCACAGCACCTCGAATGCGAGCACGCCGAACGCGTAGATATCGGACGCCGCCGTGGCGGCATGTCCGGCGGCCTGTTCTGGCGAGATGTACTCGACCGTGCCCAACCAGTCACCCCGACGAGTCAGGCCGGGCAGATCGTCCATTCGCGCCACCCCGAAATCGGACAGGTATGCCCGGTCGTCGAGATCCAGTAGGACGTTCGCCGGCTTGATGTCCCGATGCACGAGCCCGTGCTCGTGCGCGGCATCGACCGCCGAGGCAACGTCGTCGAGGATCATCACGGCTCGCGGCGCCGGGAGCGCCCCGAAACGGGCCACCAGCTCCGCCAGCGACGGGCCGGGCACCAGCCGCATCGCGATGAACGGCACGCCGTCGACGTCGCCGGACTCGTAGACGGTCACGATCCGCGGATCGTCGACGCGGGCGGCCGCCACGGCCTCGCGACGGAATCGCGCGAGCTTGCCGGCATCGTCGAGCACGTCGAATACCTTCAAGGCGACGTCGCGCTCCGTGCCGATCTGTCGCGCCCGGTAGACAACTGCCTGCCCGCCCCGGCCGAGGTCCGCCTCGATGATGTACTGGCCGAACTGCTCGCCTGGGACTAGGTGCACGGCGTCTTCATCCGCACTGTCATATCCGGATGGTACGCACGCAGGGCCATATCTCCCAATCTCAGGGGCATTCGCACCCGCGTGGTGAGCCGCTGGCGGCGGGCGTGTGAGCGCCTCTGTAGACCTCGCCGGATCGGTGACCCGCGGGAGCCCCAACGCCTTCGGATCCCCCGCGGCGGCCGTCGATCAATCATCGCCCCACGCACCCTGCATCCACGCACGACACGGCGATTCGCATGGCGAACGACGGCTCCGGTTGGTAGACCGGTGAGATCACCGGTACCGACGGCAACGGTCGGCGGTCCGCCACCGACGCGGCGAGCATCGCCCGGTCCCTGTGCGGCGCATCCGTCAATGCACCCTGTCACAAGGGCACTCCCTGAGACGTCGGCCGCGACTCGAGCGCGGAGCCAGGCCTGATTGGGAGCGGCCGCGGAACGCGTCTGCGGACCGGACCGAGCGCCTCACGGGTCGACGTGGGGTGTCCTGCGTGCGACGGGCACGGCGCCGTGGCGGACGTCGCGTCGGGTCCCGGCGGCGCGGCGCGCGTCGGGACGAAAGAAATCCGGCGCACCGGGGCGAGCCATGCCCGCCCCGATGCGCCACGTGGTCCTAGATGATCTGGACCTGCTGGGCCTGCGGGCCCTTGGGGCTCTCGCCCGCCTCGTAGGACACGCGCTGACCCTCTTCGAGGGTGCGGTAGCCCGAGGCCTGGATCTCGGAGAAATGCACAAACAGGTCCTTACCGCCATCGGCCGGGGTAATAAACCCGAAACCCTTGTCGGCATTGAACCACTTCACGACGCCTTCCGGCATGCTGCTTCCACCTTTTTCGGCGAGGAAACGCTGGACATCTCGGCCGAATCTCATGCCTTACGACGTCACTACTGTTCCGCGCAATTCTTTCCCCAGGAGGGGGTGTTCTTGGTAAGCGTACTCCACGAAGCCGTGGAGGTTCGCCCAGAGACCATATACCCCTTGATGGGGTCGCGCGTAAAGCCCCCCAACCGGGCGATTGTTCCGCGGTCGGGTTCGAGATCCCCGCAACTGGCGGCAAAACGTCCGTGGGACCTCCCCGGATGTTGCACTGCGGTAACCAATCTCGCGCCACGGGGGGCTCCCGTCAGTGGTCTAGAGTTCAGTCCGGTGTCTGCCATCACGCGACTCGGCCTGCTGCTGGCCGCCAACGTCATCGCCCTGTGGGTGGCCGAGAAACTGGTCAGCGGACTCAAGATCGATCACATCTGGCCGACGCTGATCATCGCTGGGGCCGTGCTCGGCCTGCTCGACTTCTTCGTCAAGCCGATCATCAAACTGCTGGCCCTGCCATTCGTGATTCTTACGTTGGGATTGCTCCTGATCGTCATCAATGCCGCGATCCTCGGCCTGATGGCGTGGCTGGTACCCGGTGTATCGCTCAGCGGCTTTCTCGCCGCCCTCGAGTGCGCGATCATCGTGTCCATTGTCAGCTGGGTCGTGACGACGCTGTTCGGGGTGCGGGACTGAGCACGGTTGACGTCGTGCTGCCGCCGTGTCCGGACGCGTGGCGCTGGCCCGCCATTCGAAGGAGCACCTGATGGATACCTGGGATGCCATCCGCGCGCGGCGCAACGTGCGCGCGTTCAGCGACCGCCCGATCGCCGGCGAGGACCTGCACCTGATCCTCGAGGCCGGACGGCGCGCGCCCTCGGCCCGAAACACCCAACCCTGGGACTTCGTCGTTGTCGCAGAGCGGGCGCGCCTGGTGCAGCTTGCCGGGGTGTGGCAGGGCGCCGGGCATATCGCCCACTCCGCAGCGACGATCGCGATTGTCGCGCCGAACGCCACGGACCCGCGCCAGGTTGGGCTGATCCAGTTCGATCTGGGCCAGGCATCGATGGTCATGGCGATCGCGGCCGCGGACCTCGGGATCGGCAGCGGCCATGCCGCGGTCGCCGATCAGGACCTGGCGCGATCCTTGCTGGGGTTCCCGGACACCCATCACCTGGCGTTCCTGCTGGCCCTCGGGTATCCGGCAGACCGGCCGCTCGTGCCACTCAAGCGCATGGACCGTCGCAGCTTCGAAGACGTGGTGCATCGCGAGCGCTGGTAGGAATGCCGACGGCATCGACACCATCCGCGGGTCGGGCGACCTGGTGACGACGCCAGGAGATACGGGCCGAAGCGATGTCTGAGCTCGCGGCATCGCGCAGGGCCGCCACCCGACACCCGTCCTGGCCGAGCACCGTTGGGCGTGCGGCCGTCGTGCTCGTCATCGACGCGCTCGGGGTGCGCCTTGGTGCCACGATCCTGCCCGGCATCACGCTGAGCGGCGTCGGGGCGCTGGCGGCGGTCGTGCTGATCGCGCTTGGTCAACGCGATCATCTGGCCCACCCTCAGTCGCCGCGTCCTTCCGTTCGGCGCGCTGACCCTGGGGCTGGGGAGCCTGCTGCTCTCCGGAGCAATGATCTGGATCGCCGGACAGCTGACGTCCGACTTCCACGTCAGCGGAATCCTGTGGGGTGTCGCCCCTGCGTTCGTCGTCACCGTCGTCAACGTTGCGGTGTCGACACTGCTCGGGATCGACGACGAGAGTGTCTACTGGCAGGGTGTCGTACGGCGCGCCGCACGCCGGCACGCGCCGCCGGCGACGGACACCCCCGGCGTGCTGTTTCTGGAGATCGACGGCCTCGCCCACGAGGTCATCCAACGCGCCATGCGCAACGGACATACGCCGGAACTCAGCCACTGGCTCGATACCGGCTCACACCGCCTGATCCGCTGGGAATGCGACTGGTCGAGCCAGACCGGTGCCAGTCAGGCAGGTCTGTTGCACGGCAACAACGCCAACATGCCGGCCTTCCGGTGGTTCGAGGAGGATCGTGGGGTCCCGATGGTCTCAAACCATCCGCGCGATACCGCGACGATCCAGACGCGGATCTCGGACGGCGCCGGGCTCTTGGTCGATGACGGCGTCAGCCGCGCGAACATGTTCTCCGGCGACGCACCGCATACGCTGCTCACGCTGAGCACGATCACGGTCCGCGGCCGTGGGCGAATCGGCCAGGACTACTACGCGTACTTCGCGAATCCGTTCGCGGTCATCCGAACCTTCATCCTGACGGTGGTCGACGCCGCGCGGGAGGTGTGGGCGTCCGCCCAGACCCGACGCCGCGACATCCGCCCGCGCGTCCGGCGCGGCGGGCTCTACCCGCTGGTGCGGGCCTGGACCACCGTCATCCAGCGGGACCTCGCGTCGGCGACGCTCATCTCGGACATCTTCGCCGGCCGCACGGTCGGCTACTCGACATTTGTCGGCTATGACGAGATCGCCCACCACTCCGGTATCGAGCGCCCGGAGACGCTGCATGCACTGTCCCAGCTCGACCAGCAGTTCGGGCGGATCGTCCGGGCCGCCGCAACCGCACCGCGTCCGCATGAGTTCGTCATCCTCTCCGATCACGGGCAGACCGATGGCACGCCGTTCCGTCAACGCTACGACGAGACCCTCGAGGAACTCGTGATCCGACTCACCGGCGAGGAGCGCGTGCAGTCGACCCCACACGACGACGAGGGCTGGGCGCTGCTGAGTGCGTCGGCGATCGAAGCCGCGGCGTCGCCGACGACGCTCGGCACTGCAGTGCGCACCGCCACCCGCGGCAAGGACGTCGATGGCTCGGTTGCGCTCGGACCCGAGGCGGCGCGCGCACGAAAGCACCCCACGGCACCGGCCGACCCGACAAACCTGACCGTGATGGCGTCGGGGTGCCTCGGGTTGGTCTACCTCACCGACGCGCCCGGGCGCTGCAGTCTCGAACAGATGAACGCCCGTTACCCGGGGCTCATCGACGGGTTGCGCCACCATCCGCGAATGGGGTTCGTCCTCGTCGGCTCCGACGTACAAGGAAGCGTGGTGCTCGGCCCCACCGGCGTCCGGAACCTCGCGAGCGGCGCGGTCGAGGGGAATGATCCACTCGCCGACTACGGGCCGAACGCGCTCGCACACGTCCGCCGGACCGACGCGTTCGCGCACGTGGCCGACATCATGGTCAACGCGCGCTTCGACCCTGTGCGGGGCGACGTCCCGGCGTTCGAGGAATTCGTCGGTTCCCACGGCGGCCTCGGTGGCAGCCAGTCGTACCCGTTCGCGCTGATTCCCCGGGACTGGTACGTCCCGGACGAGCCGATCGTCGGCGCCGAAGCCATGCACCGCCTGATGTGCCGATGGCTCACCGACCTCGGCCAGCGTACCGAGTTGACCGTGTAGCGCCTGCGCCTGATCGGACCCTTCGTGGGCGTCGCACCGAAACCCCACGTGACCCCCGGGCCCCGGACGACGCACGACCTCGTCGCAGGTGTGGCCAACCCGACCGGTTACCGCCGTGACCCCGGCCCGTGCGCGGGTCCAGGGGCGCCCGGCACGCCGGGCTCAGAGGGCGGTGATCCCGTTGATGATGACGATGCTTCCGAGCACAGCCAGCACAGCGGCCGTAACCGCCGTGTTGTTGCGCATCAGCCAGTCCCTGAGCTGCCCGAGCCGCCGACGTGCCTGCGCGCGCCGCGGCGAGATAGGCCAGGGCCGCCCAGAGCGGCAGGGTCGACACGATGCAGAAGACCGCCGCCAGCCCTGCGGTCGGACCGACCTCGAGATCGAGTGCGCCGAGCGCGGCGCCCGCGGACACGTACATCACAAGGTTCTTGGGGTTGAGTAGCGTCGTACCCATCGGGCAGTCCACGAATGAAGTCGTCGGCGCCGGCCAGCCGGGCGGCCGCGCGCGTGCGGGCGTCGCTCGCGTGGGGGTCGCCAAGCCGGATATTGTCCGCAGCGGTCCCGCGAAAGAGGGTCGGATCCTGCGGGACCCAGGCGATCTGCGCCCGCCAGGCGGCCGTGTCGCAGCCGGCGAGGTCGACGTCCCCGACGGTCACTCGGCCGGCGGTCGGCTCGGCAAGCCGCAACACCAGCGCCGCAATGGTGCTCTTACCCCCGCCGCTTGGCCCGACGAGCGCGACGGTCTCACCGGGGCCGAGCACAAGATCGACCGACTCGAGGACGCTGTCGGGTCGTGCCGGGTAGGTGAACCCGACGCCCTCGAGGCGCACGATCGCCTCGCGCGGGCTCGGAGGAACGGCCGTCCCCGAGGCGACGAGCGGCGGGGCGTCGATGAGCCCCAACAGGCGGTCTGTCACCGCCAGCCCGTCAGCGCTTACGTGGTATTGGGCCGCGAGGTTGCGCAGCGGGAGGTACAGCTCCGGGGCGAGCAGCAGCACCGTGAGCGCCGTGACGAAGGCGAGCGAGCCATCAACCAACCGCACGCCGGCGGTCACCGCGATCAGGGCCACCCCCAGGGTCGCGGCCAGCTCCAGCACCGCACCCGAGACAAAGGCGAGCCGCAGCGTCTCCATCGTCGTGCGCCGGTAGTCGCCGCTCACCGCCGCGATCCGTGAGGTCTGGGCCTCGCCCCGGTTGAACGCGCGCAGCGTCGGGAGCCCCTGCACAACGTCCAGAACGTGCGCCGAGAGCAGGGTCAGCGCCTGCCAACGCTCGCGCGTGCGCTCCTCGGTGGCGCGACCGATCAGCCACATGAAGACCGGGACGAGCGGCAGCGTCAGCAGCATCAGCCCCGCCGAGATCGGGTCAACCACCGCGACGAGTGTGAGGACCGCGATGGGCACCACGATCGCGAGCACGACTTGGGGGAGATACCGTCCAAACGCCGTCTCCAGCGCGTCAACTCCAGCCACGGCTGTCGCCGCAAGCTCCGCGCTCTCGGCGCCGTCCAGTGCTGCTGGATTGTCACGTAGCCGCCCGCGTACGAGGTCCATCCGCAGCTGCGAGAGCACCGCAGTGGCCGCCCGCCGCCCGAGCGCCTCGAATCCCCAGGCGGCCCCCGAGCGGGCCACCACGACGGCGACGAGCAGGACCAGGGGCACGGCGACCGCGCGCAGTGACGCGCCCGAGAACGCGCGCGCCGCAACATGGGCGATGAGCACCGCTTGGGCGAGCACGAGGAGTGCGGCGGCGACACCGAGGGCGGCATCGGCCGCGAGCGTCGCGCGCACCAGCCCGGCCCGCCGCAACAGGCGCGGGTCCAGCGGGCGCCCACGAGCACCGCTAGTCGCGGTCGTCGCCGGCACTGTTCGGGCTGGGGCGTTCTCCGAGCAGTTCCGCCGGGTGTCGGGCCGGCGGATCGCCGCCGAGCCGAGCCCGGAAGACGTGGTAGGTCCAGGCCTGATACAGGAGCACGACGGGCAGCAGCAGCGCCGCCGTGACGGTCATCACGGTCAAGGTGTAGTGCGCCGAGGAGGAGTTCTCGATTGTCAGGCTGTTCGCGAAGTCGGTCGAGGACACCATCACGCGGGGGTACAGTTCCACGAAGAGCATGACGACCGCGAGCACGATCGTCGTCGCGCTCGCGACGAAGGCGAGTGCCGGTCGCCCGAGCCGGGTCAAGGCGACCGCAGCGACGACGGCGATGGCGCCGAGCACGATCACGAGGATCCCCGGCCAGACGCCCTGGTGGTTGCGGTCCATGCCAACGATCAGCGTCCAGATCAGGAACACCGCGCCGAGCACGGCGGCGGGCACTGCCAGCCGTGCCGCAAGATCGCCCGCCCGCTCGCGCAGGTCGCCCGGGCTTGTGCGCACCGACAGATACACCGCGCCGTGGAGCGCGCACAGCAGCGCGAGCGCGATTCCGGCGATTACCGTGTACCAGGTAAACAGGCTCCAAAACGATCCAGTGAACTGCTGGTTGGCGGCGACCGGCGTGCCGGAGAGCAAGCTCGTCAGCCCGATCCCCCACACGAGCGGCACGCCGAACGAACTCACGGTATTGATCCAGGTCCAAAACCCCCGCCAGGCCGGGGACTCGTGCTTGCCCCGCCATTCGAACGAGACGATCCGGACGATCAGCAGCACCAGCAGCAGCAGCAGGGCCACGTAGAACCCGGAGAACATCGTGGCGTACCACACCGGAAAGGCGGCGAAGGTCGCCGCGCCGGCGATGATCAGCCAGACCTCGTTGCCGTCCCAGACCGGGCCAATCGAGGCGAACATCGCCTGCCGGTCCGCCTCGTCGCGCCCGAGGATCGGCAGGAGCATTCCGACCCCGAAATCGAAGCCCTCGGTGACGAAGTACGCCGACCACAGCACACACAGCAATACGAACCAGGTGATCTCGAGATTCATGTCAGTAGCCCGGTATCGGTGTCACGGCGGCGGCGGGCTCGTCGCCCACCTCCGGCGGGTCAAGGCGGGCGTAGCGGCGCATCAGGATGAAATCCACGATCCCGAGCGCCACATACAGCGCGACGAATACCGCGAGGCTGAGCCCGACTTTGAACGTTGTCGACGCGGGTGACACCGCGTTGGCGGTCTTCTGCAGGCCGTACACGATCCACGGCTGGCGTCCGGTCTCGGTGAGGATCCAGCCGGCGAAATTCGACAAGAACGGGAACGCGATCCCGACGAGCGCTGCCCGGTGGAACCACTTCGCATTATCGAGGCGCTTGCGCCGGAGCAGGACACCGCCCCAAAGCGCAAGCAGCATCGAGAGGGTCCCCAGGTAGGCCATCACCCGCATGGCCCAGTACTCGAGCCGGATATCGGGTGTGTAGTTGCCCGGCCCATAGGTGGCCTGCTGCTGGGCCTGGAGCTGGTTGATGCCGACCACCTTGCTGCCGAACGAGCCCGTCGCCAGGTACGACAGGAGCCCCGGGATCTCGATGTCAAAGCTCGGTGTCGGGTCACTCGCGGTAAAGCCGCCGATCTGGAACACCGAGAACCCGGCCGGCTGCTCCGTGTTCCAGAGCGCCTCGGCGGATGCGATCTTCATCGGCTGCACGTCCGTCATGGCAATGCCGAGCTGGCCGCCCCAATAGAGCTGGATGATGCTGACAGGCACCAACATGATGATCGCCAGCTTGGCCGCCGTGTGAAACAGGGCGGTGTTGCGTTTGCGCATCAGGTGCCAGCAGGCCACCCCGAGCACGACAAAGCCGCCGGTCAGCATGCCCGCCAAGAGGACATGCACGAAGGCGAAGATTGTCAGGTGCTGGAACAGGATCTCCCAGATGTCAGTCGCCTGCGCCCGGCCGGTCTGCGCGTTGATCGTGTACCCGACCGGATGCTGCATCCACGAGTTGGCGGCGATGATCAGGTACGCCGACAGCCAGGTGCCGAGCCAGATCATGTAGGCGGTCGCCAGATGCACCCGCGGGCTCAGCCGGTCGCGTCCAAAGACCCAGAGCCCGATGAACGTCGCCTCGAGCATGAACGCGCCGATGCCCTCGATCGCCAGCGGCGCACCGAACACGTCCCCGACAAAGCTCGAGAACGCCGACCAATTCATCCCGAACTCGAACTCCTGCACCAACCCGGTCGCCGCGCCGATTGCGAAGTTGATCAAAAAGAGCACACCGAAGAACCGCATCAGGCGCAGATACTGGTCGTCTTTGGTGCGGTACCACTTTGTGTGCAAGATCGCCAGGAAGGGGGCGAGTCCGAGCGTGAGCGGGACAAAGGTGAAGTGATACAGCGTCGTCGTCGCGAACTGCCAGCGCGAGAGCTCCAGCGCAGTGCTCATGGCGGCATCGTCTCAGGGCGTTCGGGGACCGGCAAGATTGCCACCGACATGTTTGGTCGATCCACCCTAGAGCCCCGGGCTCTGGAGCATGATCGCCGCGTCGGCGAAGATCGTCGCCCCGGTGACGTACGACGCGCCGGGCCCGGCGAGGAACGCCGCGACGCTCGCGATCTCCTCGGGTTGGGCCATGCGCCCCAACGGGATATAGGCGTTCAGCCGTGCCAGGGTCTCGGGAGTCATTTCGACCGTGTTGATCGGGGTCGCGACCGCACCGGGCCCGATCCCGACGACCCGCACCCCCTTGGGCCCCAACTCGACGGCGGCGGTCCGCGTGAGCATCTTCATCGCGCCTTTGGAGCAGCTGTAGGCGATGTTGCCCGGCATCGGCCACTCCTCGTGGACCGAGGAGATGTTGATCACCACGCCCCCGGGACTGTCTTGGGCGATCATCTGGGCCGCGGCCATCTGGGTCCCGAAGAACGCGCTCTTCAGGTTGACCGCAATCACCTTCTCGAACTGGGCCTCGGTCGTATCAAGGATGCCGGTGCGGGTCTCGATGCCAGCATTGTTGACCATGACATCCAGCCGCCCGAAGGCGTCCACGGCGGCGCCCACCAACCGCTTGAGGTCGTCGACCTTGCTCACGTCGGCCTCGACGCCGATCACCTTGTCCCCCAGGGCGGCGACCTGGCGCTCAAGCTCCTCGGTCGCCTCGGGATGCGAGATGTAGTCGATCACGACGTTGGCACCTTGCTCGGCGAGGGCAAGCACGATCGCCTTGCCGATGCCGCTGTTGCCGCCGGTCACGATGGCGGTCTTGCCGCTGAGGGTCATTGTGCGCTCCTAGGGTGAAGGATCGCGGCGGTCATGCCGCCGGTCGGGGGTGCAAGGCTGCGGGCTCGGGGCGTCGACCCGCGACGATAAACGACAAACCGCCCATCACGACCGCCACAATGGCGGTGAGGCCGAAGATCGTCGCCAGCGACACACCGGCGGACTCGAGCGGTCCGACACCGAAGGCGGCGACCCCGTACCCCATCTGGTAGAAGGCGATCACCCCGCCGGCCGCCGAGGCCGACATCGCGACGAGTTCCTCCTGGCTGAAGCTGATGGTGAGCGGCAGGAGCGCCGAACAGCCAAACCCCGCGAGCCCGAAGCCGATTACCCCGAGGCCGGACGAGCCCGACGGCAGAACGGCGATCACAAGGAGGGCCCCTGCGAGTACGAACGGGAGCAGGTGATAGACACGGCGGGCCGGGAACCTGCGCTGCAAGACCGCGAACAGGATCCGACCGACCGTCACCATCGCCCAGAATGCGGCCAGTGCAAGCGACGCCACTGCGGCGGAGGACCCGAGATTCGAGGTCTTGTCGATCTATGACCAGTTGCCGTTCATCGTCTCGCAGATGCCGTACAGCAGGGCGAACGCCGCGTAGATCCAGAACCTTGCGGGGATGCCCGCGCGTGGCGCGGCGGCGCCTGCCGGCTCCTGCGCCGCGACGCGGAGGGGAGGCGCAGGCTCTCGAGCAACACGGCAAGGAACAAGTCCGCCGCCAGCAGGGGCAGTCCCCACCAGAAGCCCAGCCCGACAAAGATCGCCACGAGTGCGGGGGCGAGCGCCGTCCCCAACCCCAGCAAGGCGTTGAGCGTGAGGATCGCCACGCGGGCGAGGCGCCGTCAACGTGCCGGAGCTCGCCGAAGTCCTGCGGCCGCAGCCGGTACAGGGCTGCGCCGTAGAGCCTGTGGGCGCCGCCCACGAAGTAGTGCACCTGTGGCTGAAACGGCGTCCCGTCGGCGTCGTACCAGGTGTCGGCAGAGATGTAGCGTCCGGCGTCGAACACGGCCTCGGGGTCCCAGTTGGCCATCTCGCGCGGCAGGTAGTTGCCGCGCTCGAGCAGCAGGATGCGCTTGCCGGAGGGCGCGAGCGTGTGGGCGAGCGTGCCCCCGCCCGCCCCGGAGCCCACGATGATCACGTCATAGCGCTCCGGCGTGGTCGTCCCCTGGGTTTGGGTCGTCGCCCCAGTCGATGCGCGCGGCCTCGGAGCGATCGAGTGTCTGGTGGCCGCGGTGCCCGAAGTAGTCCGAGCCCCAATCGATGAATGCGTCCACGCGGTTGCGGACGCCGGTCATAAGGGTCGCGTGGACCCCCAGCCAGGCCGCGAAGGCCAGCGTGCCATGGAGTTCGTGGTGGCGTTTGCCCACCTCGGCGACGGCCGCGTTGCGGCCGATCATCGCCATGATGCCCTTGTCCTTGTAGTCAAACGGCGTCCGCGGCCGGCCGGCGATGTCCGCCAGGATGTTCTTCGCCGCCCAGCGGCCCGATTGGAGTGCCACCGATCCCAGCTGGGGCAGTGAGGCACCCGCGGGATCGGGGATGTTGGCGAAATCGCCGAGCGCGTAGATCCCGGGGAACGCGGCGATTGTCAAGTCGGGCTCGACCTCCAGGCGGCTGCCGCGTCCCTGGGGCAGGCCCGAGTGTGCGGCCACGGGGGCCGCCGCGATCCCCCCGCCCCAGATCACGCAGCGTGTTCGGATCGTCGCGCCATCCGAGAGGCCGACGTGGCCGGGCCCGACCTCGGTGACCCCGGTCCCGAGCCGCAGCGTGACGCCGGCTTCGTCCAGGGCCTTGGCGGCATATTCGTGTGCGCCCTCTGAGAACGGGCCGAGCACCGCCTGCCCATGATCCACCAGCACGACCTGCGCGGCGTCGACTGCGACGTCCGGAAACTCGGGTGTCATCGTGTCGGTGATCATCTCGGCGAGCGCGCCGGAGATCTCCGTGCCGGTGGCGCCCGCCCCGACCACCACGAACGTCAGTGCCCCCTCGTCGATCAGTCCGGGCTCTCGGTCGACCGCCTCGAACACCTCGATGATCCGCTCCCGCAGCCGCTCGGCGTCGTCCAGCGAGTAGAGCGGCAGCGTGTGTTCCTCGGCGCCGGGAACGCTGAAGAAGTTGGCCGCCGAACCGGCCGCCAGCACCAAGACGTCGGCACCGTAGCTCGAACCATCGGCCGTGGTGACCGTTCTTGTCGCCGGATCCACCTGGGTCACCTCCGCGAGCTTGACGGAGACGTTCGGGGCGTCGCGAAACAGGGCCCGTAGCGGGTAGGCGACGTCCCCGCGGGCGAGCTGCGCAGTGGCGACCTGGTACAGCAGGGGTTGAAACTGGTGGAAGTTGTTGCGGTCGATCAGGGTGACTTGCACCTGGTCGTGCCCGGCCAATGCTCGGGCGCAGCCCACCCCCGCGAAGCCGCCGCCGACAATGACGACATTGGTCCGGGGGGGATCGGCCTCACTCATGGCGCGGTGTGCTCGCCCTCGTCCGGTCCGCATGTCGTCACCACGGCCGCGGTGTGCAGGTCGCCGATCAGGCCGTGCTCGGCAATGAGTGGCTCTGTCGGCACGAGCGCGGACCTCGATGGAGGATTGCGGGCGGGCACGAGTGACTCTGCCGCACACGTGACACCCTGGCAAGGCCCCTACATGGGGGGCGTGGGCGTCGCGTACCGTGTTACAGACCCGTGAAACGACGACCGATGGTCGCGCCCCTCCTCAGCGCCCAGCCCAGCGGCATCGCTCGGACGGGACGCTCCCGCCGCTGGATGTGATCACTCCGTTGACCGACCCGGCAAGCTCGTCGAGCGCCCCCCTATCTCGCGGAGTGACGGTCGATGCTTCCTCCGGTGTGGCAACTCGTGCGTGTGCCCCTCCGACACCCGTGGGCTTCCGATCTGCGCGGTGGAGCCCCGTGACAGTTGCGCTTGCTGGGAACGACGGACTTGGCGTTTCGAGCTCTCGTAGAAAGACGACGTAAGCGCGCTCTTCCTGGGGTGGTGGAGAGAGCCCACCTCGCGAGCAAGCTTACGGGGTCCCAAATGCCGGATCCCAAATCACAAGGGCATCGATTGTGACGGCGAGAAGTGCGCCAACGACGTGGCCTGAACCTCGCCGCTCACTCAGCGAGGACGCGGCGGGCGCCCATGCTCGCGCGCATGGGTTGGCGCCCGCAGGCGACGGAACACCTCCGACAAGGTCCAGTCTTCGGCGCGGCGGTTAATGGCGCCCCGAGGGAATCCGACGATGGTGCATCGCGCGCCGAGTCAAGGAGCGTCCGTCTCCGCATCGATGAGCTGTGACACCGCGTCGATCAAGGCCAGATGCGTGAACGCCTGGGGGAAGTTTCCGAGGTGCTCTCCGCTGGCGACATCGATCTCTTCGGCGTACAGCAGCAGGGGGCCGGCGAACGACAAAAGCTTCTTGCACAGTGCGCGGGCCCGGTCTATCTCGCCGATCATCGCGAGGGCGGAGACCAACCACCACGAGCAGATCGTGAATGTCCCTTCTTTTCCTTCGAAGCCGGTATCAGTGCTGTCGACCTTGTAGCGGAGCACGAGACCGTCCTCGGTGAGCTCGTCGGCGATTGCAAGGACGGTGGCCTTGACGCGAGCGTCGTCGGGGGGCAAGAAGCCCATGATCGGAATGAGCAGAAGCGATGCGTCGAGCGCGTCGTTTTCGTATGCCTGTCGGAATCTGCCGCGTTCGTCAACGCCCTTGGTCAGAACCTCATCTTTGATCTGGTCAGCCCCCTTGCGCCAGCGGTCGGCTCGGTCGGTGTCGCCGCGTCGCAACGCCAGGTCGGATCCCCGGTCTGCCGCCACCCAGCACAGGACGGCCGAGGCCGTGAAGTGTTGTGGTTCACCGCGAATCTCCCAGATGCCCTGATCGGCGTCCCCGCTGTGGGTCAAGGCGTCCTCGACGAGGCCGGCCAGGCCTTCCCACACAGGTCCGAGGATTTGTGCGGCCCCTCTTTTGAGGTGGGTGTCAACGCCGTCGAGCAGCATCCCCCAAACGTCATTCTGGTGTTGGTTCCAGGCACCGTTGCCCACACGCACCGGGCGCGCTCCGTCGTAGCCGGAGAGGTGATCAAGGGTGCGCTCGGTAAGATCCTTCTCGCCGCCGATCCCGTACATGATCTGGAGCTCAAACGGCTGGTCGACCTTCCCCTGGCTCAAGCATTCGAGCACGAACGCGAAGTACTCGATCGCCTCCCAGTTGAAACCCAGGCGATAGAGCGCCCGCAACATGAAGCCCGTATCCCTGATCCACGTGTAGCGATAATCCCAATTGCGAGCACCGCCCGGCGTCTCCGGAAGCGACGTGGTAGATGCCGCCATCACCGCTCCGGTCGGGGCGTAACTCAGCCCTTTGAGCGTGAGCGCGCTTCGCTCGATGAATGGGCGCCACGGGTGGTCGGGGAAGGTTCCGGTGGCCAGCCAGTCGCGCCAAAATGCCACGGTAGAGTCGACATCGCGCTGTGCTTGATCTTCTGAGACTGGCGGAGCATCCCCCCACGACATGGCGATGAAACTCGTCTCGCCCTCGGCCAGCGTGGTGCGGCCATAACAACGTGCTCCGACCACACCAAATCGAAGGCTGCCGACCATCGATAGGTCCAGCTCGCCGTCCGGCGCCCGGACGCGCAGCGATCCGTAGCCCTCGCCTTCGTAGGCCCATTGCCCGGTGGTAACGCCGTAGTCAAACAGCGGAACGCAGTTGGCCTCGACCTCCACCCTCCCGGCGATGCAGGTCGCTCTACGCAGCAGGATGCCGGCGGCGGCCGAGTCGGTCGGAGCCCGCCGGTAGTTCGCCCGCCGCTTGCCGCTCTCTGCTGGTCGGACCACCATCAGGTCCTCGACGACGAGCCACCCGGTCGCAGTGTGCCAAGTCGTCTCGAGTACCATCGTGCCCGGCAGGTAGCGGCGGTCGTGGGGAACATTGGCACTCGACGGTCCGAAGCGGAACGAGCCGGCTGTCCGATCGAGTAGCGCTCCGAACACGCTTGGTGAGTCCGGACGAGGCAGGCACAGCCACTCCACCGACCCATCTGGGGCGATCAGGCAGGAGTCCTCGCAGTTCGACAGGAAAGCGTAGTCGGCGATTGGAGGAAACGCGTTCATCGTCGAATGGTCCTTGTTTGGATGGCCCGGGGTCCGCGGCGGGAACCGACCGACCTCGCTGCGTCGGCGACGGTCGTACGGCGATGTCTCATCGAGAGGCCTTTCCCCGGGGCGGGAGTGACGCCGAATAGACCCAGTCCGTAGTATCGGACGTTTGGAACGATTGACGCGCTCAACCTGGCGCTTCCGATAGGCCCAACGTAGTCCGCAGGGCGCAAGCGGAGCGCACGCGGTCGATGCCGTTGCGGGTCTGTAACAACGCTAGTTGCGACGTTTTTGCCGTAGTGGCGTATCCGAGCCCGAGGACGTGCGCGTGAACATGTGGCGTTATCGATGCGCGGCGACCTGTTCCATTCGATACGAGTGGACGAGCAGGCTCGCACGCACGAGCAGCAGCCGCAGCGGGAAGACGAGCTCCATCCACGGGACGGTCGTGGCCGCGACAAGCATCAGCACCGTCGACGCGTACCCGATCCAGGCGATGTCCTTGGCGTGAATCCGCAGGAGCGCCGGGTGTCGTTCGATGCGTTGGCCGCGTGGACCCGAAGCAACCAGCTCGGGGCCCCCCACGGAACGCGCACCGGGGGCGCCGCGGGTAAAGAGCTCCCCGCGCAGACGAATCGGACGCCGGAACTGCCCCACTGCCCGCAGCTGCGCACGGCGGCGCTCGAGATCGCGGTGGGATGTCCGCGCGACCTCTGCGATCAGATGCGCGAGCCCGGGCCGGGGTTGCCTCCTCAATGGTCTCATCGGCGCCAGGCACTAGGCCGCCTGGTCGAGCCCGGTCCACTCTTCGTTTTGGCGGGCATAGATCGCCGCGATACGTGCGATCTCACCGTCAGAGATCCAGCTGGCCCGCACCCGCATCGGCTCGCGTATCCCGTCGGTGCGCACGAATCCGACCCCGGGCGTGCCTTCGGAGATCCGGTCACAGTCGGCGCCGAGCTCGCGCGCTAAATCCCCCAAGACCACGTCGACTTGCCTGCGCTCGTCCAGGCGCAGGGCGATCTTGGTCGGGAACAGATTCCGCAGTCCGAGGACCTCTGCGCGTGGGTCCTGCAGTGCCGCGACAACGCTCACGCCCTCGGCGCGACCTTGGGTCAGCAGCACCGCAAGGCTTTGCGTGAACCGCTCGCGCAGCTTCCGGTCGGGGAGATACGCGGTCAGATTGGCGACCTCGTCGATGAGGACCAC
>JADGPG010000058.1 GCA_017882545.1 Thermoleophilia bacterium
AGCTGACCGAAGCCCGTGTCGTCGAGCACAACGACCAGAACATTGGGAGCACCCTCCGCAGCGCGCACCGGCGCAGGCCAAGCGGGACTCGACTCCTCCGCCGTCCGGCCAATCACGCCGGGAAAGGTCGCTCCGGACCCGTACTCAACGATGGGCACGCCAATCCTCCGATATCGGCGACGTCAGGCCTGCGGAGACTCTCTCACGTTTTCTGCGGCCGCGTCTCATCCCAGTCGGCTTCGGTCCGGTGACGCGGCTTGAGGTCCGACGCCGAGACGGGCGCTAGCCGCGGGCCGGGCCGATTCAGCGAGCGGGGATAGCTCGGCGTGCCGTCGGGCGAATCGGTGTTCGTGCCGGGCTCATTCGGTGATCCCGTCCGTCGGTGGCAGTCAAGACGCAGCGCCGATCCGCGATGCCCTCGAAACGGTCGTCAGAGCACTGTGCCGGTCGTCGTGAAGGGCTTCCACGGCTGCGGCCGTCATCGCGGCGCGGGCGACGTCGTGATCAGCGTGCCCATCGCGAGCGAGTCGGGCAATGCGGCAGGCGACAGCGACGATCGCTTCGGCCCGTGAGCCCTTCGCGTCGATCTGATCGGCCAAGTCCTGCCGGAGCGAATCGAGCACGACCCGGCCGTACGGCGTTGAGCCTGAGGCATCGATTTCGGCGACGCTGCGGACAGGTGCAGCGACAGGCGGCGGTGGCGGCGGGTTGAACGGGGAACACTGAGACTCCCGCTCGAAGAACCCCGGACCCGATCGCTCAAGACCTTCGTGCGGATCAGCCGCGAGCGCTGCGGCCTCACGGCCTGAGCACGTCGCGCAGAGATCGCTACCGGGAACGGCAGGGTTGACATCCCAGGGGCAACGAGGGACGGCGTTCATCGCCTTCGCGTTCGCCGCAAGGTCGGCGTTCAGTTCGACGTCGTCCGTGCCGGTCGTGTGGTCCTCATGGATGAGGCTCACGAACCCGCCGAACGGCGTGAACGTCTTCACAGAGCGGACGGCGGCGGCCTGACGGCCGGTTATCCGAACCGAAGGTCACAGGTTCGAATCCTGTCTGGCGCGTTGCCGAAATCTCTGTACCCGCAGGGATATCGACGAGGTCGCGCCCGGTCCGTGTCGTCCTCCGAGCCCGTGGGCACCACCTTCGCACACCGACAGCGCCGGGTCGCCCCCGGGCGCGTCAGAGGGCGAATCGATCCGCGTCCCGGTGAGAGTCGGATTCGCCACACCCGGCGTGAGGCGCAGATGCGCGGGGGCATCAGGTCCATGCTCTCAGCCACCGTCGGCGCATCACCGGCCCAGACGCCCAAAGACCAGGCCTCCCGGCTCCGGAGTGCGGGTTGTGCGTCAAACGCCGCGCGTCGAGGTCGCGCCGGGACGGCACGTCGGAGTCGGCCGCATTGGGCGCGGGCCGGGTCTGCGGCCGCTCGACCCATCCGGAGGGGCGGCGCCATCGACCGGAGCCGACGCCGAATAGGCCGAGCGGCCGCCACCGTCCATTGACGTTCCCCGCCCCGGCCGGTCAAGATCGGGTCCCCCGCCCTGTCGTGCGGGGGACTCCACGTCGGGAGGCATTCGGTGACTGGCACCTGTACACACTTGGGCACGGTCCACCACCGCGAGGATGGCACGGGCGTCGACGCGTGCCCGGCATGCATCGCCATGGGTTCGCACTGGTCACACTTGCGCCGGTGTACCGAATGCGGGCAAATTGGGTGCTGCGACAACAGCCCCAACCGCCACGCGACCGCCCACTACCGCGCCACCAAACACCCCATCATCCGCTCGGTCGAGCCGGGCGAGGAGTGGTACTGGTGCTACGTCGACGAGCTCGCGTTCGAGCTTGCAGATCGGGCGCACTGAGACCCGGCCGGACGCCGGGTCAGGCGATCGGCGGCGGTGTCCCCTCGGCGCTGGCGGCAAGGTCCGGGTCCCATTCGCACACCGCGCATGCATGCCGAACCACCGAGCGCGCAAACTCCATGACCGCGCCTTCGGGGTCGCCGACGGCACGGGCGTCGTTCCAGTCGAAGATGTACTCACCCAACGCTGAGTCCCAGCGGGCGGGCGGCGGTACCGGTGTCGCCGATGGGTCGTCCGGCGGGGTCGGGTACGCATAGGCGTAGAAGGCCGGCTCGCCATAGCGTCCGTCGCCGGGCCACCACCCGATGGCGACCTCCTCGGCGGTCATCGCGTTGCGCATGATGAAGTCGTCCGACGGCGGGGCGGCCGGTGCACCGGAGAACAGGCTGATGGCCAGATCGAACGAGCCCCACCACGCGTTCACCGGTGTCGCCCGGCCGCGGAACGGGGCGCGAAGTCGGGCCAGGACGAGGGCTGCGTGCGTCGCGGCATCGAAGTATGCGGCGACCTGCGCCGGGTCATATGTGGCGTGCTGGTCGTCGGCATCCAGTGGGATGGTCCAGGGCACCTCCTGCGGGGTCGGGTTGATGGCGACCGCATCGCCCGCGAGTTCCCGTACCGCCGCCACGATCCCCCGTGTAACGTCGCCGACGGCGCGATGTGGGGTAAGCGAAATCTGCCGCGCCCGCCCGTCGCTGTGTTCGACGACGGCCTCATGGGTGTGGAGGTCAAGCGCGACGACGATCGCGCCCGAGCCGTCGGGCGCGGGCAGTAATGAGGTCTCCCAACCCCGCGCGGTCAGCCGCAGCGCCGCGTGCTGGAGCTGGGGCTCGGGTGGCGCCAGCGCTGCCGCCAGCTTGCCGAGCACTTGGGTATGCGCGTGCAGCGTGTCGCAGGTGGCCTGCCAGCTCGCGTAGTTCGGGAGTGAGGGCCAGACAGAGGGCATGCGCCATGCTAGACCGGACGACACGGGGTGCTCAATACGCACCGGCTGGCGCGGTCGGTCCTTGGCCTGTTTCCTGCGTCACCGACGCCGGTCGCTGCGCCCTGGTGCGGGCGACCGCGTTGCGGCGGCGCACGCGGGCAGGATTAGTGCGCTCCGGGCGCCCCTTCTGCCAGGTACGCAAGCAGCGCTCGGTCGGTGAGCAGCTCGATCGGGGCGTGATCGTCGGTCAGGGCCGTGCCCCCGGCGGCGACCGGCGCCAGTTCTCCAGCCAGCTGCACGGCCGGCCCGTGAGCGACGCCGTGCGTGCGTTCAAGCATCGCCCGAGCGGCGGCCGTGCCGGTGGGCCGCGTGAACCCCAGCACGATGGAGTTGAAATTCGTGTACCGCGCCACCATGACGGTGGGAAAGACCGAGCGCATGGTGGTCGCGATGCGCCCGACCAAGGCGGTCTGGTCGGGGGGCGTTCCGACGTTGACCGCCGCAAGACCGCCCGGGGACAGGTGCGAGTCCACGAGCCGGAAGAACTCGCGGGTGGCGAGGTAGAACGGGATGTAGGGCTGGGTATACGCGTCGATGGTGATCAGGTCGTACCTGGGCCGGCTGCCCTCGAGCCAGAACCGCGCGTCGGCGCTGTAGACGTGCAGCCGCGGGTTGGCCATGCTCAGGTAGCGGCGCCCGGCGGTGGTCACCAGCGGATCGATCTCGACACCATCGATTGTCTCCCGCGGCCAGAGCCTCGCGTAGAGCGTCGAGACCGTCCCGCCCGCGTTTCCGAGGACGAGCAGCCGTCCATGCGGACCGCCGGCGATCGAGGGAAGCGGTGTGAACGCGTCCCAGTAGTTGCCGGTGAGCACGCCGCGCGCCGGCAGTAGCGAGTGCGCCGCCCAGCCCTCGTTGAGGTGCAACACGCGGTCGCCGTTGCGCTCCTGGACGACCTGGACGAACTGATATGGCGACTCGCCCTCGTACAGCACACGCTCGCCGGCGCCGGGAGGCTTGATTGGACCGAGCGGCACGATGGCGAGACCAATCACCAGTATCGGCATCCAGATCAGGCGACGATCGAGTGCTGGCGCGGCGGTGACGGCGAGCGCTACCGCGGTCCACAGCAACGTGCGGCGGGTGCCGATCAGCGGGATGAGCACGAGCACCGGCAGGAACGTGCCGATAATCGCGCCAATCGTCGACAGCGCGTACAGGCGTCCGGCGACCGAGCCGGCCCGCCCGACCGACTCGACGCTCAGGCGGATCGACCAGGGCGCAACGGCGCCGAGCGCGGTCACGGGGATGATGAACATCGCCAGCGCGCCGAAAAAGCTCGCGATGAACGCGCCGGCCGATACGTTGGCAAATGCGTTCGCCGATGCCAGGAACAGTGGCCGGGCACCGAATGGAATCACCGCGAGCGCGAGCGCGGCGACGATCACCACCGTTGCGAGTGCCCGGGAATTTGGAAAACGATCCGCCATGCGCCCGCCGACCCAGTAGCCGACCGCCAGCGAGACCAGGATGAGCCCGATCACGTTCGACCAGACCAGATCGGACGCACCGAAGTACGGCGCCAGCAGGCGCGCCCCGGTCATCTCGGTCGAGAGGGACGCGGCGCCGGCGACGAGCACGAGGGTGCCAAGCCACCAACGCCCGAGCGCGGGGTATGCGGTGCGGCCGCTGGCCGCCGCTTCCGGCCCGCTGCGGTGTTCGCGGTCGGCATCGATCATCGCCAGCATAGTCTCGCCTGTCGCGGGCATCCGGCAACCACCGACGGGTATGACGCCCGGCGGCTCCGAGCGCGGACCCCGCCCGAGCGATGATCAGGTTGGCAGGCTCGCCAGGTAGGTGTGCTTGTGCTTGCCGGCGACGTAGTCGATCACAGCCCCGCAGTAGACCATCCCGCCGGTGCCGTGCATATAGCGGACCAGGTGGACCACGGCCGGATAGAGGTGCAGACGTGTACGCGCGCAGTTCGTGGTGCAGTACTTGATCCCGAACTCGCCGTGCCCGACCGCCGTGTGCGCCCACGTCGTCCACTTGACGCCGGTCCACTCGGCAAAGCCGCGGCCGCCACAGGTCACGACGTCGTGTGACGGCTTGTAGAGCGGAACGCCGGCGCACGTGACGACGCGCGGCGGACGGACGTGTGCGGTGGCAACGCCCGGACCAAGGCCGGCGGCGACGGCCAGCGAGGCGGCGGCAGCGGCGAGACCGATGGTGCGCCGGGCCCGGGAACGCATGATCCGGTGAGACATCGATGCTCCTTGGGTGGGGGTGCGCGGGTATCGGGATGCTAGGGGCGCGTCCGGACCGCGCTTGGCACCCGAGCGGGACGTAGGGTCATCATCGGCCGACCAGTCGATTCCTGTAACCACCCCCGGCACCCCGGCCCCGTGGAACGGCGACCTCACCGCCGTGTGGCGGGCAGCGGGAGCGCTTCCGGTGTCGTCGAGGATGGCAGTCGGTTCGGGGCGCCCAGATTCATGATCGGCAAGCCTGGTTGCCACGACAGCGATCGTGCGTGAAGGTGGA
>JADGPG010000059.1 GCA_017882545.1 Thermoleophilia bacterium
ACCTGGCCAACGCGGTCGCGGCGCACGCCTCTGCGCTGGGACTCGAGAGCTACGTGTTTGTGCCCGCCGACCTCGAACCGCAGAAGATCGTCGCGACCGCGGTGTTCGACACCACGCTGTTGGCGGTAGCCGGGACCTACGACGACGTCAACCGGCTCTGCGGTGAGCTGGCGGCCGACCGTCCGTGGGCCTTCGTGAACGTCAACGTTCGTCCGTACTACAGCGAGGGTTCGAAGACGCTCGCCTACGAGGTCGCCGAACAACTCGGGTGGACGCTGCCGGACCGCTGCATCGTGCCGATCGCCTCGGGATCCCTCTACACCAAGATCCACCGAGGCTATGTGGACCTGCTCGAGCTCGGCCTGTGCGACGGGACTGCACCGACACTCAACGGTGCGCAGGCCGCCGGCTGCAGCCCGGTCGCCACCGCCTGGGAGCAGGGGCGCGACTTCGTCTCGCCGGTCCACCCGGACACGATCGCGAAGAGCCTCGCCATCGGAAACCCCGCCGACGGCGTCTTCGCGCTGGAGGCCGCTCGATCGACCGGCGGGTCCATCACCGCCGTGACCGACGACGAGATTGTCGACGGTATCCGCCTGCTCGCCGAGACCGCCGGAATCTTTACCGAGACCGCCGGCGGCGTGACTACCGCGGTACTGCGCAAGCTGGCCGACAGCGGCGAGATCGATCCCGACGAACGTGTCGTCCTCTACATCACCGGCGACGGTCTCAAGACCCTCGACGCCGTGAGCCCGCACGTCCACGCGATCCAGATCGACGCGGACGTCGCCTCATTCGAGGCGGCAACCGATGCCGCGTCGATTCTGCCCACCCTTGCGACCGCCGTCGCCTGACGCGAGAGGACTGCGCATGCCTGTCACCGTGAAGATCCCTTCGCCGTTGCGTACCCTGACCGCCGGCGCGGCCACCGTCGACTGCGAGCCCGGCACGGTCCGCGAGCTCATCGACCAGCTTGATTCCTCCTACCCGGGGTTTCGGGATCGGGTCTGTCAGGACGGTGAGCTGCGACGCTTCGTCAACGTGTTCGTGGCCGGTGAGGACGTCCGCTTCGGCGACGGGATCGCTACTGTGACCACGGACGGTCAAGAGGTCACCATCCTGCCGGCGGTCGCCGGGGGCTAGCGGCGCACCCGGGTCGCCGTCCGCAGACGTGACCGCGTCGGCGGAACACCGCCCGGAGGTGCATTGGCAACACATTTCGTGACCGGGGGCACCGGCCTGGTCGGTCGCCGGCTGATCGCCGAGCTGCTTGCCGACGGCCAGCCTGTACGGGCGCTCGGACGCACCGGCGACGCCATGCGACAACTCGAGGCGATGGGGGCCGACCCCGTCTACGGCGATCTGTCGGCGCCCGGCGTCTGGCAGGATGACGCCGCCGAGGCCGAGGTGCTGTGGCACCTTGGCCTCCCGCGCGTACGCACGCCCCTGCGCGGACCACGGGCCCGCAAGGATGCGCAGCTCGCCTGGCGCGGCGCGCACAACCTGATCGCCCACGGGAACCCGGCACGGACGGTCGTCGTGGCTTCCCACGTGTTGGTGTGGGGTGACCACGGCGCGGATCCGGTCACCGACGACACCGCGCCGGATCCGATCGCGATGGGCCACTGGGGGCTCGCCGCCGAGCAGGCGCTCGAGGGTCCCGGGCTCCGGGCCGTGCGCTTGGGCTGGACCTACGGGCCCGACGGACTGTTTAGCGATCTCGTCGGCGCCGTCCGGTGGCGCCAGTTTCGCATCGTCGGCAACGGACAGAATCGGATGCCGCTGATCAGCGCACCGGATGCGGCGCGGGCGCTTCGGGCTGCCGAGTTCGCCCCGCCGGGGGTCTACGGCGCAAGCGAGCCGGATCCCGCGACCCAGGAAGCGATCATCCACCACATCTGCGCCGGGATCGGCGTGCCGCGCCCGGACCGGGTCCCGACGCGCTTGGCCGCGTTCTCACTCGGGGGGGCGATGGCGGACGCTCTCCAAGCCTCGATCAACATCCAGGCAGGACGCCTGACCGATTACGGCTGGGCACCCGCCGCCGATTGGCGGGACTCCCTGCTCGAGCTCAGTCGCCGGAGTCCGGCGTCGGGGTGAGCGGCACGTCGGTCAGCCACTGCGCCTGACCGTGGCGGCGGAAGGCGAGATCCAGCGTGTCGCCCTTGACGTCGCCGTACACGCCGATCCCCAAGGTCAGCATCAGCTTGCCCCCGAAGGAGGTCGCGTGGGGAATCCGCAGGGGCTCATCGAACCAGATCCGGCCATCCCGCACGCTGATTCCGTTGCCTTCGGTCCGCTCGGTGCCGTTGACGTACGCGGCGATCGGCGACTCCGCGCCCTCGGGGAGGGGAATCGAGTGCACAAGTTGCGCCTGGACGGATCGCGCCACGCCGTTTCCTTCGCTCGAGCTCTGACCGCGCGGTAGAGGCTACCGAACGCGACCGCCCGGCGACGGACGGCCGGTTCGCCGGGACGAACGGGCCCTCATGTACCGTGGCACGCGACCCGTAGCTGCGGGCACGTGTCCGAGTTCTTCGTCAAGATTACGCTCGGCGGGGATCGACTTGGACGTTAACCGGTCGGGGGGCGCACATGGATATCGTGATTTGTGGCGGGGGCATGGTCGGCTTGACCCTCGCCCGCCTGCTGCGGCTGCGCGGCGAGGAGCCCATCGTGCTGGAACGCATGCCGGCCGGTGTCTTCGTGCCACGCGGCTACATGCTTGGCTTCCAGGGGTTCCCGACATTCGAG
>JADGPG010000006.1 GCA_017882545.1 Thermoleophilia bacterium
TCAGCCGCCCGCTGGCGTTCCTCGCGCTGTGGGCGGCCGGGCTCGCGGTGCTCGCACCGATCCTCGGGACCGCGTTCGCGCTGGCGGCCGGCGCGGCGGTCGTCATGATCCTCGCCCGGCGCGCCGTCCGGACACCGCCAGTGCCCCGCCGCGATCCACACTGGGATCGCTTTCGGCGTGGCATCGTCCCGAACGCGGCAGGCATCACCGCTATCGCGGTGCTCACCAACGCGGACGTCATCACCGCACGGCTGGTGCTGCACGGCCGCAGCGCGGGTCTGTTCGCCGCCGCATCGGCGATCGGGCAAGGCCTGTTCCTGGTGCCGCAGGTGTACACCACCCTCGTCCTGCCACGCATCGCGCAGCGCACATCGGTGGGACGCGGTTCGGCGTCGCTCGCTGCGATCGGAGTCGCCACGACGCTCGCCACTGGCATTGCCTTCGCGGTGCTGGCCCGGCCGCTCGGCGTGATCGTAATGCGTCTGACCTACGGTTCCGCCTTCGACGGCGCCGGCCGCGTGTTGCCCTTCTATGCTGGCGCGATGGCGTTCATGGGGTGCGTCATCGTGTTGCTGTACCAACAACTCGGCCGCCGCGACTTCCGCTACTCGTGGTGGCTGCTCGGTGTTGCGGGGATCCAGGTCGCCGTGCTGGCAACCGTGGCACGGAGCACCTCGGTGATCATCGCCGTCGACCTCGCCTGCGCACTGCTGGCGATCGTCATCCACGAGCTTCTGGCCCGCGGCACCGGGGAGCGCCTCATCGACGGGTTGCGGCGCTCCGCCTAACCGGTCAGGCCGTCCCGGACCCGGGGCCGTCGTCACGGACGGCCCAGTAGCTGCGGTACAGATCCGCAACCGCCGCATGCCAGCGCGCCGCGGGCCGGAAGACCCGTTGATCCGCCGCGCCAATGCCGTCGAGCACCCGCATTGCGGTGCGGTTGACGACGAGTCGATCCGCGACCGGGGCGCGCGCAACCGCCAGCAGCGGGGTCAGCGCCGCGAACCGCACCAACTCGGCGTATTCATGTTGCGACCACAGGCTCGTCGCCGTGGCGCGCGCCAGGGCCACACCCGACCGCGCCGGCCGCGACGCCGTGCCCAGCGAGGACAGGATCAGCCGCTCGCTGAACGCGTCCGCCTGGACGCGCCGGAACCACTGCGCCGCGGTCAGCCCGTGGCTGCGATAGACCATGCTCTCCGGCGCGTAGTCGATCCGCATGCCATCCGCCTGAACCCGCAGGGCCCACTCGCGGTCGTCAGGCCCCCCAACGGGGATGTCCTCGTTCCAGCGCAGCCGGTCCCAGACCGCCCGCAGGAACGCGCCGCTCGACGCCGAGTACAGCGCCGAGGTGGCCCGTGAGGTGAACACGGTGTCATTAAAGGCGTCCTCGATGGGGCACGCGTGCGCCAGCGACACGTGCCGGGAGAACGTGGCCACCGGGCCGTCGTCACCGAGAAGGGGTGTCACAAGCGGCGTGAGCCACCTGTCGTTCACCGGGAAGGCCCCGGCCGAAAGCGTCACGCAGATACGGCCGCGCGATGCCTCGGCGCCGGCGTTGACGGCGAGTCCGGGACGGAAGGGACGCGTAAGCCGCACGATGCGCGCACCCCCCGCCTCCGCCATCGCAAGCGTCGCGTCTGTGGACCCCGAATCCACCACGACGATCTCCACCACGACGTCGATAGCCTGCCGCTGAATCGCCTGCAGGACGAGCGGGAATTGCTCAGCTTCATTGAGCGTCCGCACAATGATTGAGACCACCGGTCCGTCGTCACCAGTCGAAGTCACAAGGGCTCGTTGTCTGGAGGCTCGAGGCGGCGGTTCAGGCGGATTTCGCAGCGCCGCGCCGGGCGACACGGGCATCACGGGTCGCCGCCGCGACGGTCAAGCGTGGGATCTCGGCCCCGCCGAGGCAACTCCCTGCCCCGGTGATCTCCGTGACGACGGACCCGGAGGTTCCCGTCGTTGACGGTGCAAGGGCCCGATTCATATGCGGCGAGGTGGCGTCCGGCATTGCTGCCCCGTGGTTGGTGGGAGGTGTCTGGCGTCCGGGATCCTAGACGACCGAGCACCGGCGGGATGTCGCGTCGCGTCGGGCACCCCGGCGGTCGGGCGGGATGTTGGCGGCAGGTCCGGGAACCGATAATGTCCAGTGCCGTGAGAGACCGCGCGGCAGCGGACACTGCGGTCGATCCCCAGGGACCCGCGAGCACGGCGCCGGCCGCCGCCACGTGGCGCGAAGCGCTTCGCATCCCCGTGCTCGCGTGGGCGGTTTCCCGCATCATCGTCGTCGGAACGGTGCTCATCGGGACCGCGTGGCTGGGGCACCACGGCCCGGCGGGAGACCCGTCCGTCTATCACGCGCTATTGCCGCTGGGCTCGTGGGACGCGGGCTGGTATTTCGACATCGCCCGCCACGGGTACGCCCACGACACCGGCGCAATCACGACGATCCAGACGAATCTGGCGTTCTTCCCGATGCTGCCGCTGATCCTGCGCGTCGGCCTGGCGCTGGGTGTGAACGGCTTCGCCTGGGGCTTCGCGGTCACCAACCTCGCGTTCATGGGCGCGCTCGTGGCGGTGCACGCGATCACCCGCGTGCGCTTCGGGCAGGCCATGGCCGACCGCACGGCCTGGTGCCTGGCGCTCGCGCCGCCGGCGGTGTACGCGTCGATGGTCTACACCGACGGGATCACCTTGGCGCTCGCGGCGGCGGCGGGCTACGCGGCCCTGCGCCAGCGCTGGCTCCTGGCCGGGCTCGCGGGCGCCGGTGCCGCCCTGATGCGACCGCCGGGGTTGATCGTCGCGCTCTTGGTGGCCCTCATCGCCGTGATGGAGGTCGACGTGACCTGGCGGGACCGACTCCGCCACGCCGCCCTCGGTGCGGTCCCGGGGGTCCTCGCTGTGGCGACGTTCTTCGCGTGGATGCAGGCCGCGCGCGGATCGTGGCGACTGCCGATGGTCGCCGAGCGGGCCTGGCGGCGACCGCCGCTCAACGTCCACATCTTCAGCGCCATCTGGAGTTCCTCGTACGACATCGTCGCGCGTCCGATCCAGCGTCGATGGCCCGACTTCCTCCACTGGACGACCTGGAGCGCGGATGCCAGGGACCTGATCTTCGCGATCCTCCTGCTGGCCCTCGTGGCCTGGCTGTGGCGCTCCGAGGGCACGTGGCGCAGCCCCTGGGCCGCGTACGCAACGGTGGCGGTGCTGTTCCCGTTCGGCGGGGGCGGGGTCGGATCGATGACGCGCTACAGCCTGATCGCATTCCCGCTGATCTGGCCCGTCGCCGCGTGGGCCGCGCGCGGCAGCCGCGCGCGGGGCCCTGCCCTCGCGGCCGTCGCCGTGGTGGTGATGATCGCGTTGAGCCTGCAGCTGCAGTACGCCGCGCCGTAGCGCCGCGCGATCACCTACACGCCACGATCGCCCGCGGACGACCCACCGACCCGCGAGCCGCGCGGGGTGCCGCGCATTCCGCCGAACAGCGACGACGCCAGGAGCAGGAGCTCGCTGGTGACGCCGACAACCGCCGCCAGCAGTCGCCCGCGCACTCCGGGGCGATGCTTGGCGATGAAGGGTGCCATCGTCCGAAAATAGGCGGCGTTCGCCATCGGGGGGCGCTTGCCGTCGACGTTGGACCCGGCCCCGACGTGCACGACGTCGACACCCGGCCAGTAATGAACGCGCCAGCCGTCCGCGATGAACCGGAGCGACAGATCGATGTCCTCGGCGTACATGAAGAACTGCTCGTCGAAGCCGCCCACCCGGACGAGCGCATCGCGGCGCATCAGCATAAACGCCCCGGAGACGCTCTCGACGTCGCCGGCCTGGGTGTCGGGCAGCCACCCGACCGTGTACCGCTGCGAACGGCGGTCGTGCAGGACCCGATCCAGGCCACTGAAATAGCACAGCGACGACCACAGCGTCGGGAACCCCCGCTTGCAGCGACGGTCGAGGCACCCGTCCGGGTCGACCAGCCGCGCGGTCATCAGCCCGACGTCCGGATGGGCCCACAGCTCGTCCAGACAGCGGCGGAGGCCATGCGGCGGGACGACGGTGTCTGGGTTGAGCACGAGGACCGCGCGACCGCGCACCCGTGCCAGGCCAAGGTTGTTGGCGCGACCGAAGCCCGCATTCTCGGGCAGTTCGGTGACCCGCACCCACGGGAACTCGCGCGCGGCCTCGAGGGTTCCGTCCCCCGATGCGTTATCGAGGACCTCGACCTCGAGGTCGACGTCGTCGCGGTTGGCCTCGAGGCTCGCGAGGGAGTCGCGCAACAGATCGCGACAGCGATACGAGACAATGACGATGCTCAGCTCCGGCAGGGCGCCGGAGCTCACGGAGAAACATCCTCGATCACCGGACGCGACGGCAGTCGGGACGCGATCACCTGCGGCAGATCGCCGCCCACACGTTCGGCCACGATATACGGGGGCCGGCCGCGGACCTCGTCGTAGATCTTGCCGACGTACTCACCGACGATCCCAAGGGTGACAAGCTGGACCCCGGCGATCGACAGGATCACGGTCATGAGCGAGACCCATCCGGGCACGGCCGCGCCGCCCCCGAGGCTGGCGACCACCACCCAGATGGCGCCGGCCAGCGCGATCGCCGCGGTCACAAAACCCAGCATGGTCACCGCACGCAGCGGCAACTTCGAGAAGGACAAGATCGCGTGAACGGCCCCGGACATCCGCCGCCGGAATGAGTACTTGGTCTCACCGGCGAACCGCTCGGCCCGCTCGACATCCACCGGCACCTGCCGGAAGCCGGCGAAGGCGCGCAACCCCGGAAAGTAGCGTCCCTGCTCGGCCATGCCGTTGATCGCGTCGACCACCGGACGCGCCATGAGGCTATACGGACCCGCATCGAGCGGCAACTCCACGTCGACGACCCGCGCTGCGATGCGGTAGTACGCCGAGAAGGCCGCCCGTTGAAGCGCGCTTTCCTTGCGATCGTGCCGCACGGCATACGCCACGTCGGCCCCACGCTCCCAAGCATGGATCAGCTCAGGCAGCGCCTCAGGCGCGTCCTGAAGATCGGCATCCATCACCACAACCGCATCCCCACACGCCTCGCGCAGGCCGGCGTGGATTGCCGCCTCATGCCCGAAATTCCGCGAGAAGAACGCTGCCCGGACCCGGCGGTCGCGCGCGGCGAGGTCACGGATGATGTCGTGCGAGCGGTCCCGAGAGCCGTCATCGACGAAGACGATCTCGACCTCGTGGTCGACGCCGTCGGTGGCCGCGATCAGACGCCGGTAGAGCTCATCGAGCACTTCCTGCTCGTTGAACACGGGTACGACAATCGAGATCAGTGGCGTCTGGGCCTCCTCGGAACAGCGTCACACCTGATCATATATACCCTCCCCGAGCCGACCCCGTCACGAGGCGGGTACGACAATCCGCCGATCTGGTGTCGGTCTCCCGCATGTGGACACGAGGAACATCGTCATCCGCATCGGTGATGCAACCGAGCTCCGTCCACGTCTCGGCCAATGCACTGACGACGCCGAATTGGTGCCGCGGGGTCGCTGAACGCACCGATGGCGGGCCCGTCGCCGGCAGCCGCGCGATTCCGGACGCCCTGGACGTCCGGGAGGTGCCGCCGGACACATGGAAGAATGTACTGGGGCGGAGCGGCGGCCGAGCCCGTCGAGAGCGCCTGGGGGGTGCGAGTGCCAGTCATCGGATACGGAACCGCGTGAGCGAGGGGACGGCTGCGTGGCTGCGCCCGGCGGTCTTCCCGGTTGTCGTGGTGCTGCTGACGCTGGTGCTGTCGGGGCTGCAGCTCAACCAGTCCTCGATTGCGCGTCTCGAGCCCGGTTGGGCCTCCGACCCCGGACTGATCGTCGGCCATCCGCGCGGCATCCGTTCGGACGAATTCAACCTGTCTACTCCGGCGACGATCGGCAATGCGCAAAAAGGGTTCCCGACCCATGCCTGGCTGGGTCTGAACGACATCAACCTCGACGCGACCTCGCTCGGGGTTCCTGTCGCCGACTGGACCGCCGTCTTCCAGCCGCAGCAGTGGGGGATGCTGGCGCTCGGCAGCGAGTCGACGACCGCGCTGTCGATCGGCTTCGCCTGGCACTGGTGGGTCCCGGTCGCGCTCGGGCTCATCGGCGTCTATCTGCTGCTCATGTCGCTGCGCGCCTCACCGCTGGTGGGGTCGTGCCTGGCCGTCGTCCTGGGGCTGGCGCCCTATGTCGCCTGGTGGAGCGACAGCCCCGGACTAACGCTGGGTGCGATCACCGCGGCGGGCGCGCTGTTCGTGTTCGCGCTACGTGCGCGGCGCATCGCCGCGGCTGCCGGGATGGCGGTAGCCGCGGCCTGGGCGGCTGTGGTGGGCGTCCTGGGGCTGTATCCCCCGTGGCTCGTGTCGATTGGTCTCGTGGTCGCGCTCACCGTCGTCGGCGCCGCGCGCGACCGGCGGGTGCCGGTGCGGCGGGTTGCCCTGGTCGCGGCGGCGTTCGCAGTCCCCGCGGGGGCCGTGATGCTCATCTGGCGCTGGCAGAACGCCGCCGCGATCACCGCGATCCGGGGGACCTACTACCCGGGTCAGCGGCATTCGATTCCGGGCGAGGGCTCGTGGGCCCACCTGCTGAGCGCGCCGTTGAACTTCTTCATGTCCTTCAACTCTGGCTCGCTGAGGAACGTGGGTGTCCAGAACCTGAGCGAGGCGGCGTCGGTGTGGTTCCCGCTGCCGGCGCTGGTGCTGATCGCGGTCGCGATCGGCCTGGAGGTCCGGTGCCGCCGGAACGCGTCAAGTTCCGCGCCGTACCGGGACGGCTGGTACTGGACCGCCGCCGGCGCGAGTCTCGGCGGTCTGGTGATGCTGGCCTGGGCAATGGCGCCGCTGCCCGGGTTCGTCGGCCATCTGGGCCTCAGTCTGATCCCGGGCAACCGCACGTACTTGGCCATCGGACTTACGACGCTCATCGTCCTGCATCTCGGCGCCGGCCGGCTGCGCCTTCCGGACAGATGGCTCGTGATCGGCGCCGTTGTGGCGCTTTTGGCCAGCGCGGTGCTCGTTGTGGCCGTCGCAGTCGTTCTGGTGCACATCACCCCGCTCGGACTGGTAGTCGCGGTCGCGGTCGCGGTGGCGGTCGCCGGCCTGACGGTGGCGCTCGTCTTCGGGCGCCGGGCGCGCGCCGGTGCGGCGATCGGACTGGCCGTGATCAGCCTCGCCTCCTACTGCGCGGTCGGGCCGCTCTACCGCGGCCTGGGCCCGCTCGTGTCGTCGCCGCTGGCCAAGTTCGTCGCGACCCGCGCCCGCGCCGAGGGTCCGACCCGGTGGGCGTCGCTGTACTACCCGGCCGGCACGGTGATCGCCGCCTCGCCCAGTGCGCTGATCTCCGGGATGACCTACTACCCCAACCCGGATGTCTGGACGCGCCTCGCGCCAAGGCAGCGACGCATCTGGAACAACTACCTCGACATCCTCTGGTACGAGGACTACCGGGTGAATCCTGCGGCGCTGTCCAGTCAGGTCCAGGGCACGGCGGCCCTGCGCATCGACCTGTGCAACCCCCAAACCGCGTTCCTGGAGATTCAGTACGTCGTCGCCCGGGTCGCGGACCACCCGTCGCTGTCGTGCTTCCACCGCATCGCCGTGCTGCACGATTTCGGGACCGAGATCGCGGTCTACCGCAGGTGGGCGCCGTAACCGGGGCCTACCCCGCCCGCACCGGGGTCGCTTGTAGAATCGCCACCCCAGTCGACCACCGCGCATCGCGGTTGAAAGGCGGCAAGTGAGAGTACTCGTGACCGGGGCGACCGGCTTCGTCGGCCACCACCTGTGCACGCTCCTGGCGCAGCACGGCCACCAGGTCGTCGGCTTGGTCCGTGATCCCCCCGCCGAGCACGTTCCGGCCGGGATCGCAACGCTCGTCGCCGATGTGACCGACCCCGGCGCGGTGCGGGCCGCGGTGGCCGAGACGCGCCCCGATGCGCTCGCCCATCTCGCCGGTGGCGCATCGGTGGGGCGGTCCTTCGGTGCGCCGGCGCAGACCTGGGACGTCAACCTCGGCGGCACGCTGGCGGTGCTCGAGGCTGTGCGCCTCGCAGCACCCGCAACTCGCGTGCTCGTGGTAACCAGCAGCGAGCAGTTCGGTCTCGTCGCGCCGGAGCAGTTGCCGATCAGTGCCGCCACGGTGCTCCGACCCGTCTCGCCGTATGGGGCATCCAAAGCCGCCGCCGACCTCGCGGCTGTCCAGTACCACCTCGGCTACGGGATGGACGTCGTGCGGGTGTGCCCGTTCAACCACATCGGCCCCGGGCAGGATGTGCGCTTTGTCGTCCCGAGCATCGCCCGGCAGATCGCGCTGGCCGAAATGCGGGGCGAGGATGCGGTGCGGCTCCGGGTCGGCAACATCGCGACCCGGCGTGACTTCACCGACGTCCGCGACGTGGTGCGCGCCTACCTGGCGCTACTGGAAACCGGTGAGCCCGGGGACCCGTACTTCGTGTGCGCGGGCGTCTCGCGCGCGATTTCCGACCTGATCGACGGGTTGGCGGCATGCAGCCGGCTCGAGGTGCAAGTGGAACAGGATCCGGCCCTGGTCCGGTCCGGAGAACAGCCGAACCTTTACGGTAGTTTCGAGCGGATCGCCGCGGCGACCGGTTGGCGCCCAGAGATCCCGCTCGAGCAGACGCTCGCTGACACGCTGGAATGGTGGCGCGCCCACGTCACGGACAAGGAGCGATGACGTGCCAAAGACGGCGCTGATTACCGGCATCACCGGCCAGGACGGGTCCTACCTCGCTGAGGTTCTGCTCGAGCAGGGGTATGACGTGTGGGGGATGGTGCGGCGGGCATCAACCGAGTCATACGAGCGCATCGAGCACTTGCGCGATCGCGTCCGATTCGTCCAAGGCGATCTTCTCGACCAGCCGTCACTGACGAGCGCGCTCCTTCAAGCCGGCCCTGACGAGGTCTATGGACTCGCCGCACAGTCCTTTGTGCCGACGTCTTGGAGTCAGCCGGTCCTCACCGCGGAGTTCACGGCGGTGGGCGTGACGCGCCTCCTCGAGGCAATTCGTCAGGTGAATCCGGCAATCCGCTTCTATCAGGCGAGCTCGAGCGAGATGTTCGGCAAGGTGCGAGAGACGCCCCAGAACGAGCTCACTCCGTTCCATCCGCGCAGCCCCTACGGCGTGGCCAAGGCCTACGGCCACTACATCTCCGTCAACTATCGCGAAAGCTACGGGATGTTCTGCTGCTCGGGCATTCTCTTCAACCATGAGTCGCCTCGTCGCGGGTTGGAGTTCGTGACCCGCAAGGTCAGCGACGGCGTTGCGCGCATCAAGCTTGGAATGACTGACACGCTGACGCTCGGCAACCTCGACGCCCGGCGGGACTGGGGATATGCCGCCGACTACGTGCGCGCGATGTGGCTCATGCTCCAGGCGGATACTGCGGACGATTATGTCGTGGCTACCGGGGTGACCCACTCCGTGCAGGAACTCGTCGAGACGGCGTTCGGGTATGTCGGGCTCGACTGGCGTGACCATGTCCGCACCGACCCCGCGCTCATTCGCCCGGCCGAGGTCGATCTGCTCGTCGGCGACGCGTCCAAGGCCCATGGCGAGCTCGGTTGGGAGGCGACCGTGGACTTCACCGGGCTCGTGCAGATGATGGTCGACGCGGATCTGGAGCGGCTGTCCTGAGGACCGCCCCGACGTCGCGGGGCCCGGTGCCCCGGGGCGTGCCGATGAAGATCGGGGTGATCGTGTGCGCGTACGCCCCGTATCGCGCCGGGATCTGTGTCGCGGCCGAGCGCCATGCGCACGCCCTGGTCGAACTCGGTCACGACGTCGAGGTCATCTGCCCGTCGGACGACTTCGGGCGCGGCACGATGGAGATCGACGGGATTCGCATCGATCGCCGACGGCCGCTCGTGCGCAACGGACTCGGAGCGGTCATGCCCGACTTGCTCTGGCGTGTGCGTCGATACGACGCGCTGTACATCCACCTGCCTTTCTACGGCGGCGAGGAGCCGGCCGCCCTTGGGGCGCGACTGTCAGGCATCCCCTACTTGGCGTTCTTCCATATGGATGTCGTGCTCAGCGGGTGGCAAGGGGCCGCCATCGCGGCGCATCGGCGCCTGTGCGCCCCGTGGATCCTGCGAGGCGCCCGCGAGGTGCTCGTGAGTTCGCGCGACTACCTCGAACATTCGACAATCGCCCGCCTGCAGCTGCCCAGGGTGCGTGAGCTCCCTTATGCGGTCGACACGGACCGATTCACGCCCGCCAAATTGTCCGCCCCGCGCCGCCAAGAGCTGGGTCTCGCACCCGACCGAAAGATCGTGCTGTTCGTCGGCACCCTGGGGCGCGCCGGCGCCTTCAAGGGTGTTACCAATCTCATCCGAGCTATGTCGTCTGCACCCGGTCTTGCCGATCATGCGCAGCTCGTCATCGCCGGTGACGGTGACATGCGCCCCGAGTACGCGGCCCTTGCGGACACGCTACTTCCCGCCGATGCCGTGCGATTCGCAGGTCGCGTCTCGGACGAGGATCTCGTTGATCTCTACCGAGCCGCCACCGTCACAGTCCTACCGTCAACGACCCAGGGCGAGGCATTCGGAATCGTGCTGATTGAATCCATGGCCTGTGGCACGCCGGTAGTCGCGTCGGCACTCCCCGGGGTGCGCGGAGTCATGGACCGCGCCGGAATCGCAACCCCGCCGGGGGACGTTGGAACCCTCGGAGCCGCGATTGCGCTCATCGTCGACGACCCGAACCCCACGAGGTGGTGCGACGCGGCCCGGGAGCGGGCCGTGTCGCGCTTCTCGCGGCAGCGCGAGCGCGATGACCTACAAGTGGCGATTACCGCCCTGCGCTGAGCGCGCCTCCCGCTACCTGACCGGCCGGGTGCGGCTAGCGTTGGACCTCCTCGAGCACGGAGTGCCCCTAGAGGGCCGGTAGCATTGATCGATACCCTGACGACCCTGGGGATCAGAGTGGGCCACGCCCATCGGCACCCTCGGGTCAGTGAGTCCGGCCACCACGCAGGGCGAAGCCGGCACTTTTCACACGGAGCGATGCAAGAACTCCTGTGGGCGACGCAAGACGACGTAGGCAGAGGTGATGGTTGGCGTCCCTGTCCAGATCAACCCACAGGCCATCGCCGAATGCGGTTGCTCCGCCAACCTTGCATCTGTCGGAGGTCGCGTTTCCCGCGGCGCATCAGAGAGGCCCCACTCTAGTGGGACAGGCGTTCCGTGCGATCCTCGCGGCTCGGACTACGATCTCCGCCATCGTCCACGGGCTTGCGCAACAAGAGATACAAGATTCCCTCCTCGCCATCCTCCAGCGCATCGGCCGCGCCGACGACGGCGAAGTTGTCCGGGCAACGCCAGCGCAGGGCGCAACCGAGCGCATAGGACCAGGGGCGCCAATCAACGAAGCGTCGCTGGAGAGCTGAATTCACTTGACGAACGCGCTCGACCTGCTCGACGCGCCACGGCTGACGCAGCAGCCGCGACCCGATGGTCGTCTCGTCGTAATACCGTGAATAGAAGACACGGTCGCCAACCGCTTCGCTGGCGGCGCCGTAGATCTTGCGATCGATGAACTCGTCTCGGGCGTGCCGCTCGATCATTGTGGTCAGGTAAAGGACCCCGCCGGGTCGCAAGACCCGCCACATCTCCGCCATCGCCTCGGTGTCGCCGTCGTCGGGAATATGCTCCACGACCGAGACGCAGACACAGGCGTCGAAGCTCGAGGCCGGGAAGCTCAGCTGACGGGCATCCTCAACCCTGAGGTCGAGGGTCGGATCCACTGCGCGCCAGTTGTCAATCTCAGCATCGAACAGGTCGACGCAAACCCACTCGCCCGCTCCGATGCGCGACAGATAGCTCGCCAACAGCTTCGGGCTGGACACGTCCAAGACCCGGTCGCCGATTCGCTCGCCGGCGATCCGGCCGAGCTCCCAATACCGCCACGGGTCCAGCGGGATTGCCAGTCGGCAAAGTCCGACACGAGCCCCGCGCCAACGGTGCCGCCAGCCCCGCAGCAACCACCCGCCGCCTAGCCGCAAACTGTGGCGGTACAGGTCACGCCATGCAGAGATCTCCTCGCTACGGACTCGCCGCGGGACGCCGGGCGGCACGGCTACTGATCCGGGGCTCGACGCGTCACGCATCACGCCTCTCCCTCATCACGGGGCCCGCCCCTATCGACCTTCCGAGGTGAATATAGGAGATGGCGGCGGTGCTTTGCGTACGGCCGATGGCAGGCGATGCCGCCGCAGCCCCAAAATGCGGGTGGCGTCGATGCTGCCCAAATGGTCCTGGCCGTCGCCAATATCGTCCTCGTCGTTGCATGGGACAAGGACCTTGGAGGTGACTCCGAGAGGTCGACATCCGCTGAAGCGAACGACCGACGTCCGTTGGTCCGATAGGGAGCCCTGAGGCCCGCGCTCTGCTCTGCGAGGTCGCCGATACCCGTGCCGCGACAGCGGCTTGTGGCGATGCGCCGGGATCCCAGGCGCTCTGTACTCGGTAGCCCAGAGCTCTCAGGCCGTCGACCAAGGCGGATAGCCCCCGCATCAGCCGAGGAGCCAGATGGCTGCCGTAAGCAGACCACCAACGCCAGAACCTCGAAGATCTCGAAGATTATCGCCGGGTTCGCCAACAGGCGCTTGCGGTTGTCGTCGAGCGATCCTTCGTCGCCGAGAGGTCGCTTCGGTGATCGAGCACATCACGCATACCGCCCGAAGACCAACCGGCTACATCCGCACGAACCCCGGAACAGCTTTGATCGCAATCGCACTCGGGGGCGGGCACGGATTCTCGCGTACCCGAACCTGCACCATTCGGCCCGGCAAATCCCGAACACACCGGCCGCGAGTAGGCGCCGATGGCCGAGTGAATGGGGGTGAAGCTGGCTAGATCTCCGTGCGGCCCACGCCGCATCACCGCTATGAGGTTCTGCGAAGGATGGAGCGGCTTGCGCACCCGATTCGTGCGGTCTGACGGGACCAGCCAGCTGGAGCTATCTTGGTACGGTGCGCTTAGGGCCTGTAGGACCGGCTGCCGAGTGGCGGCTATCCTCGCCGCCAGCCGACGAGCCAAGGAGGCCCGTGCGCGTCATTCCCACCGAGATTCGCGACGCGGTCATCATCGAACCGACGATCTTCCGCGACGAGCGCGGCTTCTTCCTCGAGACGGCCCGTGCGGATTGGTTTCCCGCCATCGGCATCACCCATCCGTGGCTGCAGGACAACCACTCTCGCTCGACACGAGGAGTCCTGCGAGGCCTGCACTTCCAGACCGATCCGGGGCAGGCCAAGCTCGTGCGCTGCGCACGCGGGGAAATCCTCGACGTCATCGTCGATCTGCGCCGGGGCTCTCCGACGTACGGGACATCGCTCGCCGTCGAGCTCAGCGACGAGACCGGCCGGATGCTGTACGTCCCAGTGGGCCTCGCCCACGGTTTCGTCGTGGTGAGCGAGATCGCCGATGTGATCTACCGATGCTCGGCCTACTTTGATTCCGCCACCGAGGCGGGCATCGCCTGGGACGACCCGGACGTCGCCGCACCATGGCCCCGGATGGACGTCATCGTCTCCGCTCGCGATCGGTCCGCACCCCGGCTCGCCGAGGTCGCCGAGAAGCTTCCATTCCTCTACACGCCTGCAGGCTAGCCGTCCCGCGTACGCAGGTTCCTAACGCGACTGATCGGAGCCTGGCAGCCGAGGGCGTTGTGCGGTCGCCATCCACGGCATCGGCCGGATTCGCGTTGACGATGGCGATGGGCGTAGGTTCGGTTGTGAGGTGCGGCACCCCGCCACGCCCTGATTCCAGGAGCCCCCATTGCCGACTGTAATCGCGCATCACGACATCAAGGACACCGAGCACTGGCTCGCCTCTCCCAAGCGCGAAGAGGTCTTTGGACCGCTTGGTGTCACCAACATCCGAACGTTCGTCGACCCGACAAATCCGACCCGCGTCGCCGTGCTCATGGACATCGCCGATTTGGACGTGGTGATGAAGGCGATGGAACGACCGGAAATGGCCGCTGCGATGGCCCACGACGGCGTTGTACCGGAATCCCTCGTGATCCTGGTCGAGGCCTAGCCCCGATCTGGCGACGCCGCCGGATCACGGCGACACCACACCACCGTGATCCGGCGGCGTCAGCCCGGCGCGCGGCGCGCGGCGTCGAGCCCGAGATCGGGCTCCTCGGCCCAGACCTGCAAGTGCAGACCGGTGACGCGGAGCACCTGGATGCGACTCCCTGCAGGTGCGGTCCCATTTACCGACGTCGCCGCCCAGAGTTCCCCGCGCACCCGGACCCGCCCATCCGGGGCCAGCTCGCCGATGGCGACGCCTTCCAGCCCCTCCATGCGATGGGGGTCGTAGTCAACGGTGCCGCGTCCGGAGAATCCGAGCCATGCCGTCAGGCCGGCGACGACGACCAGCACGACCGCGGCACCGACCACCGCCCACAGTGCGGGAGCCGACTGGCCATCGACAATCCGGACGGCGATCGACACCGCCGCGGCAAGTCCGAGGATGCCCGCGACAAGATGCGCGTGCGGCCCGATGTGAAATCCGAGCAGCAAGACGACGAGTGCCAACCCGAGCAGGACGCCGGCGATGACCGGCATGGACGCCTCCTTCGCGGTACGCCCGACCGATGATATCCCGGGTGGGCGGGACACCGACGTCGTCGCGTCCCGCCACCACGTCAGGTCGCTGCACGCGGCCCAACCCGCGGGAGCGGCCGACATGCCGTGCGGTCGGTCGCCCGGACGACGTGCGCACGGGGGCCCGACGAAGCCGCCGCAATCGACAGCCCTACAGGGGTGCGACGCTGGCCCGGCTGCCCCGATCGGGGCGGGCCCCGTCGCAGTCAGTGCTGGAGCGTGCTGGCCTTGGCCTTTTCGAACTCCTCGTCGCTGAGCACGCCGCGCTCATGCAGTTCGGCCAGGTGAGCAAGCTCCTCGGACGTGGACCGAGTGTGCCCGATCCCCAATCCGGAGGGCATCTTCCGCGAGGATCCCCAGGCCCGGACACGAGTGACCGCTCCCGTCACCATCGGGCGCAGGTCAATCGCGACGGTCGCCTCGGGAAACTCCGCCTGCGTCTGGCGCCGAAACACGAAGGCCCCCGCAGCGAGGAGGCCGCCGAGGACGAGAATGCCGATGGGCGTCCGCAGGGCGTTCGTGCCGCCCCACAGCACCGCAAGGATGTACACGACGGCGAGCGCCGTCCAGGCGACGGCGGGTCGGTCGTTCAGCACTGGTGCGATCCACCGACGCACAGCCGTCGCGGCGCGCGTCGGGCCGGCCAGGGCCGCCCCAACAATGATGAGCACGCCGTAGAACACCGTCGCCCAGCCGAGATCGCCAAGGGTCGAGGTGCCGATGACCCAGACGTGCTGCGCCGGGACTTCGTACGTCGATGACGTCAGCCCCCCGACCACGTAGTCGCCGATGAGGCGGCGCGCCACGAACACGATGAGCCCGACGATCACGAACGCCCAGCCGATGTTTCGCAGAGTCCTCCGCCGCATTCCGTCCGCGAGATACATCGCGAGGGCGAGCAGGGCAAAGACAAGCACGACGAGCCACACGCTCGCGATCCGGATTGCGCGGACGCCTGTCTGGGCGAGGCCGAGCTGGCTGGAGCGCATCACCGTGACCACGCCGGCGCTCGGTGGCAGCTTGTTGACCGCGGAGGACGGAAGCCCGAGATCCGTGCCGACCTGCCTGATGAGCTGGCTGAGGTCGATTTGCACGGTGCCGTTGCCGGTGGTGACGCCGAGTCCGGTCTTGTCCTCGAGGACGTTGACGAGCTGACGATGCGCGTCCGACGCCGACGACACGAACAGCGCCTGCACGCTGGGGCGCTCCAGGAGGAAGTTGACCCCCTGCACCGCGGGATCGCGGAGCGCAGCGGCGGCCGGCGCCGACAGCGGCTTCAGCTGGGACGGCAGCTGCTGCTTGATCTCGCTGGCGACATCGACATTGCTGTAGATCTGATCGACGACGTATCCCGACAGTGCGCGCCGGACCGCGGCGTCCCGGATCAGCGCCGTGCTCGTCTGGCTCGAGGTCGAGTCGCTGAGCAATTGCTGGTTGATCCACGTCGCGTGGATCGCTATGAGCCCGGCCAGCGACGCCAGAACAATCAGCGCCCAGACGGCGGCACGCCGGCGACCGGTGAGCGTCGGCGGTTCGTTCGGCCCGGCGATCGGCGCAGTGGGATGGGAACCTGTCATGGGAGGGAGTATTCCACCCCGGTCCGGGAGGTCCTCGCGGGATGCGTCGCGCCCGATCGCGGTGCCGGCTCCGCCCGCTGCGGCGCACTCGTCGTCGCACACCCGGCCGGGACCCGCGCCCGGCGGTTCGCGACGCTCAGGAATCCGGTCCGGACGGACTCATCCCGTCGCATCGCCCGGCGGTGGTCACGCGCCGTCCCAGGTTCGCGAATTGCCGTGTCTGCATGATCCAGTGGCCGGGCTCCCAGAAGAGGAAGTCGAAGATGGCCGTCAGGACTCGCGGACGCGAGGCCGCGTAGCCCGAGACGACCAGCCGGGTCCGACCGGTCGGGAGCTCGTGGAGATGAAAGCACCACGTCGAGTCGCTGAACAATGCCGGTCGCGGACCCGCCGGATCGAAGGGGCGACCCGCGCGCGCAAGATCAAGCGGCGCGCGCAGCGCGAGAAAGCACTCCGGGTCGTACGCGGCAACCTCAAACCAGTACCTTCCGTCCCGCGACGATGGCAGGCGATCGCCGACGGCAAGTTGCTGCCACTCGGTGTGCACGCGATCCGCGCTCGGTCGGCCGCCGTTGTCCAGGCGGTCCCAGCTGTACCAGCCCGCACGGTCCGTTCCCATCTGGATGAGCCAGGGCCACACCGTCGCGGGCGGAGCATCGAGCGTCACGGCCATGGTGGAGGTCCGCCGACCGCCCGGGACGAGCCCGGCACCCGGGTACGGCCCCGCGATCTCTTCGGCGGTCGCCCCCGACCGCAGCAGGCGCGGCCGCACCAGCGTCACGTAGCCGTACAGACCCGCGGCAACAACGGGCACCAGGTGGGGCGGCCGAGGGAAGCGCATAGACCGAACCTACCGGTGCATGGACGGCTCGGTGCGCTGCTGCGCCCCGGAGTCCGCCGCGGGCGGCGGCATTCGGCGTGTGGCGGTGCGTCCGGAGGTGGGGTCGCGCGTGCTTGGACTCGGCCGAGTCGATCGCCCGGCGGCGGCGGCACAGCGACGACGCGTGATGACCGGCGCTCCGGTGACGGCCGTCCATCCCGGCCGGGGTCGCCGCCGGGCCCGGGGCCTTGACGAACGCCGACGGACCGAGGATAAGAACAGATGACCGGGAACCTGATCCGGTCGCGCGGCCCCTCCGGAAAGGAGCAACGTGACCACGGTTCGAATCCTCGTCGGGACGCAGAAGGGTGGCTTCGTCCTGACCGCGGACGGTGATCGCACCGACTGGACGGTCGCCGGCCCGCACTTCGGCGGCTGGGAGATCTACCACATGATCGGGTCACCAGCGGACCCCGACCGCGTGTACGCGTCGCAGTCGACCGGCTGGTTCGGTCAAGTGCTCCAGCGTTCGGACGACGGCGGTCGGACGTGGCGCCCGGTGGATCACGACTTTGCGTATGACGGCGGTACCGGAACCCACCAGTGGTACGACGGGACGCCGCATCCATGGGCCTTCGCCCGGGTCTGGCACCTCGAGCCCTCGCTCACGGACCCGGATACCGTCTTGGCAGGCGTCGAGGATGCCGCGCTCTTCAAGTCGACCGACGGGGCCGCGTCCTGGACGGAACTGCCCGGGCTCCGGACCCAGCGGTCGGGGCCATCGTGGCAGCCGGGTGCCGGGGGCCTTGCGGTCCACACCATTCTTGTGGATCCGACGGATCCGAATCGGATCCACGTCGCGATCTCCGCCGCCGGCGTGTTCCGGAGCGATGACGGCGGCGACAGTTGGCACGCGACCAACCGCGGGTTGCACTCCCAAGGCATCCCCGACCCAGACGCAGAGGTCGGTCACTGCGTACACCGGATCGCGCGGCATCCATCGCGGCCTGATGTCCTCTTTATGCAGAAGCACTGGGACGTGATGCGCAGCGACGACGCCGGCGAGCAGTGGCACGAAATCAGCGGAGATCTGCCCAGCGATTTCGGCTTCCCGATCGCCATCCACGCCCACGAACCGGACACGGTGTACGTCGTCCCCATCACCAGCGATTCCGAGCACTACCCGCCCGATGGGCGACTGCGCGTGTACCGGAGCCGCACGGGCGGAAGTGAGTGGGAACCCCTCACCCGTGGATTGCCGCAGCGGCACTGCTACGTCAACGTCCTGCGCGAAGCCATGTCCGTGGATGATCTCGACCCGTGCGGCATCTACTTCGGAACCACCGGAGGGCAGGTCTATGGGTCCCGGGACGGGGGCGAGACGTGGAATGCGATCGTCAGGGACCTTCCTCGCGTTATGTCGGTGGAAGTCCAATCGCTGCCGTGATCAGGGTCGTCCTCCCCCACCACCTCCGCACGCTCGCGGGGACCGGACGCGAGGTTGAACTCCAGGTCGAGGGCCCGGCCACGCAGCGGCGGGTGCTCGACGCGCTCGAAGCGGCCTACCCGGAACTGCGCGGCACGATCCGTGACCCAACGACCGAGCGCCGCCGGGACTTCATACGCTTCTTCGCCTGCAGTGAGGATCTGTCACACGAACCGCCTGACGCTCCGTTGCCCGAACCTGTGTCCGCCGGCCGCGAACCGCTCCACGTCGTCGGGGCGATGGCCGGCGGCTGACCTCCCCTCGAAACGGTCCGAACGGATCCGGCGGTGCTCGAGCGCGGACGACAGCGCAGCGGAGCACCGACCCGGGGCGGGGCGGCTGACCCGCGCAGCGGCGACAGCATGAGGCCTCGTGGGCCGGTCATGCCACATACCCGGAAACAACCGGTCCCGCTCACGTTGACATGCCCCCGGCAAGATTCGAACTTGCGACACCAGGTTTAGGAAACCTGTGCTCTATCCCCTGAGCTACGGGGGCCATCGGCCCGTCGGCGCGCAAGCCGGCGTTTCACGACCGCTGCGCGAAGTATCGCGGATCGGCGGCGCAGCGGGTCGACGCCACGAGGTTGCCCACGGGCCGGCCGCGGATCTCCGACGACGCGGTCGCTGTGGCGCAGGCGACGGAGCCGGACGGATCTCGGGGTGCTGCCGGGTCGAAACGCACCCAACCCGGTGCCGGGTTCAGGAGTGATCGGACGCCCGGCGGGCGATCCCCGACGAACGTTACGGCGCGGCAATATACGGCTCCCAGCTCTTTGGGTGTCGTGGCGCGGCCACCGCGATGAAGACGTCCGGCGCGGGAGGCCGCGGCTTGGCGTGCGGGTGCATCCCGATCTCCTCCGGCAGACGGTCTGCCTTGCGCACGTTGCAGGGTGCGCATGAGGTGACCACGTTGTCCCACGACGATCGTCCGCCACGACTTTTCGGGACCACGTGGTCGACGGTCAGGCGCGCGGTCGACCCGCAGTACTGACAGCGGTACCCGTCGCGGGCGAAGACGGCGCGACGTGAAATCTTGCGCTTCTCATGGCGGGGGATCCGTACGTAGTTCACGAGCCGGATCACCAGCGGATGCACGAACGTGGTCGTCGATGTCCGCAGGGCCCTGGTCGACCGCTCCAAGACCTCGGCCTTGTTCTTGAGCACCAGCACCACGGCACGTTGCAGGGAGCACACATTGATGGGCTCGAAGGTCGCGTTGAGCACGAGAACCTGCTGGGCCATGTCCCTCAATCTCTTGGCGGACGGCGCGGTGGCGTCAGTGTAGCCGTCCGGACGCCAGCCGCGGCCTGGAGGTTCACGCGGTTACATAGCCAAATAATTACAACATGTGCCACGGGAACATCTCGCCCAGACGACATCCGACTGACCCCGTACGGTCCCTGAAAGTCCAGGTGCGCCCCTCTTTTGCCGCCGACCATGCGACATCGCAGATGGACCCAATAGCGCCAGCGCGCCGCCCATGTGGCGTCAGGCCCGGGTTTGATGGTGAATAAATCAGCTCCCACCCCGGGGTGAAGTTCGGGCGCGCCCCTGCCGATACCTCATATGAGGAGGACGCCCTGCGTCGATCTGTGCTCATAACATCAGCCATCGCCGCCGGTGCGGCGGCCGCCGCCCTGTCAGCCGGTTCGGCCGCCGGGTCCTCCTGGGCCCCGCGGACGATCGTCTACGACACCACCTCGGCGACCCACCAGCTGGTCTTCCCGCGCTCCGGTCACGGGCTCACACCCCAGCGTGGCGCCCTGCGTCAAGATCCCGGCATCGGCGGCATGTTCGCCCCGGGCAACAACAGCCCCTACCGCATCTCCAAGCTTTCCGGCGCGTACCTCGCTCGCCTCTCGGCCCAGGGGATGGCGCGGGCCATGCGATCGCAGATCACCCGGGGCCAGTACGGAGCAGAGGCACATCTCGTTGCGGTCGACGAACTCCTTGAGACCTACGGCGATCCCGGCCGCGGACGCGTCCCCGCGTCCAGCACGGGCGCGCGCTTCACGACGGCGATGCGGATCCTGGCCTCGTCACAGAGCCCGTGGGGCGGCACTTGGGCGTCCCGGGTGCAGGTCTATGTGGCGCCCGGCATCGTTACCTCGATCGCCATCGGCCACGGCCCCGAGCACAACCTGTCCCCGAGCGGGCGACCGCAATACCGCATGTGGCGCGGCGTGATGCCCGGACTGGCGCTTGCCGGCGGGTTGCACCTCGAGATGTATCACGGAAGCGGCTCCCCCCTGACCGCGTTCTCGGCGAGCCTCTGGCGCCGAGCCCCCGGCGCCTTCCTCGGATTGCTCGGACGCCACGGCGGCAGCGCCTCCACGGTCCACTTCGTGCTCTCGGCCACGACCCGTCCGGCAAGCGCCCCGCGCGGTTGGGGCGATGCGATGGCGACAACCTGGAGCCTGGCCCGATCCACATCGGCAGGCCGCACGATCCTCGCCAACGGACCCGACGAGTACCGGCTCGGCCACTACACGGCGGAGTGGCTGAAGCAATACAACCGCCAGTTCCCGAACTGACGGACGCCGCGCCTCAGTCCGGGGCGCCCGCCGGGTAGGACCCCAGGTCAACCACGTCGGCGAGCCCCTGCTCCTCGATCGCCTGGATCGCCGCCGCAACCGACAGGTCGCGGTCCTGGCTGCCTTCGATGTCGATAAAGAACAGGTACCGCCCCAGGCCCGTCTTGGCCGGACGACTCTCGAGCTTGGTCAGGTTGACCGCCCGCAAGGCGAACTCCTGCAGGATCGACAGCAGAGCACCCGGCCGGTCGCGTGTCAGCATGCAGATGATCGACGTCCGAAAGCGACCAGGCCCCGTCGCATCGACGGGTTTGGTGCCGATCAGGACAAACCGCGTGCTGTTGTTGGGGTTATCTTCAATGTCCGCGGCCAGCACCTCGGCGCCGTAGATGTCGGCGGCCCGCAGCGGACCGATCGCAGCCCAGGGTTCATCGGGGTTCGCGCAGACGATACGGACGGCCTCCGAATTCGAGGTGGCGGCGATGATCTCGACCTCGGGCAGGTTCGCGCGGAGGAAGTGGCTGCACTGGGCGGGGACCATCGGGTGCGTGATCACCCGCTCGATCTGCGCGATGCCCGCGCCCGTGCAGGCGATCAGGTGCTGACGGATGGGGTGGATCGCCTCCGCCCGGATCACGAGCCCTTGGGGCCCGAATGCCAGCTGGTCAAGCGTCGCCGGGACGGAGCCCTCGATCGAATTCTCCATCGGGACCAGCGCCTCGGGCACCTCTCCCGACGCGACGGCATCGAAGCAGTCGGGAACGGTCACGTACGGCACACCCTCGACACCGGACCCCGGGCCGAACAGCGTCAAGAGCGCTTCCTCGGTAAACGTCCCCGGAGGGCCGAGGTATCCGACTCTCATTGCTCACCCTCCCGCGCCCGGCCCGTCGCGAGGGCGATCGCGGAGATTTCCTCCGGCGAGAGCCGCTGGTCGGAATCGCCGTCGGCAACTTCCTTGACGTACATGCGGGCGTGATCGCGGGCGTGCAGGCAGGTCATCACGCTGCCCGTACCGGAGGCGTCCAATAGGGCAATCGACCAGGACTGCTGCCCCCCCATGTCGCCGTAGGCGTCGTAGCGAACGACGCCGTTGACGCGCAGACAGCGTGCGATCTCTTCGCTGGAACTCGCGGCGAGTACATCGACGCGGTCCGACAATGCGCGGATGGCGTCTTCGACGGCCTGGACGTCCCGCCGCATGGTCGCGTGAAGGTCGACGAGGCTCCCGGACGAGCCGTCGGGCAGCAGCACCGTCTGGGCGGCGCGGACCTTGCGCAGGCGAACCCACAGGATGATCACGAGCACGATGGCGATCAGCCCGGGAATGCAGGCCGCGGCCAGTCCGGTGATGACGTTCGAGCTCACGGGCCGGGCCTCAGTTGAAGGTGACCGTGATCGGGTAGTCGGCGGCGTTGTTGGTGATTGTCTGCTCACCGGGCACCGTCGCCACCTGCACGTGCAGCGTCCCGAGCGTCCCGAGCTTGACGGCGCTCGCCTGCGGCCCGGGCACGCTCACGACGACCTTCTGGCCGGGATTGAACGTCCTGATGGTCGTTGCCTGGACATCGACGGGTGGGCCGCCGTAACTCAGCGAGGCGCTGACCCTAATGTTGTTCTCGACAAACGACCCGCCGTTTTGGACCGTGACCGCCCAGTGGAGGTTGCTTGACTCGGGAATCGTTTCGGAAATTCCCGGAGTCAGGGTGATCGCACCTGGCTCGGCGAGCACGGACACCAGGCTCAGGCCATGCGGTGCGCCCTGCCCGGAAGCTTCCGAGCCGACGTGGCGCATCGAGTTCACCAGTTGCGCCGCGTTCCCGGCAAGAACGAAGTCCTGGTCCGGTCCGGGCAGGAACAGCACCGAGTTCGTGTTGGGCACCGAGACCCCGGTGATCGATTCATTGCGCAGCGCCTGTGCGGTTTCGCCGAGGTACGAGTCCTGGACGATCACGTCCGACCCCAGGAATCGCTGCATCGAGTTGGCGACCGACGATGCGGCAACCGGGCCGGAACTCGAGTGGACGATCGAGTCGAGGTTCGCGGCGAGCGCCCCGAGCGCGTTCTGACGGTACTGGAGGGCCAGCACGAGGGCACGGTTGGCGTCGACCACGCCGGATGGCGCGTCGAGCGCCTTGGCCTGCTGGGTTTGGCGGGCCGCGTCGGCCACGAGCGCGTTGAGATCCGCCTTCAACTGGGTCGACGACTGCCCCGTCGAGTTCTCCATCGTGTGGACGAGCTTCGGGCCGAGCGCGGCCGACGCCTGGGCGATCTTTCCGGATTGGGTCACATACGAGGTGTAGCCGTCGACAAGTCGGTTCCGCTCGTAGCTGCGGACAACGAGGACGATGATCGCCACGACGACGACCGCAAGCGCCACCCCGAGCAGGAGCCGCACGCGCGGGTTGGAGAACGGCGACTCAGCCGACGCGCGCCTGCGGTTGGGTCCGGACGAACCGTCCCCGCGCCGGCGCGCGGCGTTGCGCATGCGCGCCGTCCGCGACCCTGCTGCGGCGCTGCCGGTGGTACCAGATTCCTCTGACGCCCCGTCCTCGTCATCGCGCCCGATCTCGTCGAATCCGAAGTCGTCGAGCTCGGGCTTGGCTGTCTCGACGTCATCACGGTTGTTCCGCTCAAGCTCGGCAAAGAAGTCCTCGTGGGAAGAGAAGTCCTCGCCGGCCATGAAGTCGGGCGTCGATGCTTCCGATTCCTCTGATGGGGGAACCGGTGCGCGCCCGGTATCGCCGGTGTCGTCGTGCTGCCCTGGCGAGGGCGTCTCGTCCGAATCGGCCACGGCCTACGACTCCCGACGGAGTGCTGATACAGAGCTCGTCAATGCTATTTCGTGAGGTGGGCGAGGGGGGACTCGAACCCCCACGCTCTAGGAGCACTAGACCCTGAACCTAGCGTGTCTACCAATTCCACCACTCGCCCACGCCGTCCTGTCGACCGGACCGGGGAACCCTACCACGGCCGTCCTGCCCGGCACGACGGCGCGGCGGCAGGGACCCCCTCCCAAGCGGCGAACTGGTTAGCCTGATGGGACCCGGCCGCCCGGATATCGCGCTGGGCCGGTACCGGCTCGGCGACCTCCTGGGGAGAGGTGCAACGTCGGCGGTCTACCGCGCCGAGGACGTCCACTCGGGACGCGCCGTCGCGGTCAAGACGATTCCGGCCTCGCCCGAGCTCCTGTCCCGGATCGAGGTGGAGATCCGCGCCGCGCAGCGGCTCGAGCATCCGAACATCGTGCGCCTGCTCGACTGGGGACGCGGGAACGGGCTTGTCTACCTCGTCTGGGAGCTCGTCGACGGGCCCTCGCTGGGCCGCGCCTGCCGGGAACGCCGCCCGACCGCCGGGTGGGCCACGCAGCGGGTCATCGAGGTCCTGGCAGCGCTCGACCATGCGCACAGCCGCGGGATCGTGCACCGCGACGTCAAGCCCGAAAATATCCTGATCGGCGATGGCGGGCGGGCGCGACTGGCCGACTTCGGCGTTGCGCGCCTGACCGACCATTCGACGATGACCTCGGCGGGGTCGCTGGTCGGGACGATCGCCTACATGTCCCCGGAGCAGGCCCGAGCCCAGGCCGCCGGCCCGCCAAGCGATATCTACTCCGCGGCCGTCGTCCTCTACGAGCTGCTGGCCGGGGCGAATCCGCTCGTGGGAGGCTCGGCGGCAGAAACCGCCCGGCGCGCCGCCCTCGGTGCGATGCCGCCGATCTCCGACATCCGGCCGGATCTGTCGCCGCGCCTGGCCGATGCGGTCATGGCGGGTCTCGCCCGCGACCCGGCGGCGCGCCCGACCGCACACGATCTGCAACACGAGCTCGATGTGGCGGTCAATGGCGCACGCGAACACGTCCAGCGCCAGCAACGGCTGCGCAAGATCCGCGAGCCGGCCCTCTCGATGGGTGCCACCGGTGCGGCCGCCGCGTGCGTGCTCGTCGGCCTCGGACACCTCAGACCGCTCGAGATCGCCGTCGGCGCGGGTGCGGCCGGCGCCGTCGCGCTGCGCTGGCCCCGTCTCGGGGCGACGGTCGTCGCGGTTGCCGCCGTCGCGCTGATTGCGCGCGTCAGCGCGGGGGCCGCGATCCTGACCGGCCTCGGCCTCGCCGCGATCATCGCCAGCGGCTGGCAGTGGCCGCGCCGCCTCGGGATGCCGCTTGTCGGCATTGCGGCAGCGTTCGTCGGCATGTTGCCGCTTGCCTGCATCCTGTGCGCCGGGATCCGGTCCAGGCGGGAGCGCATTTGGGCAGCGGTGTGCGGCATCGCACTCACATTCGGGTGGCAACTGTGGACCGGGCGCCCGCTCCTGCTCGGCCCCGCGGCGGCCCATCCTGCGAGCCAGGTACTCGCCGGAGTCCGGGATCCCGCTGCCGTGATCGCCCAGGTCGATGCACTCCTGGCCGGATCGTGGTGGCTGCTGACCGGCGGCGCCGGGCTTCTGGCCGCCGCGCTGGCTGCACCGCTCGTCCTGCGGGCGCGCCCGGGCGGGCAACGCGTTGCCGTCTGCATCGGGTGGGCGGGGGCGCTTGCGGGCATCGCCATGATCGGGCTCCCGGACCCCGCCGTCGGGCTGGCCGCCGTGGCACCCTCGGCTATCCTGATCGCGGTCTGGGCAGTTCGTCCCTGGCGTACCCTCGCGCGGATGGGTACCGAACCCAGGTCCGCTACCCTGCGTGGACCGATCTGATGAGCGTATTCCGTCGCATAGAACAGTCCCTGGAAACGACCTTCGACAGAAGTGTCCGGCGGTCCTTCAAATCTCAGCTGCAGCCCTTGGAGCTGGCGCGCAAGCTTGCCCGGGAAATGGCCCTCCACAAGACCATCTCGGTCGCGAAGGTCTATGTCCCGAACGAGTACACGGTCCACCTGTCGACCCGTGACCACGAGAGCTTCGCCAGCTATGAGGCGACGTTGACCCAGGAGTTGGCGACCTATCTCGAGGCGCACGCCCGCGGCAACGGCTTCTCCCTGGTCGCACCGCCGACCGTCGCCATCGCGACCGAACCCGATCTCCGACCCGGCGAGTTCGGGATCAGCTGCCGGATGGCCGACGCGCCGGCGCCCACCGAGACGCCGGCCGCACCCGCCGCCGAGATGCCGGTCCCGGGCCTCGCAGCGTCACCACTCCCCGATGACGGGCTCGGCGCCGTCCCAACGCCGGTTGCGGTCCCGCCCGCCGTCCCGGTTGCCGCGGCCAATGCCGCCCTGGCGGGCGTCAGCGGCACCCAGGTCATCTCCGCTTCGGACGCCCAGGAGCTGGGTCTGCACCCCGAGACGATGACACTCGTGGTCAACGGCGAGCGCATCCCGCTGACCAAGCGCGAGACGACGATCGGGCGCAGCCGTGAGCGTGATGTCGTCGTCGCCGATCCGAACGTGAGTCGCGCTCACTGCGAGATCCGGCACGTCGGCTACGACTACCTCCTCTACGACCTCGATTCGACGAACGGTGTAACTGTCAACGGTCGTCCGGTCACGCGCGTCGCGCTGACCAACGGCGACGTCATCATGGTGGGGGCCACCGAGCTTCACGTCGAGGTGTCCTGATGCCCGGACCCGAGACGGGGACGAGCGCATGACAAGCACACAACTGCTGATCACCCAAGCGGCCATCCTGGTCCTCCTTTTCGGGGTCGTCATCTGGGTCGTCCGCTCCTCGGCCCGTCAGATCCGAAACGCGACGCCACCCCCGGTCACGCTCGATGACCCGGTCGACGCCCGCCCGACTCCGCCGCTCGCCCACGTGCCGCCGCCCCTCACTCCCGCCGCCCCTCCCGTCCCCGCCGCACCGAATCCTGCACCTGTCGCTGTCGCCGCCGCCATACCGTTCGGGCTCCGCGACGCAGAACACACCGAATCCGAGGTAGATGAGATGGCACGTGAACGCGCCAGCTTCGATTTCGACGCCAACCTGCACCCGCGCCTGGTGATCGAGTCAGGTCCCGGGCTGACCGCGGGTACGGAACTCCCGCTCGAGGGCGGCCTGTCGATCGGGCGCGCGCCGAACAACGGCCTGACCGTCGAGGACTCGTTTTTGTCGCACATGCACGCCCGGATCATGCGGCGCGGAACGTTCTTCTACGTCGTAGATCTCGGCTCGACCAACGGCACCTTCGTCAACGACCAGCGCATCACCGGAGACGCCCAACTGCGCGTCCGCGACCAGATCCGCCTCGGCGAGACGGTCCTCCGGTACGAGGAGTGATCGTTGACGAACGCGCCGCTGCATGTCGTCGAGCTCGCTCGGCAGTCGGATACGGGGCGGGTCCGCGACCACAACGAGGACCGCGCCTACGCACACGATGAACTGGTCGCCGTCGCCGACGGGATGGGCGGCGCTGCCGCCGGCGAGGTCGCCGCACAGCTGGCCATCCGCGCGATCCGACAGCTGACCGGACCGATCGATCGCGAGAACCTCCGCGCGGCGCTGTTGTCGGCCAACGAGGCCATCCGCCGCACGGCCCAGAGCGACCCGACCAAGGTGGGTATGGGCACGACGATGACCGCAGTCGCCGTCGACGACGGCACGGCGCAGATCGTCCACGTGGGCGACTCCCGGGCATACCTGTGGCGCGAGGGATCCCTGCGACAGCTGACCGACGACCACTCCGTGGTCGGTGAAATGGTTCGGCGCGGCACGCTGACCGCGGACGAAGCGCTCCATCACCCGCATCGCAACGTCATCACCCGCGCCCTCGGCGCCGACCCCGAGATCGAGGTCGACGCGACGACCGAGGAGCTCCGGCCCGACGACGTCCTGCTGCTCTGCAGCGACGGGCTCTATACCGAGGTCGAGAACGCGGGAATCGCGGCGGTGCTGGCGAGCGCAGCGTCGATCGACGATGCCGCCCGGACACTGGTCGAGCGCGCAAATGCGGCGGGCGGCGCCGACAACGTCACTGTCGTGCTGGCGCGCATCGGCTACGGCCCGCGGACCGGCGCGGTTCGCACGGACGGCGGCGGCGGCACCACCCAGGAGCACCCGGTGCTCGACGCCGCGCCGGTCCCCGCCGTGGGGATCGGCGCGCGGGTCCTGGAACCGGCAAGCACATCCCGGCGACGGATTTCGCGCAACGGCCTGCTGGTCGGTGCAGCGGTCCTGGTGGTGCTGCTGATGATCGGCGGCGCCTGGTGGGCCGTGCTGCGCAGCTTCACCATCCAGACCTCCGGTGGCACGGTGTGGGTCGACCAGGGCATCAAACTCGGGCCCCTGGATCTGACCGCCCCCTGGCAAGACACCGGCGTCCCGACCGGCACGGTCGGCGCCGGCCAGATCTCCCAGCAGCTCGGAAGCGTGGGCGGCGAAGGCGCGACCGTGCGTTCCGCGGTCGCGATCGTCTGGGCGGACGGCATGCCCGTGATCCCCAGGCTCAAGGCCGCCGCGGCAGCACGCGCAAAGACCGGGGGCTGATGTCACGGCGCACCCGTGAACTTGGCCTGCTGGTGCCGGCCGCGGCCGTCGCGCTGCTCGGGGCGATGAGCGTCGCCAACGCCCAGTCGCGCAGCCTCGAGGCCGGTCCCATCGCAGTAATCGGCGTCATCGCCGGGCTGTTCCTGCTGATGCACATCGCGCTACGGCTGCGGGCGTCGCAGGCCGACCCGTACCTGCTGCCGATCGTGGCGACGATCACCGCCATCGGCATGGTGACCCTCTACCGGATCAACCCCGTGCTCGCGCGTGAGCAGGTGCTGTGGCTCGGCGTCGCGACCGCGGTGTTCATCTGCACGCTCGCGTTCATCCCCGATCACCACGTCCTCGAGCAATACCGCTACATATTCGGGCTCTCTGCGGTGGCGCTGCTGATGGCGACGGTCGTCTTCGGCACCGACATCTCCGGAGCCAAGCTCTGGATCCGCCTGCCCGGCGGGCAGACCGTCCAACCCAGCGAGCTCACCAAGATCCTGCTGGTCGTCTTCCTCGCCGGCTACCTGCGCGACAAGCGCGAGCTGCTGGCGATCCCCACGCGGCGTGTCCTCGGGATGTCGATGCCGCCGATGGTCGTCCTCGGTCCGATGCTGGTGATCATGGGCACGTGTCTGGCGGTGCTCGGCCTGCTCAACGACTTCGGAACGCCGCTGCTGTATTTCGGGGTGTTCGTGGCGATGCTGTACGTCGCGTCGGGACGAGTGGGCTACGTGGTCGCGGCGTTCGGGCTGTTCATCGTCGGCGCGGTCGCGATCTGGGCAGTCGTCCCGCATGTCCAGGCCCGGGTCGACACCTGGCTGCACCCGTTCGCCGAGGCACAGGGTTCCGGGTACCAACTCGTGCAGTCGACGTATGCGCTCGCGAACGCCGGTCTGGTCGGGCCGGGGTGGGGCCAGGGCTTCCTCCTGGGCGACCGCGGACACTACGTCGTCCCGGTACTCGACACCGACTTCATCTTCACCGCATACGCCGCCGAGCTTGGCTTCCTCGGTGCCGTGGCACTGTTGTGCCTGTTCATTGTGCTCGTCGCGCGCGGGTTCACGATCGCCGCCCAGGCGCCGGACGGGTTCTCGAAGCTCCTTGCCGTCGGGCTTGCCACCACGATCGGCGTACAGGCATTTGTCATCGTCGGCGGGATCGTCCGCGTGATCCCGCTCACCGGCGTCACCCTGCCGTTCATGAGTTACGGCGGATCGAGCGTCGTCACGAACTTCGCGATCATCGGGCTGCTCGCCGTGGTCAGCCACCGGTCACGGGTCCCCTATCGGCCGCGCGTTCCCCGCAAGGTGCGCCGTGACGCCGCCCTGGCCGCGGAGGGCATCGGTGAATAGATCCATCTCACGGGTGTTCTGGGCGATGGCGGCCGGCTTTCTCGTCCTGACCGGGATGCTCGGGTACTGGCAGGTCGTCCATGCGGGTGCCATCAACGACCGCCCCGGAAATCCCCAAGCGATCCGGCGCTCCCAGCTCATCGCGCGGGGGCCGATCCTGGCCGCCGACGGCAGACCGTTGGCGGTCAGCGTGAGCAATAACGCCAGCGGGCAGGTCATCTACCACCGGACGTACCCCAACGGCACCCTCGCCCCGCAGACCGTCGGATACTCGGACATCATCCATGGGTCGACGGCACTCGAACAGAGCCAGAACGGCTGGCTGACCGGCGATTACGGCGCGGAGTCGCTGCTGGTCCGGCTCGGGCTGCGTTCCCGGCGTGGCGCCGCCGTGCACACGACGATCGTCCCGGCTGCCCAGGCGATCGCCAACCAGCTGCTCGCCGGCCAGCGCGGCGCCGTGGTTGCGCTCGATCCGCGTACCGGGGCCGTCCTGGTGATGGCCTCGTCGCCCGGATTCAACCTCAACGACGTCAGCGGCCACTTCGCCTCCATCCTCAAGCAGCCCGGCAGCCCGCTGCTGAACAAGACGGTCCAGCACGGCTATCCCCCGGGGTCGACGTTCAAGGTCGTCACCGTGACCGCGGCGCTTGAGAGCGGCCTGTACACGCCGCAGAGCCGGTTCGACGACACGGGCACCGTCAACGCTTCGGGGCACCCCCTGCACAACTTCAACGGCGAGCGCTTCGGTCCGCACGACCTCACCTTCGCCCTGACGAATTCGATCAACACGACCTTCGCGAAGATCGGCTTGGTGCTCGGCGCGCAGAGGCTCGGCAGCACCATGCAGGCCTTCGGGTTCGGCCGCGCGCCCTCGGTCGACCTCCCCGCCGGGATGGTGGTCCCATCGGGACGCACGGCGTCCACGGGGCACATCCTGCCGTCCGACCAGGCCGGCGAGGACACGGCCCGGATCGCCATCGGTCAGGAGCAGCTGTCGGTCACGCCGTTGCAGAACGCCATGATCGCGGCGGGCATCGCCGGCAAGGGGACCATAATGACCCCGTATCTTGTGCAGCGCGTCACCGACACCGGCGGTTCGGTGCTCATGACGCACCGTCCATCCGTCTTCTCGAAGGCGACCACCCCCAAAGTCGCCGCGGAGGTCACCGCCATGATGCGTAACGTGGTCAAGGAGGGCACCGGCACGGCTGCCGCACTCTCCGGACTCGATGTCGCCGGAAAGACCGGCACGGCGGAGACGGGCGTGGCCGGGATCAACGACGCCTGGTTCATCGGGTTCGCGCCGTCCAGCGCCGCCCGCGTCGCGGTGGCCGTCCTCATCGAGAACACCGCCAGCCAGGGCGGGGTCGTCGCCGCGCCGATCGCGCGAGCGGTGATGCAGTCGATCATTGCGAGGAGCAACTAGTGGGCGATTTTCGTCCCGGCGAGATCGTCGGTGGACGCTACGAGATCATCGAGCTGCTCGGCAGCGGAGGGATGGCCAACGTCTACCGGGCGCACGATTCCCAGCTCGGCCGGGATGTCGCGGTCAAGATCCTGGCGGACCGGTACACGGCCGACCCGGCCTTCGTCGAGCGGTTCCGGCGCGAGGCATCGGCGGCGGCACAGTTGAACCACCCGAACATCGTTCAGGTCTTCGACCGCGGGGAGGCGGACGGCACCTACTTCATCGTCATGGAGTACCTCGTCGGCCCGGATCTCAAGTCGGTCATCCGCACCCGTGGGCCGCTCCCGCCGCTGGAGGCGATCGACAACACCCAGCAGATCCTCGCCGCACTGGCGGCCGCGCACCGCCGTGATGTGATCCACCGCGACATCAAGCCCCAGAACGTGATGCTCGCATCCGACGGCGTGCTCAAGGTGACCGACTTCGGCATTGCCCGAGCCGGCGCCGGCGGGGACATGACCGAGGCCGGCTCGGTGATCGGTACCGCGCAGTACCTGTCGCCCGAGCAGGCTCACGGCGGCGAGTTAACGAGCGCAAGCGACTGCTATTCGGCCGGCATCGTGCTGTACGAAATGCTGACCGGGCGCGTCCCGTTTGACGGCGAACGACCGGTTGTCGTCGCGATGAAGCAGATCAACGAACCGCCCGTGCCCCCGCGGACGTACGAGCCCGGCATCCCGGCGGCGCTTGAGACGGTCGTCCTCAAGGCGCTGGCAAAGCGTCCGTCCGAGCGATACCGAACCGCGGAAGAGTTCTCGATGGCGCTGACCAACGTGCGCCGTCAGATCGATCCGGCGTCCACCGGCCAGCAGACGGTGATCCTGGGCGCCGTGGCGGCCGAGACGGCCGCCCCGACGACGATGATGGCCGCGGCGGCACCGGCCCAGCCGACGGCCGTGACACCGGCGACCGGCACCGGCAGCACCGGTGCGCCCACGGGCAAGAAGAAGCGCGGTCGGTCCGCGCTAGTGATCGGCATCATCGTGCTGTTGGGCATCGCCGCGATTGCCGGCGTGCTCCTGTTCGCCAACAGTGGCGGCTCCAGCAACTCGGTCACGATCCCGACCGACATCGCCGGACAGTCGGTCAACGCCGCCAAGGCGGAGCTGACCCAGCTCGGGCTCAAGGTGGTCACCAAGACCGTCACCTCGGCCGCCGCCGACAAGGGCAATGCGGTCGGGACGGCACCGGCCGAAGGGACGTCGGTCGCCAAGGGCAGCACGGTCACACTCAACGTCGGCGGGGGTCCGAAGACGGCGCCCGTGCCCAACGTCGTCGGCCTCACGCAGGCCGTTGCGACGTCCTCTCTGCAATCGGCGGGATTTGCGGTGATCGTCGTGCAATCGTCGAGCACATCGGTGCCCACCGGCACGGTCATCTCCCAGAACCCGGCCGCCTCAACCCACCTGGCCCCGCAAGGGTCCGTCACGATCACGGTCAGCTCCGGGGCATCGGTGCCCAACGTCGTCGGCAAGCAACTCGCCACCGCCACGAGTGAACTCAAGGCGGCGGGATTTGTCGTCGGCACGGTGACCAACCAGTCCAGTTCGAACATCGCCAGCGGTGACGTCGTCCAACAGAGCGTCTCCGCCGGTTCTGCCGCGCCTGCCGGGACGAGCATCGATCTGATCGTGAGCACCGGTCCGGCGACCGCGTCGGTACCCAACGTGATCGGACTCAGCGCGTCCGCAGCCGCATCGCAGATCAGGGCGGCCGGCTTCACACCGGTCTCCCAAAGCGCCAATAACGCCGCGGCCGCAGGCATCGTCTTCGCGCAGAACCCGGCCGCCAACACCTCGCATGCAACCGGCAGTGCGGTGCGGTTCACCGTCAGCCTCGGCCCGAGCACCTCCACCGGCACGACAACGGGCTCGACGACCCCCGCGCCACCGCCGGGATGAGCGTGACAACGGTCCTGATGCTGATGGGCGGGCGCAGCAGCGAGCACGACGTGTCGCTGGTCTCCGCGCGCGGCGTCACGGCTGCGCTCGATCCGTCCGCGTTCGAAGTCATTTCCGTGCTGATCGGCACCGACGGCACGTGGACTCGCGACGGCGCCGAGGTGATGCTCGCCACGTCCGGGGGTCGCCCCGTGCTGGTCTCGCTCGACGACGGGGCGGCGGCGGCGGTCGATGTCGTGTTTCCGGTCCTGCACGGGCCGTTCGGCGAGGATGGGGCGGTGCAGGGGCTCTGCGAGATGGTCGGCGTGCCGTACGTCGGCGCCGGCGTGGCCGCATCGGCGATCGCCATGGACAAGGCGACGTTCAAGACGATCGCCATCCAGCGCGGGCTCCCGGTGGCGGATGCCGTCATCGTGACGCATGCGAGCTGGAATGATGCGGCACCCACCACGCGCGCCGCCGTCGCCGCAATGGGATTTCCCGTGTTTGTCAAGCCCGCCCGACTCGGATCGAGCGTCGGCATCTCCCGTGTCACCGCTCCCGCCGACCTGGACGAGGCCGTTTCCCTTGCACTGGCCTATGACGACAAGATCCTGATCGAGAAGGGCATCACCGGCCGGGAAGTCGAGGTCGGCGTCCTCGACCGCGGAACCCTTGTCGTGTCGCCGCCGGGCGAGATCAGCTATGCCGCGGAATGGTACGACTACGCGACCAAATATGAGGCGGGACGCGCCGAGCTCCATATACCGGCGGACCTTCCGGCGGACATCACCGCGCGTCTCCAGGAGGCCGCACGGACCGCATACGAGGCGGTCGGCTGCCACGGGATGGCCCGCGTCGACTGCTTCGTCACCGCGACCGGCGACGTGGTCGTCTCCGAGATCAACACGATCCCCGGATTCACCCCGACCAGCGCCTATCCGTCCCTGATGGCGGCGGCCGGCGTCGACTATCCACAGCTGGTCGCGCGCCTGGTGGAGGCCGCGCTCGAGCGGGCCGCGCACGAGCGCTCCCTGCGTCGGTGACGCGCACCGGCGGCCGCACGCTCCGCGTCGGGCTCGTTGCCGACTCCCACGTCGGCGAGTTTCTTGACGAGATGCCCGCATGGGTCGAGGAGTCGCTCGGCGGCTGTGACCTCATCCTGCACGCCGGGGATCTTTCGGTCGTCGGCGTCCTCGATCGGCTCGACGGGATCGCCCCGGTCCGGGCGGTGCGCGGCGACCACGATGTCGATGCGGACGCCCTGCCGGAATCGCTGGTCGTCGGGGCGGCCGGGTGGCGGATCGGCCTCGTGCACGGATCCTGGAGCCGTCGATGGGACGCGACGACGGTGGCCCGCACTGTGGCTACCGGCGATCGGAGCTGGCAGCGGCGCCTCGAGGCCGAGCTGCGCCAACGTCTCGGCGCGGTCGACGCCGTGGTCTACGGGCACTGGCACCTGCCCCGGATCGCGCGTACCGGATCGGCCCTCATGGTCTGCCCCGGCGCGGTCTGCCCCGGCGGCGCGCTCGGCCCGGGTGATCCGCTCCCGCGCTCGGCCCACGCCCCGATCGACGTCGCCGTGCGCGCGTTTCGGCGACGTATGCACCCGGATCAGCGCCGGCCGGCGATCGCGGTACTCCACGTAGGATCGTCCGGACTTCGCGCCCACCACATCTTCGACCCCACGACCGGAACCGACTGACCACGGGATGACGACGTTCCGACGACAGCCGATCACGTCCACCGGACTGCTGCTGGCGATCGTCTCAGCGATCATCGCAATGTCCGCGGTGGGTCGGTCGATGGTCTCGGGCCCGGGCCGACTGACCGGGCGCACCGTGGCGATCGACGTGCCGGGTCAGACGATGCTGGTGCTCATCGCCGCCGCCGTGCTGCTGGTCGTGGCGCTGTCCGCCAACCGCCGCTGGGCAAAGCTGATCGGCGTGGCGATCGCGTTCGGCCTGGCCGGCACCGAAGCGCTGACCGTCGGGTTCGCCCGGGCCTCGACGCGATTCCACCCGTCGGCGTCACCGCGCCTGGAGGCGGGCGGAACACTTCTTGTCGTGGCATTCGTGATCGCCATGACCGGCGTCGTCGTGATGGTCGCCGGAGCGCGAGAGCTGATGCCGTCACCCCGCGAGATCACGATCGGCGTGGACGCCGCCGTCCTCCCGGTGCGGCCCGGCGGCGCGATGGTCGCATTCGGATTCAGCCTTCTCGGCCTGATCTTCTTTCCCTCCGCCCCCGTGGGTGTTGTCCTGGGCCTGCTGGCCTACTGGCAGATCACCCAGGCTCCGAAGGACGTCCCGGGGCAGAACATCGCGCTCTCGGCGATCATCCTGGGGACGACGTGGATCAGCCTCTGGTCCATCCTTGTGTTTGGTCGCGGCATCTGGTCCGCGCACGGGCTCTAGGGATGCGGCGCACGGCGCTGACGGCGGCCGTTGCGTTCCTCGTGGGCACCCTGTGCGTGCTGGCGGCGTGCGGCGGCTCGAGCTCCCCGTCGATCGGGTCGGCATGCGCCGCGGCCTCGGCGTCGCTGCCCCCGGTCTCGGCCACAACCGACAAGACGCGCGCCGACGCGGCCGCCCGAACGGCTTCGGCGACGATCTCCGCCCTGAACGTCGCGCTCGGTGGCATGACGGGGCCCGACCTCGACCCCGCCGCGCTGGTCAACCTGCGCAACGCGACGGGCTATCTCGCCGACGAGTATCGCAATCTGGCCGCCTTGTTGTCACAGCCGGGATCCGGACTGATCGGACCACTCCGCACCCAGGGTGCGGCGGCATACGCCCAGATCGACCGGTCGGCCGCTCAGCTCGGCACGACCGCCTGCGGTGCCCGGTCCCTCGGTCGGCCGCTGTTCGCGGCGCTGGTCGCGCGCACGACGGCGCCGGCCGGGCCCAATCTTGCCCGTGCCGGCGCGTCGGCCTGCCAGAACATCGCCGCCGCCTATGGGACGACCCAAGTCGCCATCGACGCTCGCGCCGCCGATGCGCAACTCGAGCGATCCGCGGCCGCGCTCGAGGCCGCGGCAACAGATGTGGCCGCGGTTCCGACGCCGACCGGGCGGCGCCTGCGCGCGACGATCGTCCGAGCCGCCGGCATCCTCAAGGGCGCTGTCACGGCCGTCGGCGGCGGCGCCAACCCCGCGACCGCGTCGACCGCCGCGTTCGCCCGGGCATCAAGCCTGCTCACCGCCGGGTTCCGCTCGGCCGGGATCGTCTGCACGGTGCCCGGCACCTGACCGCGCACGAGGATGGGCCCGGTCGAAATCGGACTTGAGATGGGCCGCCGTCACGTGCGTGTAGACCTCCGTCGTGACTGGGGATGCGTGCCCGAGATGCGCCTGGACATAGCGGATGTCGACCCCCGCCTGGATCAGGTGCGTTCCGCACGAATGGCGCAGCGCATGCGGGAACACCCGCCCTCCCTCCTCGGTCAGCCCCGCCCGACGACCGATCGCGACGATGATGCGCCACACGTCCTCACGCGCGAGCCGGCGGCCGCGGACCGATACGAACACCGCGTCGGCGTCGGCCGGAGCGCCACCGCGCCGCCGCGCCGCCAACTCGGGGCGGCCGACCCGCAGGTAGGCCTCGAGCGCGACCCGAGCGCCGTACGGTACCGCCACAGCGCGCACCCGGGAGCCCTTGCCGGTGACGACGAGATACGGGTCCTCGAGATCGTCGAGATTGCACGCCGAGACGTCGAGGCCGACCGCCTCGCTCGCCCGCAGGCCGCATCCATAGAGGATCTCGATCAACGCAACGTCGCGCGCACCCACCGGCCCCGGCCGGCGGGCGGCATCCAACAGGCGGCGCATGTCCGCCTGCGCGAACGCGACCACGTCCTGCGCACCGCGCCGAGCCCCGCCCCGGTCCGTGCCGCCCGGCGGGCGCAGATCGGCGACCGGATTCTCGAGGTCGCAGCCGCGCGACCACCATCGGCAGAATGCACGAACCGCGGCCACGCGGCGGCGGCGTGTGGCGGGACTCCCCTCGAGCCTGTCGCGCCAGTCCCGCCACCAGTCAGGACCCAGGTCGACCAGATGCTCGAGGACGGTGCGGACCTCCGGGTCGTCCTCGATGCCGAACGCGTCCCGGACGTCCGATGCCGACGGGATCCCGTCCGCGCCCACCCCAAGCGCAACGGCCAGATGGGTGAGGTCGCGCCGGTAGGCTTCACGTGTCGACGCACTTGTCCGGCTCGCCAGGAACGCAGCAACGACGCGGCGTAACGCCGCAGGGTCGACGCTCATCCGCGCGGGTGCCCGCGCCGCAGTTGCCGCTGGATGTCCTTGGTGGTGACGCCGGTGTAGCGCTGGGTCGTCGCGAGGCTCGCGTGCCCGAGGACCTCCTGCACAACGCGCAGGTGGGCGCCCTCGTTGCGGTCGTGCCCTTCGAGGAGATGCGTGGCGGCGGCGTGCCGAAGCAGGTGCGGGCCCCCGGACCGGCCCATCGCCCGCAGACGCGGCGCGACGATCCGGTACACGGCGCTGCCGTCCAGCGGGCGCCCGCGCACCGACAGGAACACCTCACTGCGCGCGGGGCCGCCCCGATCGACCAACAGCGACCGGCCGTGGCGCAACCACGCGCCGAGGGCCTCAACGGCAGGCTCGGTCAGGGGCACGGTCCTGGCCTTGCCCCCCTTGCCGACGACCCGGATGGTCTCATGCTCGAAATCGAGCCCCGCAAGCTCGAGATCACAGAGCTCCTGGCGACGCAGCGCCGACCCGTAGAGCACTTCGAGGACCGCGCGATCGCGGAGCTCGAGCGCACCGCGGACACCCTTGGCCGGGGCGGGGGCGGAATCGGCCGACTCCACGAGGACCTGCGCATCGGTCTGCGAGAGCCGTGGAATCAGCGGCGGACGAACCTTCGGGCGCTCGAGGCGTTCGGCCGGCGAGCGACCGGGTGGGAACAGCGGCCCGAGCCATTCCCGGGCGGCGGTCAACGCCCGCGCCTGGGAGGACGGTGACCAGCCGAGCGCCCGCAGGGCGGCCGCAAGGACCGACGGGGTGATTCGCTCCGGGCCCGGAATGCCGTGGGCGTCGATCCACGCCGCCAATGCGCGCACGTCCTTCAGATATGCCGTTCGCGTCCGCGGCGCCAGCGGCGCCCGACGGGACCCCTGTCGCTCCAGCCGCGCGGCGAAATCGGTAAGCGACGCCTCCCACGTAATCATGGGTTATGTCTTCGGCACACCCCAGACCGACACCTCCGAGATCCCCGCCCAATACACGCCGGTCGCGTGGTGGTCCGCGACGAGCCGCACGATCCAGACCACCAGACTCGACGGAGCGCCAGCGGGCAGCGCGAGCGACTGCGTCGCGCCGGTCAGCGTCGTCGTCGGAACCAAGGGCGCACGTCCAAGCGCGCCGGGGATGCGGATCTGCACCCGCGCGCCGGGTGTCGGCGACCGCAGCACGACCCGATCTGGACGCGATCCGGCCGAGCCGCTGAGCAGCAGGCCAACGCCGTGCTTGGTGCCTCCGAAGGTCGGCGATCCGCCGTACTGTTCGGTGTACCACGCCGTCGTCGGATCGCCGTCAGTCGCGAGGTGCGCCTCGGATGCATTCTCGGTACCGTCACCCTGCGGGTCGTACCCGGAGGCGATGACCGGCAGTTTGCGCGCAGGATCCGGTGCCGACGATCCCGACGACAGCGCCGCGACGAGACCCCATACGATCAGGACGACGGCGAGCGCCGCTACCCCGAGCGCGACGGCGCGGCGGCGCATGTACATCTGACGGCGGGCATCCGAGGGGCGGCGGCGCGGAGCCGGTGGGGGGCCCGCGGTGGTGGCCGGCTCTCCAGCACAGGCGGCCAGCTCGTCGGCGAACGCGGCCGCGTCCGGGAATCGGTCCTCGGGACGCTTGGCGGCGGCTCGCATGACACATGCCGCCAGGCGCGGCGACACGTCCGGCGCGAGTCCCCTGGGATCGGGGAGCGGATCGCTGACCTGGCGCATGGCGACGTTGACGAAGTTGTCGCCCGGGAACGGCAGCCGACCTGTCAGACACTCCCAGAGCACGATGCCGAGGGAGTAGACGTCGGTCCGACCGTCCACGGGCCGGCCCTCGGCCTGCTCCGGGGCGAGATAGTCGCTGGTGCCGACCATCATCCCCGACCGGGTCAGCCGCGACTCGCCGGAACCGGCGAGGAGGTGGGCGATCCCGAAGTCCGCGAGCTTGGCGTTGCCGTCGCGGTCGATGAGGACATTCTGCGACTTGATGTCGCGGTGAACGACGCCGTGCCGATGGGCGAAATCGAGGGTGGTGGCCACTTGCGCACCGATCCGTGCCGCTTCGGATGGCGCCAGGGGCCCGTCGCGCCGAATCCGCGTCTTGAGGTCCTCGCCGTCGATCAGTTCCATCGCCAGAAACGGCCCCTGGCCGTCTTCGCCGCCGTCGAGCACCTGCACGATTCCCGGGTGGGACAGACGGGCCACCGTCCGGGTCTCCCGCACGAAGCGCGCCATCGCCTCGGGGTCTTCGCGCATCGCCGGTCGCAGGCGCTTCAGCGCGACGGGCCGATCGAGCACGGTGTCTTGCGCGCGCCAGACGGTCGCCATGCCGCCGTGGCCAATGCGAGCCTCGACGACGTACCGATCCGCGTCGGAGCCGGCCTGCGGACGATCGGGGTCCTCGGACATCGCAGTCCACAATACCCGCGGGCACCCGTCGCGTTCCTCGCGGCGCCCCGCCCGCCGCTAGGCTGATGGCATGCCGACCGCCCAGACGGTCCTCGTCGTCGAGGATGACGATGCGATCCTGGAGTCCATCAACTATCAGCTGTCCCGCGCCGGCTATCGCGTGCTTCGCGCGACCGACGGGAACCAGGGCCTGCGCCTGTTCCAGAGTCAGCGGCCCGACCTGGTGATCCTGGACCTGATGCTCCCGGGCATCGACGGATGGCGCTTCACCGAGCAGGTCCGCGCGGAAGACCCGCGCGTCCCGGTCATCGTCTGCAGCGCCCGCACCAGCGAGTACGACCGCGTCCACGGGCTCGAGCTCGGCGCCGACGACTACGTGACCAAACCGTTCTCGATGAAGGAGCTTATGGCGCGGGTCAACGCCCACCTGCGCCGTGCCGAGCTTCACCGGCAGCCGTCGGGGCGGACGGCGATCGACGCGGACCCCCTGCGGATCGACCCCGAACAGGTCCAGGCCTACGCCCATGGCCAGTCGGTCGGTCTCACGCCGCGGGAATTCGAAGTGCTCTACGCCCTCGCACGCAATTCCGGCAAGCCAATGCCCCGCAGCCGCCTCTACCGCGAGGTCTGGGGCTACGAGATGCTCGCCGGCGATCGCTCGGTCGACGTCTTCGTGCGCAAGGTACGTCAGAAGCTTGCCAGGGCGCTCCCGGACCATCCGTACATCCAGACCCACTACGGGGTCGGCTACCGGTTCGAGCTCACTCCCGGACAGGACGCGGGCGCCACCCCCGACGACGATCCACAGGAGCCGGACGTCACCTGACCCCGGGCCGTCGCGCTTGTGGTCGGCGGGGTCTGTCGGCTAGATTCCCGTGGCTTTTCCCGGGGGGATGCCCGAGCGGCCAAAGGGAACGGTCTGTAAAATCGTCGGCTACGCCTACGGAGGTTCGAATCCTCCTCCCCCCACTCCACGCGTCGATCTGCACATCGGCCGGCACGCTGTGCGGTGGCGCCCGGAGCGCCACCGCGGCGACCCGGGCCCGGTGCCCGGCGAGTCGCCGGACACCGGCAACTAGCCGGGCAGCCGCCGGAATAGCGACTCCGGCAGGTGGCGCAGCACGAGCATGACCCACCGCAGCACGCCGGGGACCCAGATGATCCGCGAGCCGCGGGGAATGGCCGCCGCGACCGCCTCGGCCACCTTGTCCGGAGTCGTCGCGAACGGTGCCGGCTTGAGATGGGTCGTCATCCGCGTCCTCACGAACCCCGGCCGCACGATCACCACAGTAACTCCGGACCCCGCCAACGACGCCGTTAGCCCGCGCGTGAGCGCGTCGAGGCCGGCCTTGGCCGCCCCGTAGACGTAGTTGGCCACGCGCGGGCGCTCGCCGGCGACGGTCGACATGACCACCAGCGTGCCGTGGCCCTGGGCACGCAACCGTTGGACGGACCCCATCAGGACGGGCACGAGTCCGCGGAAATTGATGTCGACGATCCGCGCGGCCGCGGCCGGATCCTGCTCAGCGGTCGCCTGGTCGCCGAGGTACCCCGTCGCGACGATCACGACATCGGGCTCGTCAGTGAAGGCCGCATCAACGACGGCCGTTTGGTCACCGAGGTCGCACGCGTCAAAGTCGACAATCTCCACCCGGCCGACGCCCTCGGCGCGAAGCGCCTCGGCGACGCGCTCCATCTCGGGCCGATCCGGTCCGGCCAGGCAGACCACCGCCGCGTCCGCCCGCGGGAGCCGGCGAAGGATCGCGAGCCCGATCTCCGAGGATCCACCCACGAGCAGTACCGACTGCACCCTTCCCAACGCATCACGCATGCGACGTCCTCACGTCCGGGGTGGCGATGCCACCAGTGACAAGCGACGATCGAGATCCGATCGCATCACCGCGCCCGGATCGAGACGATCGCGCACCGCGCGCCACTCGGGCAGCCGCGGATACATGGTCGCGACCAGATCCGGGCGCAGTCGCGCATCCTTGGCCAGGTAGACCCGACCGCCGCAGTCGGCAACCTCGTCGTCGAGGCGGTCGAGTGCCGCCGCGAGGCCGGGGGCGCCAGCCGGAATGTCGAGCGCGAGCGTCCAGCCCAAGAGCGGGAACGCGATCGGCCCGCGGCCATCGCGCAAACGCTTTAGCACCGCCAGGTACACCGGCACACCGGTCGCCACGAGGCGTTCGACCATCGGGATCAATCGCGCGGTGGCCGCATCCGGGATGACGAACTGGTGCTGGAGCATACCGGCCCGCCCGTAGAGGCGATTCCAATCGCCGATCACATCGAGCGGGAAGAAATATCCCCAGATCGGCTCGAGCCCGCGGTGCGAATCCGACGGGGCGCGGCGGAAATAGAGCTCGTTGAAGAGCCGCATGGCGGTCGGGTGCAGCACTCCCGACCGACCGGGCACCCCGGGAACCGACGCAATGCGCCGATTCGGCGGCACGTCCACCCCGTCGCCCACCGCTGCGATCTCGTCGGCGCCGGCGTGCGCTCCGGCCGTGACCACGCCGCGTCCGAGCGCGCCTCCGCGGGCGAGCAGATCGACCCAGGCGACGGTGTACTGGGCAGTCGCGTCCGCTTCCCGGAGCACCCCCATCGATTCCTCGAGATCTCGGGTCCGCGTGGTGTCGACCCGCATCCGTGCGCTGGCGACCGGCCGCAGCTGGAGTTCGGCCGACAGCGTCACGCCGGTCAGGCCCATTCCACCGGCCGTCGCCCAGAAGGCGTCGGCATTCGGGCCGTCAGGTGTCAGGGCAAGGCGCGCCCCCGAGGGCACCGCGAGCTCGATCGCGTGAACGTGATCGCAGAAGCTTCCGTCGCGATGATGGTTCTTGCCGTGGACGTCGCTAGCGATCGCTCCGCCAATGGTCACGTACTGGGTACCCGGAACCACCGCCGGGTACCATCCCTGCGGCAACACCGCGGCGATCAGCTCGCCGAGCGACGTGCCCGCACCAACCCGCACGCGCCCGGTCACCGGGTCCAAGTCCGCGGGTGCCGACAGCGCCCGCATCGAGATGACGGTGCCACCGGCATTCTGGGCGGCATCACCGTAACTGCGCCCGAGGCCGCGTGCGATCGCACCGCGAATCGGGGGGCGCCCGAGAATTGCCGCTACCTCAGCGGGAACCGTTGGCGATTCGACGCGGGCACGCGTCGGTGCGGTGCGGCCCCAGCCGGTGAGCAGCCGCTCCTCGCCGTCGGCACGAACCGGGGAGCCGCGTTCAGCGGACATAGAGGCCGATCAGGTAGATCGCAACCCAGATGGCCCCGCTGACCTGGAGGATCCGGTCGCGGAGAAACACATCCTCGGGTGCCTCCCCGGAGCCACCCTCGAGCAGCATCGCGTAGCGCAGAATGCCGACGACGAACGGGATGACTGAAATTGCCGGCCACGGCGCCGGAATATGCGGCGAGTGCCCGGGCAGCAGCGCCCAGAGGCAGTAGCCCATGACGGTGATCGTCGCGGCCATCGCCCATGTGAACCGAAGGAATCCATCCGGATACCGGGCGAGCACCTGCCGGGTCTTGTGTCCCATCGCACCATGCGCCCCTTGTTCGGCGTACCGCTTGCCCGCGACCACGAGCAGCGCACCGAACGAGACCACGACCGTAAACCACGGCGACAGCGTCACGCCGACGGCCTCGCCGCCGGCGGCCGCCCGCAATACGAACGCGAGCGCCAACAGAACCATCTCGACGACGGGCTCGTGTTTGAGCCACATGCTGTACCCGACCGTCAGCGCGACGTAGGCGGCCGCAGTGATCGCCACCTCGCCGCCCATCCACGCGGCAAGGCCGAATCCGACGACAAACAGCACCGCCGCCACGCCCCATGCCACATTGACGGGTACGGCACCGGCGGCGATCGGCCGAAAGCGCTTCTTGGGATGCAGGCGATCACGCTCGACATCGAGCGCATCGTTGACGAAGTACCCGCCGCTTGAGAGCGCACAGAAGGCGACAAACGTGACGATCAGGCGCCACAGCACGTCGCCGTGTCCGATGACCCCGGCCGCCAGCGGCGCGGCGAAGATCAGGACATTCTTGGCCCACTGCCGAGGACGGGCCGTGCGCAGGAGCCCCTCGGCCATGCCTATCGGGCGACGCGGCGACACCAGCGCGGCGGGATCGCCGGAATCCGTATCGGCGACGTCGGTCGTGCTGGGGCTATCCATGGGTCCGGGTCACCGGCGAGCGCGCGATCACCGCGAAGAAGTCGCGATCGTCAGGAGCAAGGTAGCGGGTGCCCCCGTGGTCGATGCCGCCCAAGAGCTTGGTCGGCGCGGCGCCGTTCGGTGAGGCGTAGCTGATGAATGTCACCCACTCGTAGTTGATGTCTGTCTCCATCGCCCGTACGGCCCCGGCATGGATCAGGATGGCGGCAAGGCTACCAACTGTCTGCTGGTCCGCAGCCGCATAGATCAGGTTGCCGAAGCGGTCGATTCCGAGCCCCGACCGCCACACGCGGACGGCATTGCCGAGTGTCGTCCCCCACTTGGAGCTGTCGCTGAGATTTGGATTCGGGACGCCGCCGTCGACGATCATCGGCAGGTTCTGGCGCGCGAAGACGACGTCGGACCCGGGCGTCGGACCGCCGGTCCACTTGGTGATGTTCATGAGGCCGTTGGCGTAGCCGACCGCCGTGGCCATCCCGTTAACCAGTGGCCTCCAGAGGTGCCCGTTGGCGTAGAAGCCCCCGGTGATGTCCTCCATGCGGAAGCCGGAGTTGAACGTGGCCAGCAACCGGCTGCGCAGATCCAACGGTACCGTCATCGGACCACGCGGACCATGACCGGGGGGTTCGTAGCGTCCGGGGACGAGGATTACCCGAGCCTTGCGCTGATCGACCCACGCGACCCCGGCGACCATCCTCGGATAGGCGGGATCGGATCGGAAGGTCGTCACGAGCACGGCGGGACCCCCGCCCACGTTCAGGCCGGTGGTCCGCCACACACCTTCGCCCGGGAGGGCCGGGCGGATCAGCACGGGTACCCGCGCCGGATGCTGCGAGTCAGCGACGTTGTTGAGATCGACCTGCCCCATTCCGACCGCCGGCAACGTCTTGATCGTCGGGCCGCCCTTCGAGGGCGCCGTCCAGGAGTAGTACTCGCGCTCGACCTGATCGACGAGCCACGAACTGACGTTGGCCCGGACCCACTCCACCGACCGGGGCCCGAACGGCACACTCGACGGCTGGGACATATAGCGGACGTACGACACGCCCTCCAAGAGCACGATCAGCGCCAGGAACCCGATCGCGACGTTGCGGACGAGCCGCCAGTTCGGCCCCTCGTGACGGTGCTGCGGGCGACGTCCTCGGCCGCCGCGGGAGACGGGCTGCAGCGGGCTCTGGGCCGATCCGGCGCCGCGCGAGGCCTTGTCGGGCTGCCGACGGCGACTTCCGGTGCGCCCCGTATCGGTGGTACGGCTGCGCGCCCGGCTGTCACCCGCGCGCTCCGCGCGGGTCTGTTGGTCGCGGGGTTCGTCGAACTCGGTCACTGGCTTTTCCTGCAAGCGACTCCGATCGGAGCCACGAGTCCTGCCGCCCGATTCGCGCAACCCTCGCGTTCGGGGGCCGACGCCCCGGCGCCCTGCACCTGTCCCGTCATTTCCCGCAACCTACCCATGTTCACTGTGTTCGGGCTGTGATTCACGTCCGCGGAAACCGTCCTCATCGAGCCTTAACGCGCACTGAACGCCCAGATCCGGTTGAGTCCGAAGCTCAGCGGCGTCACGATCGCCAGCGCCAGCGCCTGGGCCAGAACCGGCTCCAGACCGGCCGTGACGAGGACCTTCAATACGATGAGATCGGCAAGGAGGACCACCGCACTGACAATGAAGTACCGAAATCCCTGACCCACCATCGACGACTCCCGCTCGCCGAACGTCCAAAATCGGTGGCCGATCAGGGCAACCACCCACCCGCACCCGTAGGCGATGCACGCCGCCAGGAGATATGGCGTGTGAAACCACCGGACCAGCGGCGCGAACACGATGAGGTTCGTGATGTAGCCGACGCCTCCGACGACGCAGAAGCGGACGAACTGGGCGGCCGCGGCCGACCTCAGACGGGCCGTCAGCCCTCGGAACGCCCCCGCGTCGGGGTCTCGTATCGTCACCTGGGTGTCACTTGATGTCGGGTCACCGATCATTGCGATGCACGATTGCACGGAGAGCATGACGCATCAGCTAGAATCCGCCGCCCCGACACACTCGGGGTTTGGTTTGGAGCGGAATCAGCATAGAGACCGACCATCGGTGCCGGTCAGTTCCGCGATCACCAGTGCCCAGTTAGCTCAGTTGGTAGAGCACCTCCATGGTAAGGAGGGGGTCAGCGGTTCGAGTCCGCTACTGGGCTTCCTGCGATCGACGGGCGATGCCCCGACGCCCGTGAGGGCGTCTCACCTGTCGGCAGGCCCACTTCGTCCAAGCGCCGGACCGTCGCCGGGCAAGCGGCGACAGTCGCTTGGACTGAGCAAACGCGCCAGGCGCGCCCGCAGCGCAGACCACCGCCATGACGCAACCCACGAGGAAGTTGAACCGATAGAGGTTGCTCGCCCGCAAATGCCAGGGCAGCCTGCTCTGGAGCGTCGCCTCGGTCAGTCCGGCATTCGAGATCACCACCAGGAAATTCAGCACGATAAGCAGCAATGCCAACATGCCGTAGTCGCTCGGCGTCAGCAATTGGGCCAGAATCGCCAGGGTGAAGATCGCCGTCTGGCTGACAAGCACGACGATCCCGCCGCGCACGGTCCGGTGCACCACGCCTTCATCTGTGAGAGGGACGAACAGGTGGTCGTGGCGAGGCGGGTCCGCGTCCGGTGCGAGGTCTGTCCGATCCGGTCGCGTCATCCCCCACGCGAGGTACTTCTCACGACGATCCGATGACCTCTCACGCCCTGATCGCGCACCGCCCTTCGCCCGCAGGGAGACGACCACCGGGTGAGGACTCCGCCCGCGGTACTCGAATTGCCATCTTGACGCGCGGTGGAGCCGATCAGGACGCCCTTGGGTACATACGTTGGTCGCTGGCAAAGACGGCCGGACGCCGAGTGTGCACCCTCGTATCGGCTGCCACGCGCTCTCCCTGGCTCGTGATCTCGCGGAGATCACAGGAAGCTCACTGATTGCGTCGGCCGCGGCGCGGACATTCCCCTCGACCCGAGGGTCACCAGAGTGCCCTTCCCCGATGGCACCGGCATTCGGAAGACCGTCGCATCCCTTCGAACTAGGCGCCCTCGCGGGAGAGCCCGCCTCGGCGACGGTTCGGTGGACCGGAAGTTCTTCGTCGCAACGTCCGACCTCGCGTCTGGCCTTGTGGCGTTTGGTCGCCGATCAGGCACCCGGCCGATCGCGATCAGCCGGGTGCCGCAGGGTGTTTCGTTCCCGGTCCCGATGTCACGGTCGTCACTAGCGACCGCGCGCGGTGCCGGATGGTCGAATCCCGATACGGTACGATCCCGTGGCGAATCCCACCCCGCCGGAGCGGTTGAGACCGCGGTACAGCGGTTCATCACCGCTCGTGGGCGCATCGGGCGGCGGAGTAGCTCAGCTGGTTAGAGCAGCGGAATCATAATCCGCGTGTCGGGGGTTCGAGTCCCTCCTCCGCTATCTCCGTACGGCCCCGCAATCGCGGGGCCGTACCGGTACATCTGGCGCTATCGGGGCTGTTGCGGCGGACCGCTCATCGGGGTCCGGACGGGGCCTGCAATGCCGATGAACTCGACGAGCCCGTTCCCCCCGACGGTGGGTGCGATCCGCCGCCAATTGTTCGCAACCCACGCGTTGCCGGATGCGTCGATCTGCACGGCGGTCAGGTGCTCGAGCCCGCCGTCGGTGAACCCCGATCCGGACGGCGAGATGACCTGGCCGGTCCGGACCCCGGCCGGACACGTCGCCGTCCGAACCCCGCAGATCTCGGTCAGCGACCCGCGCAGGAAACTGGCTACCCACAGGTTCCCGTTCCCGTCGATGGCGACGCTCCACGGTCCGACGAGAGTCTTGGCGCGGAGCGGCATCCTCCGGACCACACCCCCGGGACGGATTTCGGTGATGCTGCTGCTGCCGAGGTTGGCGACCCAGAGGTTGCCCGCCTGATCAAAGGCCATACCCTGGGGAGAGTCGAGCCCGCCACCGGTGACCGTCCGGATCTGCCGGCCGCTCGGGCTGAGCTCGGTAACCTGCCCGGCCGTGCCGTGGGTGATCGCATTGTCGTCGACCCACACGTTGCCGCGCGCATCCACCGCCACCGCGAACGGCTTCGCGAGCGATCCGCCCGAGACGACCCGCGCGCTCCGAGGATTTCCGTGCAGATACTCGGTGACGCTGTTGCCGGTGTGGTTTGCGATCCAGATGTTGCCGCGCTGATCGACCGCGATCCCCTGCGGCCCGCTCAGCTGCCCATTCGTGAAGCCACTTCCCGAAAGTGGAGTTCCGCGGTCGGTGAACTCCGAAACGACATGTCCGCCGATGAAGCTCGGATCCGTAAACGGGGTTGAATCGTCACCGGTGTAGTTGTCGGTCCAGATGCGGTTTCGTCGATCGATGGCAATCCCCCACCAGGCCCCCTTGAGCCCGCCACCCGAGACCGGGCTGCGGTTGATCGGCGATCCGGTCGGGCTCAGCGAGATCAGACCGGTCCCCGGATCGGTGCCCGGTGCCGGCGGTTGGAAGTTGTTGGTGACCCAGACGTCGCCGCGACTGTCGAAGGCCATTCGACCGGGTCCGTTGAACCCTCCTCGCACGTAGACGAGGGACAGCACCCACGCCGCGGGCGCGGCCTTGAGCCGCGGTCCGTAATAGCGAGAACGCGCGAGTGCGTAGAGAGCCCTAACGTGGTTGGTCGGATGCCGCGCGATGTCGAGCACCGCCGCGAGGGTCGTCCGGGGACGCGGGTCCCGCCCCGAGCGTGCGACCCGGAACAGGCGGTCGCATGCCACCGGTCCCCGCGTCGTACAGCTCGCAAGCAGATCCGCCACTGTCGCCAGCGTCGCTTGGGTGGTGGTCTGGCGCCCATTGGGACGTGACGCCACGACGCGTCCGAATCCGCCGGTGCGGGGATCGATGAGGTTCAGGGCCGTCGCGGCCGCGTTTGGCAGTCCCGGCGCGGGCCCGCGAACCGCTGCGGCGCGCACGAATTGCGCAAGTGCATAGGCGGTTCCGACCGTGGTGAGCTCGTTGATCCGAACCGACGCCAGCGACCGCTGCGCGGTACCGACGACGGTCATGAGCTGCACCGCGGGGCCAGCTGCACTGCTCGTCCCGTGTGCGACGACGTAGAGGGTCCCGACGCCCGACGGATGCAGATATGCGATCCGAAACGTCCCGTCGGCAGCCGTCCACGCCGTCCCGAGCCGAGTCGGCGCGCCGCGCCCCGCGTCGTAGAGCACGACCCGTGACGCCGGCAGGGGCCGACCGGCGGTCTCGACCACACCCGAGAGCGTGCGCGCCGGCGCGCCGGCGGCGGCCGCGACGATCCCGGCGGCGGCGAAGGCGCCGGCGGACACGAGGCCCAAGGCCATAACGCTGCGCCAATGACGCGGGCGGCGGAATGCGCACGGGTTCACGCGGGTGAGCCTATGGCGTAGCCGACGCCACGGCAACGACGGCGATCCGCAACGCCCACCTCTGGCACCCCCTCGCCGGGCATGTCCGTCCCATCACTCCCCCGACGGCACACGTCATCACGCGCGCCCGTCCGCTGCGGGCGGAATCCGATCCCAACACCAGGAGCGAGATCTATGTCCCCGGAACTGCTCACCGTCGGCGAGGTGGCCGCCATCTTTCGCTGCCATCACGAGACCGTCCGCAAGATGATCGCGACCGACCAACTCGCCGCAATCAAGTTCGGCAACCGCTGGCTGATCGACGCAGGTCAGCTTCCTCGTCCCGCCGTGCTCGCCGGCGACACCCGGAACTAGGACGTGGACGCGGACAGCATCACATCGTCACGGGATCCGTCCCAGCCCCCGAGTCCCCTAGGCTGGCCCCAATACGAGACGCCGGCGACGACGGGTCGCCCGTCCACGAGCCGACCGCCGCGTCCCGCGACGGTGTCCCGGAGGTTGCGATGCAGGCGATTGAGGCGATCACCAAGCGGCGCGCGGTTCGCGCGTACACCGATATCCCGGTGCCCGACGACGTGCTGGACCGGCTGCTGCGGGCCGCACTTGCGGCGCCCACCGGCAGCGGTTCCCAAGCGTGGACCCTGCTTGTCGTGCGTGACCCCGACCGGCGGCGCGCCATCGCCGACCTGGTCATCGCCGGTGCCGCCCGCTATTTCACGATCATGCGCCCCCCAGCCGAGGGGGCCGGGCCCGAGGCGCACGCGCAATGGGCGGCCGACTATGCGGAGACGACGCTCGCCACCTACCGGGACGCCCCGGTCTGGATCCTCGGGCTGGTCGTCCCACGTCACAATTACCCCGAACAGATGCGCGAGGGCGGCCATATCGACGACGTCCTGTCGCTGGGCTTCGCGATGGAGAACCTGTTCGTCGCGGCTCGCGCCGAGGGCCTCGGCACGGTGCCGACCACCGCGTTCCAGCGCTTCGAAAAGGACCGGCTGCGCGCGATCGTCGCCCTCCCCGACGACATCGACCCGGCGATCATCACACCGCTCGGGGCGCCTCCTGCATTTCCGGAGGAGCTGCCTCCCGCGATCAGGAAATTGCGGCGCCCCTGGCGTTCGCTCGTCCACGACGACACATGGGGCAACGTCCGGAGCTCATGACCGCGGGGGCGAGGCCTCGTGACCGCGCCGGACCCGATCGATGCGGCGCCGGTCGCGCTTGGTCGGCCGGGCGCCGAGATCGGCGCCCGGCACCGGTGCCATCCGCCGCTCGCCGCGATGACGTTCCCGGCGCGCCACGCTCTCGGGCGTCTCTTCGTACAGCTCATGCGCTCGGGTCGCCGTGCCGCGACGCTCCTCAACGTCCCGGACGGCGACGGTGAACCGCTGGTCGCCAACGGTCACGTCGACGACATCGCCCGGGCCCACGTCCTTGGCCGCCTTGGCACGCACACGGTTGATCTCGACGTGCCCGGCATGGATGGCCTCCGCCGCCAGCGTGCGGGTCTTGAAGAACCGCGCCGCCCAGAGCCAGCGATCGATGCGTACCCGTTCGCCCGAGTTTCCCATGCCGCCATGTTCCCACACAGATGGGACATCGGTTTCGGTCAAGAAACCGTAAATGCCCGCAAATCCGGGGACAGAAGGGTAAAGGGTCGAGCGGCTGCGACCGATGAAACCCACGTGAACGCGGTGAAGACATTCCTCGCCGGCGTTGCTGCGACTGCGGTCGCTGCCACGCCGGCACTTGCCGCGTCGGTGTCGGCGCCGGTTGCGAGCCCCGGATACAACTGGGCGGCCGGTGCGATGAAGGACCTCGTCGCCCATCACGGCTGGTCCGCGCGGGACGCCGGCACACTCGGCCGCAGGGCATCCCGACGCGAGCTCGCCCGGGGCCTGGCGGAGATCATGACCGCGCGTGGCGAGCAACCCCCGGCGAACCTCGTGCGCCCCTCCGATGTCTCGGCCACCGACCCGGATGTGCAGGCGCTGTCGTGGGTCTCGACCATCCGACTGCTCGGCGCACCGGGTGCCGCGTTCACGCCCGGCGGCACCGTCACCGGCCGCGTCGCGGACATCACCGTTGTGCGGGTGCTCGGCCTCACCGATCCGGTGCGGGCCCTCAACACGCTGCACACCACGAACGGCCTGCGGCTCAAGATTCCGGTGGCGTTCGGACAGGAAGTGCTCGCGGAACAGCTCGGCCTGCGCCACAACTACCCGGCGCAGTACGACAATCTGGAGATCAACGTCACACAGCCGATCGGCGTTGCGGACGTCGCCGGGATGATCGACTCCGCAATCCACCTGTCGCCCTGGCAGCTCGCATCGATGGGCCGGTACACAACGATCGTGCTGCCCAACGAGACAGCCAATCAGCGCACCGTGATCCAGAACGCGCTCGCGCAGGTCGGTATGCCGTACGTGTGGGGCGGGGTCCTCCCGACGCCGCAGACCCTGTTCGGCGCCCGCGTCGCGGGCGGCTTCGACTGTTCCGGTCTGGTGTGGTGGGCGTTCAAGCTCAACGCCACGGCCGCGGCCCAGCGCCTGGGTGTCAACGTCCGCGGACGTACCGCGGACGCGATGGCGTGGGAAGCACCGTCCCAGAAGGTCGCACTCACCAAGCTCAGGCCCGGAGACTTGCTGTTTTTCGGTTCCAACGGACCGCATACGCCCCGGGGCGGCATCTCGCATGCGTCGATTTCCCTGGGCGGCGGCTGGATCGTCCAGTCCGCCGGATCGCTTGGCGGGGTCGGAGTGACCTACGTCCCTGACTGGTGGAGATCCGGCATGGCGTGGGGCCGCAGGATTCCGACCATGATCAGCGGACCCGTCCTCACCGCAGTCAAGACCGCCGCGGCCAAGAAGCCGTCCCTGGTCACGACGCCACCGAAACCGCCGTCCGCACCGGCGCCGAGCCTGGTTCCGGGCACGTCCGGTAGCGTCCCCGCTCCGGCGCCCGGGCCGTGATCGGCGCCGAGGCCCGGGCGTCGACGCCCTATAGCCGCCAGGAGCGCGCCCGAACGGCCGCGATGACTTCCTCCGAGGTGTATTGGACCAGATAGCGGCGGGCGCTGCCGCTGGCCGCGACCCCCAGGTGCGCCTCGATCAGCGCCGTTGACATGCCTTCGGCCGACATCTCGGCCGCGCATGCGTACCGCAGCCCGAGTGGATGGACGCGCTTGGTGACCGCGGCACGCCGTGCCAACCGCGGGAGCAGTTCGCGCACGTAGGCGGCCTTCAGCTCGTCCCCGGCGAGGGTGCAAAAGAGCTGTCCGTCGTCCGACAGCCCGATCCGCTCACGACGGACGCGCCACCGCTGGATGAGCTCGACGGTCTGTGCGTCCAACCCGGTCACGCGCCCCACCCCGCCCTTGCGGGCCGGCACACACACGACCCCGGCGTCGGGGTCCACGTCCGCGACGCGCAGGGCGAGCGCTTCGCCTGGGCGCAGCCCGACCCGGTACATCGTGGCAATGAGGGCGCGGTTGCGAATCCCGGTGGGTGCGCGATTCGACGCGCTCCGGATCAGCGCCCGGGCTTCGTCGTGGGTCAACAACTCGTCGGGCGCGGCCGCGGGCACAGGGGGGGTCGTGCGGCCCTCGGCCTGAAGACTCGTGCTGATCACCCACCTCCAGCTACCCCGGCGCAACGGCCGGTCTGTCCGACCCGGGCGGACCGCGCCGGGCCTCACCTGCAGGCTGTCCGCCGTGCCCGAGTCCGGCAGCCGGAAGCCCCCGCGACCCGTACCGGCGAACCGCCGGCCACCGCGCACACATCCATGAGACTAGTCGCCGACAACCGCGATCCCGCGCCGGTGGTGGTGGCGTTACTCAACTTCCCCATAAACGCACCGACGTTTGCGCTCGTCGACCGCACCCGCGGCGCGGCGTCCCAGTGGTCAGGACGGGAGTTCGGTGACCTCGATCAGGACTGGCGTGACGCCGGAGACGTCGAGCAGGCGGCGCACGGCATCCGAGGGCTGGTAGATCCGGACCGGCGCCGCACCTTCGCGGCTGCGCTCATTTGCCGCCAGGAGCGATCCGAGGCCGCGGCTGTCCATGAAGGTGACACCGGCGAGATCCACGTAGACGGTTCCGGATCCGCGTTGCGCGTCCGTCAGCTCACGGGACACCGTCGGCAGGGAGAGCGCATCGACGACGCCGATCACCGTGACCAGCAGTCCGTCGCCGCACTCGGAGACTTCGACCTGAACTTGTTCTTCGCCCATCCGGCGGGCAGTTTACACCCCGCCACCCTCGACTCGGAATAGGTGTACATTTCCGATGTCGTCACGGTGTCGAAGGAGCACGCATGCGCGGTATTCCCGTCCTCATGATTCTGGCTTTGGCCATCCTCAGCGCTCTGCTGATTTCGGTCGGCTGGTGGAAGCATGATGAAGCGGGCTACCTGCCCTTTATCTTGGGGATCATCTGGGCGCTGTTCACGCTCGGAACGGTCGCCGGTCGCCTCCGGCCCGCCTCCCGATAGCGCTCGCATTCCCGGCGTGCCGGCCCCGACCCCGGGCGGCGGCGCGCTCCTAGAGACTGCAGACACCGGCGGGTAGGCTCCCGCCATGTCCGAGAACCCATACGCACGACCCAGCGACCCGGCCAAGCGCCACAGCGCCGCGATCACCGATGGACCCGACCGCGCGCCCGCGCGCGCCATGCTCAAGGGCACCGGCTTCACGGATGAGGACCTGGCTCGGCCCATCATCGGCGTCGCGACCACCTGGATTGAGACGATGCCCTGCAATCTCAACCAGCGCGAGCTTGCGCAGCACGTCAAGCGCGGCATCCGCGAGGCCGGCGGGACTCCGATGGAGTTCAACACGGTGGCCGTCTCCGACGGCGTGTCGATGGGCACCGAGGGCATGCGCGCCTCATTGGTCTCCCGCGAGGTCATCGCCGATTCGATCGAGCTCGTCTGTCGAGGGCACCTCTTCGACGGGGTCGTCTGCCTCGTGGGGTGCGACAAGACCATTCCCGGCGCGGCGATGGCGCTGGCGCGCCTCGACATCCCGGGCCTCATTCTCTACAACGGATCGATCGCTCCCGGCCGCTTCCGCGGACGCGACGTGACGGTGCAGGACGTCTTCGAGGTCGTTGGCGCCCACGCCGCCGGGAAGGTCGGGCCCGCCGAGGTCCACGCGCTCGAAAATGTCGCCTGCCCGGGCGCCGGCGCATGTGGCGGACAGTTCACCGCGAATACCATGTCGATGGCGATGGAACTGCTTGGGATCAGCCCAGGCGGGCTCAACGGCATTCCGGCGAACCACCCCCTCAAAGCCGAGGCCGCGGCCGAGGCGGGACGGCTCGCAATGCAGCTGGTGCGCGCAGATACGCGGCCGTCGCAGATCCTGACCCGCGCGGCGATCGACAACGCGATCACCGGGGTCGCCGCCAGCGGCGGGTCGACCAACGCGGTACTTCACCTCCTGGCGATTGCGCGCGAACTCGGCATTGCGCTCGAGATCGACGAGTTCGACGACATCGCCGATCGGACACCGATCATCGCGGACCTCACACCCGGCGGCCGCTATGTCGCGGTGGACCTGCATGCCGCCGGCGGCGTCCCGGTGATGACACGCGAGCTCCTGACGGGTGGCCTGCTGGACCCCGACACCCGAAACGTGGACGGTCGCACGACCGCCGAAATCGGCGCGCAGGCCGCCGAGACCGAAGGTCAGAAGGTCATCCGCCCGATCGCGGAGCCGCTGAAGCCCACGGGCGGACTCGGGATCCTGCGCGGAAACCTGGCATCCGAGGGCAGCGTCGTGAAGCTTGCCGGGCACGAGCGACGGCGCCACGAGGGACCGGCCCGCGTCTTCGACAGCGAAGAGGCGTGCTTCGCTGCGGTCAAGGCGCAGGCGATCCAGGCCGGCGACGTGATCGTCATCCGCTACGATGGCCCGGTCTGCGGCCCCGGGATGCGTGAGATGCTGCATGTCACGGCCGCAATCGTCGGCGAAGGCCTCGGCGAGGACGTCGCCCTGATTACGGACGGGCGCTTCAGCGGCGCGACCCACGGCCTGATGGTCGGACACATCGCGCCGGAAGCGGCCCGCGGCGGTCTGTTGGCCGCCCTGCGCGACGGAGACATGATCACCCTCGACGTCGACGCCCGCCGCCTCGACGTCGCGCTCACCGACGAGCAGATCAGCGAGCGGATGTCGGGCTGGACGCCGCCGCCGCCGCGCTACACGACCGGCGTGCTCGCCAAGTATGCATGCCTGGTGTCCTCGGCCTCCGAAGGCGCCATCACCCGTCCGGTCTGACGGTCAGCACGTGGCGTCCGGCGGGCGCCTCGTGCCGCGCCGACACCCTGCAGGTTCCCGCAGCCACCCCGCTGTACGATCCGCCGGCATGCGTCCCCGTGTTCTGATCATGACGGCCTCTGTCGGGGCCGGACATGAGTTGCCCGCACAGGCCCTCGCCGTACAGTTCGCCCGCGAGGTGCCCGACTCCGACGTTCTGGTCGAGGACGGGCTCGACTACCTCGGGCCGTTGGTCTCCTGGGTGAGCCACGGCGCGCCCCGCGTCGTCTTCTTCCGCTCAGAATGGATCTGGGATGCGGGATTCTGGCTGTTCGCGCGGTTCCCACCGTCACGGTGGCTCACCAAGACCACGCTCTACCGCGCCGAACATGCCCGCCTGCGCGAGCTCGTCGATCGGATCCATCCCGACGTCATCATCTCGACGTGGCCCATCACGACCGAGATCCTTGCCCACATGCGGCGGCGCGGCGAGATCGGCATTCCCGTCGTCGCGACGATCACCGACATCTCGGCCCTGCAGTTTTGGGCCGCACCCGGCGTCGATCTGCACCTGATCAGCTACCCGGACTCCGCGCCGGAGGTCCGCAGCATCGCTGGACCCGCGACGCGCGTCGTCTGCGTGCATGGCATGACCCGACCCGAGTTCCTGACCGCGCGTGACCGCGCCGACGCCCGCGCGGCCCTGGGGCTCCCCAACGACGGCGCGATCGTGCTCGTGTCCGGCGGCGGCTGGGGTGTCGGGGACATCAGCGGCGCCGTCGACGTCGCCCTCGCCGTTCCGGAAGTGCGGACGGTGGTCTGCCTCTGCGGCCGAAACGACGATCTCGCCGACGTCCTGCGTCGACGCCTCGGCCGCGACCCACGCGTGCGCATCGAAGATTTCACCGACGGAATCTCGGACTACATGGCGGCCGCGAACGCGCTGGTGCACTCGACGGGCGGAAACACGATCATCGAAGCCCACATGCGCGGATGCACGCCGATCTCCTACGGGTGGGGCCGCGGCCATATTCGTCTGCACAACCGCGCCTTTCGGGAGTATGGGATCGCCGAGGTCGTCGCCACCCAGAACGAGCTCGCCGGGGCGATCCGGCGCGCGGTCGTGATCGATCGCGTGCCGGATGCCTCGTTCGCACACCTGCCGTCCGCAGCGTCGGCGGTGATGGAGCTGATCGGCCGGTGAGAACCCGGACCGGCATCGCGGTAACGGCGGGGCTCGGGCTAGCGGCAGCCCAGTTCGCCCCGGCAGCGACGTTCTTCCCACCGGTGCGACGCCTCGCCGAGCCGTGGATGCTGTCTCGGGCCCACACCGGCCGTGCCGAAGTCGCCCTGACCTTCGACGACGGCCCGGATCCCGACCTCGCCCCGCGGTTCGCCGATGTGCTGGGCGCGTACCCGGCCACATTCTTCTGGCAAGGCGGGCGGGTACGCGCCCACGGCGCGGCGGTCGCGGCAACCGTGGCGGCGGGTCACGAGATCGCCTGTCATGGAGACGACCACCGGACGCTCGCACGGCTTGGCCCCGACGCAACGGCCGGGGCGCTCCGGCGCGCCCGGGATGCGATCGCCGAGGCCGCGGGACACCCGCCCGCGTTCTATCGGCCGGCGTACGGGGTCTGGAACGCGACCGCATGGGCGATGGCGCCGCGTCTCGGCATGAGGCGAACCCTCTGGAGCAAATGGGCGTGGGATTGGCATGCCCGCACGACAACCCCGCAGATCATCGACCGGATCCTGGCCGGCGCGCGGCCCGGCGCGATCTTGCTGCTCCATGATGCCGACGGAGCACCGGGCGCCACTGGGCGGACCCTCGCAGCGCTGCCAGAGATTTTGGACGGACTCATGGCGCGTGGCCTCGCGCCGGTCACCCTGTCGACGCTCATTGCCGGCGCCCCGGAGGGCTACTCGGCGTCCGACACCGGCAGGGCGGGCGCGGCGCGGTAGAACTGGACCCACACGAAGAAGGCCGCGCCACCGATCACGCCGGCCAGGGCGACCCAGAAATTGAGGCGCTCGCCGAGGAACATGCTCGCGGGGTCGACCCGCAACAGTTCCAGCAGCAACCGGATCAGGCTGTACAGGCAGACGTACAGGCAGAACAGCGCCGGGGGTCGGATACGGTAGTGCGCTCCGAGCCAAATCAGCAGCCCCGCGAGCCCAAAATCCCAGAGCATCTCGTAGAGAAACGTGGGTTGGAACGTGGTCGTGGTGGCGTAGTGGGCAGGCCGGAAGGCTGGATCGATCCTCAGGCCCCACGGCAAGGACGTGGGACCGCCGAACAGTTCCTGGTTGAACCAGTTTCCGAGGCGTCCGATTCCCGATGCCAGCGGCAAGGCCGGTGCGGCGGCGTCCATGAAGGCGCCGATGCTGGCACCCCGCCGGTGGACGACGAAGGCCCCGGTCAACGTGCCGAAGAGGACCGCCCCGGGAATCCCCAGTCCGCCCTGCCAGACGGCGACCGGCGCGTACCACTGGTGGCCCATCTGGTCCGGGGTCGTGATGTCGAAGTACAGCCGCCCGCCGATCAGGCCGGCGATCACCGACCACAGCGCGACCTCGTAGACCAGGTCGGGATTGCCGCCTTGCGCCGTCCAGCGCCGGTACGTCAGCCAGACGGCAGCGACGATACCCGCAATGACGAACAACGCGTAGTAGTGGACATGCAGCGGGCCGATGTCGAACCACCGCGCGGGCGGCGACGGGATCGATGCCCCGACGATGCGGGTCTGGCTGAGCGGTCCGTGCACGCGGGTCCTACATCAGGGCGGGGCTCCACCCCGCCAACTCGACGTTCAGCCGCGTCATCAGGCCCGTGACCATCAGGATCCCGAACACGATCAGCAGGACCGCCCCGACCTGACTGATCAGGAGCACGTGTCGCTTGAGGATTCCCATTGCCGAGGTCGCCTGATGGATGAACAGACCGGCCAGCAGAAACGGAATCCCCAGTCCCAGCCCGTACACCATCAGCAGCGACCCGCCCAGCAGCCAACTCCCCGATCCCGCTGCGAGCGTCAGGGCGGCACCCAGGGTCGGCCCGATGCACGGCGTCCATCCGAACGCGAACGCGGCGCCAGCGATGCCCGCCCCGATAAGGGTCGCCGGCCGCATCGCCCGGTGGAAGCGCCGGTCCTGCATCAGGAACATGGGTACCCCCCGCCCGAGCAGCACGAGGCCCATCGCGATGACAAACAGACCACCGGCGATCTCGAGCGCATGCCGGTGCTCGAGCAGCTGCGTCCCGGCAAGCCCAACGCTCGCACCGAGCGCCGTGAACACGAGGGTGAACCCGACCACGAAGGCGAGCGTCGGAAAGAACACCGCCCAGCGCCGCTTCTCGAAGTCGTCGAACCCGACCCCGGACACGACGCCAAGGTACGCCGGGACGAGAGGAAGCACGCATGGTGAAGCGAACGAGACGAAGCCCGCGGCGAATGCCACCGAGTAGGAGACCGGATCTGCGCTCAGCATGTGCGGTTCCGAGAATGGCACATCGGGGGTCGCGTGGCGTGCTTGGGCCTCCGCACGGGACCCTCGGCCCCGGCGGAAGCCTGAAGTCCGGTGAGGCTAGCGGCGCCCGCCTCCGCCGAGTAGCGACAGGATGATCAGGAACA
>JADGPG010000007.1 GCA_017882545.1 Thermoleophilia bacterium
CCGCCACCGGCCGCGGCACCGCAGCCGCTGGCTGCGCCGTTGGGGAACCCACCCGGGGCGGGCGACGTGCACGTCGACAGGAACTGCGCCACCGCGCTCCCGCTCGGGAGGTACACGACCTTCTTCTCGGGGGACGTCTCCGCGATCTTGAGGCTGGTCGGTCCGGTCACCGACACAACGTCGAATCCCTGCCCGTCGATCGCGGCGATCGGTCCTGGGCTGAAGTTCATCGACGACGCCACGTTCAAGGTCAAGCCGCCGGAGATGTCGACGGTCTGCGACCCGACCGTTGTCGTCGTCGCGCTCTGCGCGGCATCATGACCGGCTCCGCCGACGGTGACGCCGACCGTGGTACCGGCGGGCACGGTCCCCAATGTTCCCGTTGCCAGCGCGCCCCGGCCACCGCCCGGGCCGCCGCCCGGCGCTCCGATCACGGTCTCGGTCACGTCGACGGCGCTCGCTGGGATGGCCGCCGAGTATGTGCCCGGCGTGAAGTACGTACACGCGATGAAGCCGGCGCCATTCGCCGGTGTCGGCGTGCAACCGTCGGCCACGACCGTCGCGAGCGGCGTGTAGGTCACGGTCACCGCGCCGTTGCCCGTCGACGGTGCCGAAACGCCGTCGCGGATGACCGACGAGAGCGCGCCCGGCGTCACGAAGCTCGAGCCGCCGCCACCACCACCGCCGCCATCGTTTTCGCCATCGGCGCAGCCCGGGACGCTCTGGTCCGACGAACTGGGTGCGCCCGGCCCGCCCCCGCCGCCGCCCGCGTAGCCGGCGCCACCACCTCCGCCGACCGCGGCGAAATACGGGTTGTCGTGTTGGAAGTCCGGCGCCGACCCGCCTGCGCCGCCCTGAGCTCCGTCGCCGGCGGTTCCGACCTGCCCGGTGACTGCGGTCGTGGTGCAGCTCCCGACGGTACCGGCGGCTCCCGGGCTCGCTCCCGACCCGGCCCCGCCGCCGCCCGCGGGCGTATCGCTGTTCAGCACGAACCCGGCCGGGCCCGCGCTCCCGGCGTTGCCACCGGGCGTGAGTACGCGGCCATACGCGGCGCCGCCGCCAGCGCCGGCAACGACCAGTGAGACGCCCCCGGTCGCGACCTCGGAAAGCCCTCCGCCACCGCCGGCGGCGATGGTGCAGGTCTGCGGCACGCAGGCCGGCAGGCGCTGTGAGCCGCCGGCGCCGCCGCCGGGCGTGCCCGGCCCTCCGGCCGGAGTGCTGGTGCCCGACGCGCCGGCCGAGCCGACCCCGATCTCGAGCACGTTCAGCCCGGTCGCGGGGACCGTCGCGTGCACCTCCGCGCCGTTGCCACCCGGAACGCTGTCGGAGATGGTCGGGACGCAGCAGACGGTACCGCCGCCCGCCGCGCCCGAGACGTCGAGGGAGAGCGCCGACGTCACGGTCCCGAGCGCAAGCACGTAGTTGCCGGGCGACGAGAACGTGCAGGTCAGCTCGCCGGGTTTCACCGTGGTGCCGGGAGTGCCGCCGGCCGCCGTGCACACATCGGTGCCTGGAGGTGCCGCCGGCGCCGTGGCCACCGACACCATCGCCGTCCCTGCGAAGACGACCAACGCAACCGCAGCCCGAGCAAGCACACGTGCCCGCATCTCGCCATCCCCCGCAAGTCAGCTGGCCCAGCACGAACTGCTTGAGCGCGGGCGACAGTACTCCGCATCGGAGGAAATGTCCGGGGTGATCAGGCGACCGGTGCGGTGTACCTCGGCGGCCGATGCAACGCGCCTTGCGGCGGGTGCTCGGCCATGGCATGATAACACTGTCTTACACATTCTGAGATGATCAGAGAGCAGGTGGCGTGACCACAGTGATGGTGAAGCCCTGGACCGGATCCGATCCTCGACGTGCTCGGCCACGACCCGCGCTCGTGGTACGTCGAGACGTTCTAACCATTCTCACCGCTGATAACACCATCGCGACCGGGCTCGGCAAGCGAACCTGAGCAACTGTCGATGACCAGGAAGAGGGGTGGGCGGCTACCTCGCCGGTCGTTCGCCGACCGCGTTGGGCGCCAGTTCTGTTGCGGAGAGCGATCGGGGTGTCTAGCCTCAGGGCTGAATGGGCTTGCGACTGGGAGCCGCTTGGCCGTCGCCCTCGATCAAACGGGGTTGGCTATGCGACGGTGCAGGCGCTGGGCGAGGCTTGGGCTCTCTATCAACCACGGCGATAGCTCTCAGCGGGGCGCGAGACGCGGGCTACGCCGATCTCGGGCTCTGATCGGGGCGTTCGCGCTGCTCGGAAGCATCTCGCTCTTGGCGTGGACCGTCGCCCCGCTCTCGGCCGGGGCCGTCGCGCCGCCTTCGGCGCTTAGCGCGAGCATTGTCCTCAAACCGGCGGTCGGCCCACCAACCACCAAAGTCTCGGTGACGGGTTCGGGGTTCGGTGCCACCGAGACGGTCACCGTGAGTTTCGACACAACCCAAGTAGCAACCACAGCCACGGACGGAGGCGGGTCGTTCTCCACCACCTTCGTGGTCCCAAAGGCAGCCCTTCCCGGTTCACATTCGGTGCGAGCCACCGGCCAGACCACCGGGCGTTCAGCCACTCACACCTTTCTAGTTCGGGCCGACTGGGCGAAATTCCACTTCGGCACGTCCAGCACCGGCTACAACCCGTACGAGAACGTCATCGGAGCGGGCAACGTTTCGGGGCTCACCCAGGCCTGGACCGCAGTCCTCGGTA
>JADGPG010000008.1 GCA_017882545.1 Thermoleophilia bacterium
CCGAACGAAGGTCGGCGGGGTGGCATGAGACGCCCGCTGGCGGCGATTGCGGGCGTGCAACTGCTACCGCGTCGGAGTGCTGCGCCCTCCCAGCGAACGCACATGGCCCCGAAATGCCGCACCCCACGCGCTCGGCGTACCGGCGTACGACCTGACCAGTCCGTCCGGACAGCCCCAGGTGTCCCAGCTCCAGGCTAGATAAGAGACACCGTGCGCGTCGGCCCAGTTCATGTACCGCTCTGGGAATGCGCCGTTGCAGGTGTTCTGACCGAGTTCCCCAGTCACGACGGGAACCCGTCGGGCCACACCCGCCACGGTCCGGTTCCAGCACGCCTCGGTGTTGCACCCCGAGAAGCTGTAGACGTGGAAGCTTGCGATCATCTGGTGGCGCGGGTCGACCGGCGCGTCGGCGACCCACTTGCTCAAGTCGCCGGCCCAGGCAAGTCCACCGACCATGACTGGCTGCGTCGCACCCGTTCGCCGCACCGCATTGACCAACTGCTGCATCCCGACGGCCCTCCATGCCGGATGACCGCCGGAGGCCGGAATCCGGCATCCTTGACGCCAGCACGCCCAACTCACGTCGTGCGGCTCGTTGAATAGGTCGAAGATGACGTTCCGATCAGGACGCAGGGTCGAGGCGACCGATCGCCAGAACCTGACCGAGTGGCTTGCATCCGGCATCACCTGCTGGCCCGTCGCCAGCTGGCGCCCCGGTGCCGACCAGTGAAGATCGAGGACCGCCACGATCCCCGCCTTTCGCAAGAGGGACACATAGGCTTGGATCGCGCGCCGGTACGCGATCCCGCCGAATCGCGCCGGTACGCCATTGATGCCGAGCCAGCAGTCCTCGTTGAGGGGAATCCGCACAGCATTGATTCCCCACGACGCCATGGCCGCCACCGACTTGGCATCGGATCTGCCGTCGAAGATCCCCCAGCGCTGCACGCATGCATACTCGGTCCCCGAGCGGCTCACACCGACGAGACGAACGCGCTGTCCCGCCCCGTCTACGAGTTGATTGCCCATGACGCGCACCGCGCCTACGCCGGAACCGACCGCGGTCAGAAGGGGCGCTGCTTCCCCACCAGAGGACATTCGACCCGCCGTTTGATTTGCGCGGTCGACGCCGGTCGCATGGTGATCACCTTCGAGTCCAGCGGCGGCAGCTAAGACCAGGCATGCGAGCAACAATCCAAGCGACAACACGGCGGCGCGTCGAATCCGCCGCTCCGTGTGAATCGAGCCGCGTCGCGGTTGCCCTCCCGCCGAGGGTTTGCCTTCCGGTCGCCGGGACAGGCCGAATCGGTCGACCGCCTCTCGGCGGCTCCATCCCACGCGGGCCATACCAGCGTTATCGACGCGTCGCGGCCCAGAGTTGACGCCCGGTGCCGCGCGTGCCATTTGCTGGTCTTGGCCCGCTGGGGGCGAACCCGGTGGGCGCTGCGCTCCTCGCCCCCGTCACCGCCTCATCTGCACGCCACGAGGACCGTCTCGTCGGCCAGTCTCACCGCGCGCGTACATGCGGACAGGCGCACCAACGCGCCTCCTGATGCCGACACCGCAGACGCATCAATCCACGAGTCAAGGGCTCTGTATGTGTCATCGCCGTCACCCGGGCGACGGCGCCACCACCCCGGTCGGCCCGAACACTTCGCTCGCCGTCGACGGCGAGTCCTCCGCCGGGTGTCTTCCGGCGGCAACCAGTGGGATCGACGAGGTGAGGAGGCCAGGCTGCGACGAATCTCCGCCGCGGGCGCGCTTGGGCTGTCTGCGATCAACCTTGACTTCTTCGCGGCGGAGACGGAATTGCCGCAGATGGCCCGCGACCTCGACCCCCGCCGCATTGCAGTGGGGGCTCAGCGGCTATCCGCTGTCGCTGAGCAGCGCCCTCATCGTCGCCGGTCGGCTGGCACCCGGTCGGCCCCACGGCTGCCGTGATCGCGAGCCCGGCCTCCCTTGGTGTTCGTCGCGCCACCGCGCGGTGGCGCGAAGTAGCGGACGTATCGTCGACGCACGGGCGAAGGTTGTGGCGAGCGAAGTCCACGGCAAAAACGGAAAAAGCCCCGCATGAGCGAGGCTTTCAGAAGAGCGGGAGGCGGGGCTCGAACCCGCGACATTCACCTTGGAAGGCTGACCTTGCAGGGAGGATGCGGGAACGTGCGGGAAGCGAAGTGCCTGCAATATGGAGAGTCTCGCTCCCGCGTATTCCTTGTTGACCACGGGCTCATGTTCGGCGGCTCTCCATTCGAGGAAACGGTTCAGACCTATTCGTACGACCTTGGGCTGATTGCGGAGTGCCGGCGGGCGTCGATCGACCCAACGTCGTGCGAGAACTATCGGCCGTGGCGGGGAGTCCGCGAAGTTGCGACGCCGTGCAGACGTGTTGTCCGGGCCATGCGTCGCCAGCGCGCGCGGTCGGACCTTGTCGTCAGACCGCACTCGCTGGCATTCCGGAGCCGTCATCCACGGCCCACAGCACCACGGCCGTGGCACTGCTTCCACTTGCGTCCCGACCCGCACGTGCAGGGCTCGTTTCTGCCACGTTTCGCATCTTCGGCACGGTAGACGTCCATGATCTCGGCGGGTGCGCGTTCGGTCCCGAGCAGCGTCGCCATCAGCCGCATCGGTCGGTCCACGTGGTGGAAGAAAAGTTCGTAGCTCGGGCACAGGTAGTGTTGACCCGGCTCGCCGAGGGGCGAGGTCGCGAAGCGGTCTTTGGGGCAGCCCCCGTTACAGGCGAAGCGCACGTCGCAATCGATGCAGTAACGCGTAAGGCTGTCGCGCTTGTCCTCCCCGAATCGCTGCTGTTCGGGTGATGCCACCAATTCAACAAGCGGTTGCTCGCTGATGTTGCCGAGCAGGTAGTCCGGCTCTACGAAGTGATCACAGCAGTAGAGGTCTCCATTGTGTTCGAGGGCGAGCTGCAGCCCGCACGTCTCGGCGTGGACGCACATGCCTCCAGGTTCGCCGACCCAGTTTGCAAGGGCCGTATCGAACATCTGCACGTAGACGGCTCCAACGTCGCGACGGACCCATTCTTCAAACACATCGACGAGAAAGCGCCCGTACTGTTCCGGGCCCACAGACCGATCGGTGACGAGGCTTCCCTCCTGGACATACAGGGGGCGCATATCGTTATCTGCGCTCCACCCGGCGTTCGCTGCGGGCAACGACTCGGACGTGGCGCGCTCGACAATTGGGATGAACTGCACGAAGAAGGCACCGAGTTCGTCGCGCAAGAATCGGTAGACGTCGGCACCGTGGTCGCCGTTGGCTGCGTGGACCGTCGTCAGGACATTCCAATCGACACTGTGCTTCTTGAGCACGTCAAGGCCTTCGATGACTCGGTCAAACGTCGGCAGGCCGCCCTTGCTGACTCGATAGGTATCGTGGATCTCGCGCGGGCCGTCGATTGAGATGCCGACGAGGAACTGGTGCTCTTTCAGGAACTGTCCCCACTCATCATCGAGCAGTGTTCCGTTGGTCTGGAGCGTGTTCAGTATGCGCTGGCCGGGGAGCGCATACTTGCGCTGCAGATCGATCGAACGGCGAAAGAACTCGAGACCCATAATCGTCGGTTCGCCGCCCTGCCAGGCAACAACGACTTCGGGTGCGTGCGCATGCGCGTCGAGCAACTGACGGATGTACGCCTCCTGCAACTGGTCCGCCATGCGAAACCGACTGCCCGGGTAGAGCAGTTCTTTGGACAGGAAGAAGCAGTACTCGCAGTCGAGGTTGCAGATCGCCCCGGTGGGCTTTGCCAACACGTGGAAGGCGGGTGGGGCTTCGGGCATGGTGACCATCGGTGCGGCCGCACCGATGGATGGTCGCTTCGTCATCCTGTCCCCGGATCCCTTGCGCCTGCTGCGACACCGGTCTCGGACTTCCCCGCCGACACCCTTACGTTGGAGGGGCACCGCCCAGATCCCGCGAGCCCGAACGTGCCTCCCCGCAATCGCGGGCGAGTCCGACCACAGCTTACGTGCGATTGTTCGCATGGTCGATTCGACGTGCGGTGAATGGAGCCCCAGCAGGCTGGGAACGTCGAGGTCGCCGCCGGTCCGGGGGACGGCCAGCCAACCGAGCTGACGACAACGACACGTGCGGCGCGCATCGGCGTCGAGGATGTTTCGGGCCTTCTGCCGCAGCAACGGCGTGACGATGTACGTTTGTTGTGGCGCCGCCGCGATCAGGCAGCCGCCGATCCTCCGAGTTCGGACCGCGATTCAAGGGGAACCGACATGACCGCGACATTCGGCGGTGTCGTCAACGTTGACATCCGAGACTCCAAACCGGACTGGGGGCCGTTCGAGCCACCGAAAGCCCCGGACAGGGCACCGAGCGTCGTGTACATCGTCCTGGACGACGTGGGCTTTTCGGCACTCAGTTGCTATGGCGGCCCTGTCGATACGCCGAACATCGACCGCCTCGCGGCCGAGGGCGTGCGTTACACCCAGTGGCACACGACGGCCCTCTGCTCACCGACCCGGTCGTGCCTGCTGACCGGCCGCAATCACACCCGCAACAGCATGGCCTGTATCACCGAGGCGGCGATTGGTTTCCCCAACGCCAGCGGGACGATCCCACCTGAGAACGGGATGCTTCCGGAGATCCTCGGCGAGCTCGGTTGGAACACCTACATGGTGGGCAAGTGGCATCTATGCCCCGACGACGAGATGAATCTTGCCTCGACACGCCGAAATTGGCCGAGCGGGCGTGGGTTTGAGCGCTGGTACGGGTTCCTTGGAGCCGAGACCAGCCAATGGTACCCGGACCTCGTCTATGACAATCACTTGGTTGATCAGCCGCAATCGCCGGACGAGGGCTATCACTTGACCGTCGATCTCACCGACAAGGCCATCGAGTTCATTCGTGACGCGAAGGCGATTGCGCCCGAGAAGCCGTTCCTGCTCTACTACGCGCCCGGCGCCTGCCACGCGCCCCACCATGCCCCCAAAGAGTGGATCGCCAAGTACAAAGGGCGCTTTGACGTGGGCTACGAAGTCATGCGCGAACAGACGCTTGCCCGCCAGAAGGAACTCGGGATCGCTCCGCCCGACACCGAGCTGCCGCCGATCAACCCCATCGGGGACTCGACCATCAGGACCGGCCCCGATGGCAAGCCATTCCCGATGATGGACGTCACCCGGCCGTGGGGATCGCTGTCCGCTGAGGAGCGCGCCTTGTTCTGCCGGATGGCCGAGGTCTACGCAGGCTTTCTCGCTCACGCCGACGACCAGATCGGTCGCCTTCTGGGGTATCTGGACGAATTCGGATACCGAGACAACACGCTCGTGTTGCTCGTCTCGGACAATGGCGCGTCCGGTGAGGGTGGCCCGAACGGGTCAGTCAACGAGATGAAGTTTCTGAACGGCATCCCCGATTCGATCGAGGACAACTTGCCACTCCTCGACGAGATCGGCGGGACCAAGACGTACAACCACTACCCGAACGGCTGGGCGATGGCCTTCAACACGCCGTTCAAGATGTGGAAACGCTACGAGTTCAATGGCGGGACGTGCGACCCCTGCATCATCTCGTGGCCGGCGGGTATGTCAGCCCGCGGTGAGATCCGTGAGCAGTACCATCACGCGATCGATCTGGTGCCGACGATCCTCGACGTCCTCGGCGTGGAGCCGCCGACTCAGATCAAGGGGCACGTCCAAAGCGGGTTTGACGGCGTCAGTATGCGCTACAGCTTCGACGACGCCGCGACGCCAACCGCCCGCGCGACGCAGTTCTACTCGATGCTTGGCTCCCGGGCGATCTGGCACGACGGCTGGAAGGCAGTCACTAACCACCCCACCGTCGCTGGTTGGAGCCACTTCAACGATGATGAATGGGAGCTGTACCACACCGAAATCGACCGAGCCGAGCTGCATAACCTCGCCGACCAACATCCGGACAAGCTGCGTGAGTTGGTCAACCTCTGGTTCGCAGAGGCCGGCGACAACGGCGCATTCCCGCTTGACGACCGGTCGCCGCTCGAGATTATTCTCACCCCGCGGCCGGTGCTGTCGCCTGCGCGGAACCGGTACGTCTATTTTCCGGACACCGCCGAGGTGCCGGAGTCGCAAGCGGTCAACGTTCGGAATCGGTCATTTGCGATCGGCGCGCTCCTCAACGTTCCTGCCCCTGGCGCACAAGGCGTGATCTTCGCCCACGGCTCGCTCTTTGGTGGCCACGCGCTCTTTGTGAAGGACAATCGGCTGCACTACGTCTACAACTTTGTCGGAATGACGCAGCAGTTGGTGGTCGCGACCGACGAGATGCCGACCGGAGACAACGTGATCGTGTCGGCATCGTTCGATAAGGGAACCGAGGACCCGCCGGGCGTTGCAGTCGGGACGTTGTCTCTCTGGCACGGCGAGACGAAAGTCGGGGAGGCGCGAATCAAGACGCAACCCGGCAAGTTCACCATCGGTGGGGAGGGCCTGTGTATCGGACGAGATGGGGCGTCGGGTGTGACGGACCACTACCCCGGCACCCAACCCTGGCGCTTTGTCGGCGGCACGATCCTCCGAGTAGCGGTCGATGTCAGCGGCGAGCCGTACATCAACCTGGAGCGCGAAGCCGTTGCGCTCCTTATGCGGGAATAGTCGCCGAACTAGAAGGCGATCACGGACGGACCGCAGGGCCGACCTGCATTCGTCTGGAGCCGTTCGGCTTCGGTGCCGCCGACGCCACAGGCACCCTAGGTAGGGCGATCATGCCGTTCAGGACATCCCTGGGTCATCGGTCACGGTGAGGATCTCGCCCTGCGCGGCTTCCGATCCAGCCCTTCCAACGCGGCGACCCCGCAGCACAACGGCCATCCCTACGGCACCCATCGCCCCGATGATCGGTCCGCCGAACGTCCCTGCATTCCCAAAGACCGGCACCGTCGATCAAGACGAGCAGTACGTTGGGGCGCCATCCGGTCCGTCAACAACGTCCCGGGATCCAACACTTGGTCGGGCTGGGCACCCTCAAGGGTCCTTTGAGCGACGCCGCCCACCTGCGTTTTGCGGATCGGAACGGTTGCGCGATCAGGCTGACTCATGGTCAAGCAACCAAGCTCTGCAGTTGGTCGAAACCCGTCCCGGCTCTCGACGCGCGCCGGCTCCGCTTGACCTCTGCGGGCAACATGAGGGGGCCATCAACTCACACCCCTGTGATCGCCGTGAGCCTCCCGGACTCGACAGCGGCACAGAACGCCCGGTAGTCCAGATCGTTTTGGTCGGCGTAGCGCTTTGAGAAGTCTGCGATCGCGTGATCGAAATCGTCGGTCTTCCCGAGATATCGAGCCAACGCAATGGCGTCGCCCGACCTGGCATGGGCCCGTGCCAGGGTCCAGCCGCAGAAACTCGCGTAGATCTTGAGCGTCGAGGGGGTCATCGTCTCGACAAGGGCGGAGCCTTTCATGTCGCGGAGTTGTCGCCAGTAGAGATAGCGATCGGCTTCCACGCCCTTCGTCCAGCCCAGGAAGATGTCGCTTGCCGCCTGCATCATCCGCTGCCCTTGGACGACACGTTCGCCCGGGGTCTTGAATTTGCTCTTGGGAAGGTAGTCCTCGAGCACCGACGCGGTCGCCTCCTTGACCTGCAGAAACAGCGGATCCACTTCATCACGGCCCTGGAGCAAGACAATGAAGGCTCGCGTCCCGACGCTGCCGACGCCGACCACCTTGCGGGCCATATCAACGACCTCGAAGCGCTCCAACAACTGGCGCCGGTCGAACTGCAGCGTCGCGCGATAGGCACGAAGCTGAGTGTGGACCGCGTCCATCGCTTGTTCGGCCGACATTCCGTACATCGACTCGAAATCACGCGCCGGAACGACAACCGGTGGCTGGCTGACAATGCGGTAACGACCATCGACTAGTTCGCCGAGCTTCGAGAGCGCCTGGAGGCTGCCCCGCGTGTGTGCCTTCAATGCGTTCTTCGCCGCGAGCTTCTGTGCCTTCTTAACCTGCTTGGCATCCTTTTTGTTCGTTGCACCTTCCGATGCCGCGCGCAACACGCCCATGATCTCTTGCTCAGAAAGACGCGCATACCAGATGTCCAGGGTGCGCATCTCGGCGAACTCGACCATCGCCTCCCGATATGCCGCAACGGAGGCGAGCGTCGCGGCGCCGACATCAGTCGTGCTGAATCCGTTGTTGCGTGCCGCGATCGTGAAGCTTGCCGCCATCCGCTTGACGTCATATTCAAACGGCCCGGGCAGCGTCTCGTCGAAGTCGTTGAGATCAAACAGCAGCGTCCGCTCTGGCGATGCAAACACCCCAAAATTGGACAGATGTGCGTCACCGCACAACTGAACAGTCAGTCCGGCGGTCGGCGTCGCCGACAAGTCCGCTGCCATGACCTTTGCTGCACCCCGGTAGAAGGTAAACGGCGAGACCATCATTCGCCCATGGCGAACGGGGACGAGATCCTTTTCCCGGGTAAGATTCTGCGCGGCGAGCAGCGCGACCGGATCGGGTCGGTCCGCGGCCGGCGCCCACCCCGAGTGGCATGTCGGGGGTGACTGGCTCCGGGCATCCTTGCCCAGCGCTCGTCGATCACCCACGGCCAAGTGGTGGACCTTACTTATACCCATGACGCCTCCCCGGTTGGCACATGAGCCCCCCTTGCCGGTCACGAGAACGTGGGACTAGATGCACGCCGCACCGGCCTGCTCCGCGGGGCCCGTTGCGGGCGCCACAACACGTGAAGCTATCGGGATCACCAGTACCTTGATCCAACGGCACGCGCCGCTGACCGTCAACCCCAGGGACCCCGAAATGGGGCACGTACGCATCGGCCGGCACGCCCTCCGTGTCAGGCAACGGTCCGACAACCCTCGAAACACGCCGGGTAACGTCAACGATCCGCGGACGGGTGGGCGCGCCACGCTATGCTCGCCAGGGAAGGAATCGAGTGATTGTCACGGCGCCTATGCGGATAGCGTGCGTGACGCGGACGGTTGGGGCTCAACGTGTGGCTAGTCCTCTTGATCGCAGCTGCTGTCGTTTGTGCCGTTATTGCGGTGATCATCCTTGCGGTTCGGGGTGGGAGGGACCTCCGGCGCAAGCACTGAGCCGACTGGCGGGAGCTTGACGTGAGCCATTTCGACGCTCCACAGCGCGCGTCGGGGCGGACTTGCTGAGTCTGTGCATGGGGAAGACGCCGCCACCGCGGCGGTGCTCGTCGTCCGAGCGTGCTTCCCGTCGCGCCCCGACGACGTCTACGCGCGCGTGGACGTCGTCAAGATGCGAATCGCGCTGGCGGGCCCATGATTCACGACGACGACGCCATTCATTGTGAGCGCCGTCGTCGTCGACGATGGACTGCTCGGAATCGCCGGGAACTGAACACACACACGCGACGTTTCGACGGGGTGTCTGTCTGCGGCGCACTTGCGGGCGCAACGACGTCGCGTCGGGCCGAACAAGTCGGCGTTAGGGGGAGCTGCGCGTCACTTGCGAGTGTCGCGTCGATGGTGTCGGCTGGCGTCGAGCAGTGCGTGGGCTGACCCGCGTCGCGCGCTGCGGCCGTTCACTCACAACCAATGGAGGGAATGATCGTGTCATCTGGATTGCAGCGCAGGGCAGATGCCGAACTCGATCGGATCGCGCGGAGTCCGCTGCGCGGCGCATGGATGGCCGCGGCGTCCGTCACGGTAGTTGTCACGGTCATCGCGGGATCGCTCATGCGGCTTACGGATCCGCAGACCTTCCCGAACGTCGGGTTGGGCCTGTGGTGGGCCGTCCAGACCGTTACGACGGTTGGGTACGGGGACGTCGTTCCCGTCTCGTTCATTGGCCGCACTCTCGCCGCGCTCGTCATGGTTGTCGGGCTGGGATTCATTACCGTCTCGACGGCCGCGATCGCGAGTGCGTTTATCGAAGCTGCCCGGCGGCGGCGCGCGGCCGTGGCCGATGACCCGCTGGTGGCAGAGGTGCGCGAGCTTCGCCACCAGATGCAAGTGCTCACCGCGGAGGTGCGCGCCGCCCGGCTGCCTGGTGGACACGATCATTCGGCCTGAGGCCACTCCCGACCCGCGGCGAGGGTTGCGCCGACGCGTCTCAGATCGCCCTGCCCAACCCGGGATGAGCAGGTTCGGCGCGTGGCGACGGAGACGTCCGGATGAGCTGCTCAGGACTTCCCTGGGTCGTGGGTCTCGGTGAAGATGTCGCCCTGCGCGGCACCCGACCCGGCCTTGCCACCACCGGGGCCGCGCAGCACAAAGGCGATCCCGACGGCAACCGCCGCTCCGATGATCGGGCCCACGACGTAGACCCAGTAGCCGGTGAAGGTTCTGCTGACCAGATCCGGACCGAACGTGCGGGCAGGGTTCATCGAGGCTCCGGAGATCGGACTCCCCCACAGGCCCGCCAAGGCGATGTAGGCACCGACGCCAAGGGCACCGAGAATACCGACGTTCTGCGCGCCCGAAGCCGTGCCCAGGATCACGCTGACAAGGCCGACGGTCAGGATGAATTCCATCCAGAACGCCGCCATGTTTGAGTAGCCGTGGGCCGGATAGTTGCTTCCATACTTGGCCGAGACGTTGACCACGGCGTGTAGGAACCACGCGGCGAGGGTTGCCCCGATCAACTGCACCACGATGTATCCAGGCAGCCGCCACCACGGGAAGTCGCGGCGGAGGGCAAAGGCGATGCTGACCGCCGGGTTCAGGTGCGCACCGGAGACCTTGCCCATGAACAAGATGATGGCCATGACCATCAACCCCGGCGCAACCACGGCAGCCGTGCGGCTAATCGTGTCGGGGAAGGCCTGTCCCATCATCCCGCCACCTGCGGCGACGAGTACGAGGAAGAACGTGCCTAGCAACTCTGAGAAGAGACGACGCCATTCCTGGCGCGGATCGTTGAAGTCCTTAATCCGGTCCGTGATCCCCTGTTCATATCGGGCGATCGGACCCATCGATGCGAGCGGTTGTTTGTCGGCCATCGTGATGCCGTCTTCCGTAAGCGAAGAACTTGAGTAACGCTACCGTAGACGCCTACGTGGACGACAAGCGCCGGCTCGGTGGCGACGGGGTGGGATCCGCCGGGTCGGGGGCTGGCGGGTGCCCGAGGCAGCCCACTCCCGTCGATGGGGGCGACCCCCGCGACCCCGTCCCATGTCCCACTGGCTGTTGACTCGAGATGCGGGCAAATCAGAGCGGTCGCACATCCGATGCCTCGAATGGCCGGTACTCGGGCTGTCACCTGTGCTGGCGACTCGGCCGCGCTTGGACATCGCCTCGAGGTTAGAGCTGCCCGCAGGGCCTGCGAGCTGAACGAGCGTCTGGAATTCCGCGATGTTCAGAGCGTCCGCCGGATGGGACCCGCGCCATCGGCCCTCGTCGCCGGGGCGCGCCGCGTGGACGTACTCACCCGCGGATCGTCGGTAAGGTTGACGTGCAGCCAGGGCTGACGATGGGGCTCGCGTGCGGATGATCGTGACTGACGCCCTGGCTGCCGCCGGTGGGCCTCACTCGCCAATTGTTCGCGAGTGGCGTGGCACAGACTCGAGCGATCGCCACCGCGAGCGCGGCCACATCGAGATGTGGAGAGTGCCAATGCCTCAGTAGCAATCATGAGCACCTCGGCGGGCTCGCCGGCCGAGTAGCTCATACAGGCGTCGGTTGCCGGGCCGGTGGAGGCCGACCTCGGGCCCCCGGCACTGGCCGCCTCAACCACCAACGGGCTCGTCAGAATGTGTGAAGGTCCGGCCGACGCCGGCCGAGAAGTTCCAGATCACGTTTGCCGTAACGGATGAACAGCCGCCTCAGGCGTCGAGAGCGCGCTCGTCGTGAAGCCAGCAGCGAAGGTGAGATTCGTCGGCAAGTTGACCGCGGTTGCTGTGACCGGGAACGAATGTGGGTCGGTGATCGTCAGGACGGCATCACCGATGTCGCCCAGCGACAAAAGTTCCTGATTTACAGTCAAGAAAACGAGAGCGGGAGACGGGGCTCGAACCCGCGACATTCAGCTTGGAAGGCTGACGCTCTAGCCAACTGAGCTACTCCCGCAGTGTCCCGGCACCATAGCAAGGGCTCGGTCGGTGGTTACTCCGCGCGCGATCGCGGCGATGCGCCGAGGCCGGTCTGTTCGGCCATGAGGTCGTCCATCGCCGTCACGGCCTCCGGCCAGAACTGCCCACCCGAGCAGGCGAGCAACTCGTTCATGGCATCATCCGGCGCCCGGGTGGTCGCATAGCTGCTGCGTGCGGTGATCATCACGTCCCATGCGTCGGCGACCGCGATGATACGCGCGCCTTCCGAGATCTCGAGCCCCGAGGCGCCATCCGGATAGCCGCGCCCATCCCATCGCTCGTGATGCTGCCGAATCCACTCGCGCTGCTCGGAATCCAGCGACTCCACAGCGATTTCGGACCCGAGTGTCGTATGGCGCTTGATCTGCTCGAATTCCTGCGGGGTGAGGCCCCCCTGCTTGAGCAGGATTGCGTCGGGGATGCCAACCTTGCCGATGTCGTGGAGCAGCGCGGCGTCGCGGATCCGTAGGGCGTCGCCCGCGCTCCACTTCAGGCGGGCGGCCAGCTCGCAGGACAGGTCCGCGACCCGCTCGGAGTGCGCGAGTGTGCCAGGGTCTTTCTGGTCAACCGCGCGCGCGAGCGCGCGCAGCGCCGCCATCGACTGGTCCCGCTTGATTCGGCGCATCCGTTCGTCCGCCGTCAGTGCTTCGATCGTGTCCGGCGAGAACTGGAACGTCTGGTCGCGCCCGTGGGACTTTGCCCAGTACAGCGCGCTGTCTGCCATGCGGACCAGATCATCGGGCGATCCGTTGGCCGTCGCCAAATCGCACACCCCTGCCGACAGCGAGATCGAGATACCTTGCGGCATCGGGGTTGCCGACACGGTGCGGCGTGCACGCTCGATAGCTTCGGTCGCCGTGTCGATATCGGCCTCAGGCAGGATCCACGCAAACTCCTCTCCGCCGATCCGCGCAATCATCTCGTCCCGGCGGACGGCGGCGCCGAGCCGCCGGCCGACCTCGACGAGAATCGCATCTCCCATCGGGTGCCCGTGGGCGTCGTTGAGAAGCTTGAAGTTGTCCAGGTCGAGGATTGCGAGGCTCACCGGCCGGCCGTAGCGGCGCGAACGCGCGACCTCGACGGCAAGCCGATCCTGGAAAGCACGCTGGTTCGGCAATCCGGTGAGCGGGTCGGTCAGCGCGTCGTTGGCGAGGCGCTCGCGCGTCTGGTGGGCCGTGACCGCGACGCCAACGGCCTCTGCGACGCGATGCAGGACGCTGATGACCTCGTCCGACAATGCGCCGCCGTTGCGGGTCGCGACCATCACCGCGCCCCAGACGGCGTCGTCGGCATGGATCGGCGCCGCGGCGGCCGCGGTGAACCCGAGCTTTGGCGAGGTGTTGCCCGTGACCGTATCTAGGCGTTCGTAGCTGTCGATGCGTCCGGCGAGGTCCTCGTCGGCGACGCGGCGCAGGAGCTGGGCCTCCTCGAGCAGAATGCAATCGCCCGCGATCATCCTCGGATGGGGATCGTGCAGTCCGACGATCGTGCACCGGCGGTCCGCAAAGCGGCCGATGAGTCCGCATTCGGTATTCGCCAGCGCGGCGAGCTCCGCCGCCGCCCGGCTCATGACCTGAGGGAACGCGTCACCGCGCGCGGCGGCACTGGTGATGCGATGCAGAGCCGCGTGCTCGGCCAGGTGCCGGTCGGCGCGTGCGGCCTGCTCTGCGAGGTGTCGGTCATGCTCGATGCGCTCGCGGGCATCTGCCGCCGTCACGATCAGGTGCGCGGCTTGGCCCGGGCCCGATGGGACCGCCTGCAGGCGGATGTCGACCGGAATTGTGCCGATCGTCGGGGTCGTCAGGCGTGCCGTGACTAGGACTTCGGCTCCGCCGGCGATGGCCTTGCGCAGGGCGGTGCGGACGGCCGCACGGTCACGGCGTTCGATCGCGGTCAACGGCGGACGCGTCGCAGAGCCGTCCGCGGACAGCCCCAGGATCGACTGGGCGGCCTTGTTCATCACCGTGACGTGCCCGCGCGGCGACACGACCATCACCAGATGGCGGCTGTTGTCGACGATCGACCGCAGGTAGGGCGCGAGGGGCGACTCGGTCGGATTGGCAGCGCGATCGCCGTGACCGTCCCGGTCGATCCGCGCTCCCGCAAGATCGATCAGGCTCGCGGAGGGGGGATGGGCGGGGTCGTGCCCAGACGCAGTCGACGAGGAAGTCATGTAGATCCCCATCGGCCGACGGTCGGGGGAACTGTAGGACCTGCGCAGGATCGCTCCGCACGTTGGCGCGACGGTCAATCGGCAGTCCCGAACAGGTCGGCGACGACGGCCGCGGCGGGACGGATCGCATGGACCGCGCCGACCGATAATCCCGCATGCTGGGGCATTGCGGCAATCATGCCGCGCGTGGTGCGGGTCGGGCTCGGCGTTGCCCCCCGCGGGGGGCTGATCCGCGCGCCGTCGTCGATCAACTCGCCGACCGGGTCGGGAGCATTGGCGACCGCGCGCACACAGTCCCCAAGGACCCGGTGCAGCGCGTTCGGCCACCCGTGGGAAAAGGTCGTCGTCAGCACGGTGTCCGCCGGGTCGGCACCGACCAGCGGCACCGAGACGGCCGCGCGGGCGGCTGCGAGCAGCTCGGCGAGCGGCGTCGTGCCGTGGACGTGCCCGCCCGCCTCGAGCCCTTGGACGACGACGATGTCGCAGCCGGCGGCTTCCGCGGCGCGGGCTTCGGAGACTGTGCCGACCTGCCAGCTCGCCAGGGATCCGCCGGCATGGATGCGGGCGATCAGATCCCGGTCCGGTATGCCCCAGCAGAGCTCCACGACACGGACCCGGCCGGACGCCACCGCGACGAGCGCCGGGTCCAGAAACGGGGCGAGAAACGTCACGCCGATCGCGCCATCGGTGCGGCGGGAGATCGCCGCGAGATCGCGCTCGAGCTGGGCGGCGCTGGCCCGAGCTCCCCCGAACATCCCGAGTCCGCCAGCGTTTGCGACCGCCACCACGAGATCGGGGACGGAGGTGCGGGGCATTCCGGCCAACTGCAACGGCACCCGACAGCCGATCAGGTCGGTGAACGCCGTGGGGTGTGCGCTCACACGTCCGGCAGGTCGACGATCACGAGCCGCGGCTCGCACATGTTTCGGACCGCGTAGTGGGGGCCCTCCCGGGTGTTGCCGCTCCCCTTGATCCCGCCGTACGGCTGCTGGTCGGCCCGAAAGGTCGGGGTCTCGTTGATGACGACACCTGCGAACTCGAGCCGCTCGGCCCAACGGAGGGCGGCATCGACGCGGGCGGTGAAGATGCCGGCCTGCAATCCATATGGTGTGGAGTTGCAGAGCGCGATCGCACCGTCGATGGCGTGGTATGCGGCGACGCCGACGACTGGGCCGAATACCTCCTCGCAGCTGACGTGCATCCGCGGGGTGATCCCGTCGAGCACCGTCGGCAGCAGCAATCCGCCACGGGTACCGCCGCCGGTCACGACCTCTGCGCCCTCCACGACGGCTGCGGTGAGCCACCCTTCGAGGCGCGCGAGCGACTCCGTCGTGATGACCGGCCCGACGTCGGTCGTCTCCGTAGCGGGGTCGCCGACAACCAGGCGCTCGACGGCGGTGCGCAACTCGACCAGAAACGCGGCATGGATCGATTCGTGCACGTAGACCCGCTGCACGCTGATGCACGACTGGCCGGCATGGGCGAATCCCGAACCGGCGATCTTGGCGGCGGCACGGGTGACGTCGGCGTCCTCGGCGACGATCACAGGTGTCGAGTTGCCGAGCTCCAAGGCCACGTGCTTCTGCGGGGCTCGTTGCCGGATCGCCCAGCCGACCGGTCCGGATCCCGTGAACGAGATCATCGCGACATCGGGATGGTCCACCAGCGGGTCGCCGACAGCGGATCCGTCGCCGGTGACGACACTCAGCGCCCCCGGAGGCAGCCCCGCGTCGGCGAGTACCGCCGCCAGCAGGAGCGCGGACAACGGGGTCTTGCTGGCGGGCTTAAGGATGACCGGGCACCCAGCCGCGATCGCTGGCGCCAGCTTGTGCGCGACGAGGTTGAGCGGGAAGTTGAAGGGCGTGATCGCACCGACGATCCCGACGGGCGCGTAACGGACGAATCCGATCTTTCCGACGCCGGGAGCGGAGGCCTCGAGGGGAACGGTTTCGCCGGAGAGCGTGCGCGCCTCGGCGGCGGCGAAGGTGAAGGTATCGATGCACCGTGCCACCTCGCCGCGGGCTTGGCGAATCGGCTTGCCGGCCTCGAGGCACACCACCCGGGCGAGATCCTCGGCGCGGGCGGCGAGGATCTCGGCGGTCCGCTCGAGTACGCGGGCCCGCTCAACCGGCGGCGGCGGCGGAAGATGGGCCGCGGCGTCGCGCACGGCGCGGTCGACTTCGGCGGGACCGCCGGTGGCAACCTCGGCGATGATCGCCCCCGAGTACGGGTTTCGCACGGCGAGCGTGTCCGTGCCGGCGACGAAGCGGCCACCGAGGAACAGTCCGGTCGGCAGATCGACGGGCAGCATCGTCCCGGGCCTACGCCGTGACCGTTCCGCCGCGGGCGCGAAGGCCCTCGGCACGGAACTCGCGGGCCCGGCGCATGTTCTCCAGATCGGGGCCGTCGCCTTCCAGGCCGGGCACCTCGAGAATCACCGGCAGGTCCTGCAGTGCCGGCGCGCCGAGGATCGATCGCATGCCCTCGGGGCCGATCTTCCCGTCGCCGAGGTTCTCATGACGGTCGCGGTTTGACCCGAAGTCGGTCATCGAGTCGTTGAGGTGCAGGCATCTGAGCTGGTCGATACCGAGTGTGGTGTCGAAGTCCTCGAGCACGGCGTCGATGCCGCCCGGCTCGTGGATCGGATAACCGCTGGCGAACAGGTGCTGGGTATCCAGGCACACGCCGAGACGCTCCGGGTTGCCAACGCGGTCCCAGACGTCCTTGAGCTGGCCGAACGTGCGCCCGATGGTGTCGCCGGCACCGGCGGTGTTCTCGAGGTAGATCTGGCACGAACCCGGGGCGGTCGCGAAAGCCTCGGCGATTCCGCCGGCGATCCGGCCGATGGATTCCTCGGGCGTGCTGCCCTTCGAGGACCCGACGTGGAGGATCACGCCTGCAAGCCCGAGGCGCTCGCCGATCTCGAGGTGCTGTATGAGGCTGGTCACGGAGAGGCGGTAGATGTTGCGGCTGCTGGTCGCCGGCTTTCCGGGCGGACCCGACGGCACGTCCCGATCCGGGGCGCCGAGGTTCATCAAATAGAGCCCGTGGCTCACGATCGGGCCGATCCCGGCCGCGGCGGCCTCCTCGCGAAAGGCGGCAATCTCTGCGTCGGTGTGGTTGATCGGGCGCCACGTCCGGGGGTTGTGAGTGAAGATCTGGAGGCTTTCGCAGCCGATCGCCACCCCGCGACCGATCGACTTGCTGATGCCGCCTGAGGCGGATACATGGGCTCCGAAGCGCATAGGGTGATCCTAAGACCTGCGCCGCTGTCCGTGGGGGCCACCGGATCGGGCGGCGCGGATTCCCACGGGTATCCTTCGGGAATGCCACCTTTTCAGCGACGCGAGATCACGGTGCCCGCCCGCGTGCGGTTCGCCCCAAGCCCCACCGGAAACCTCCACGTCGGCGGTGCCAGGACCGCCCTGTTCAGCTGGCTCGTCGCCCGTCACACCGGCGGGACGTACGTGCTGCGGCTCGAGGACACCGACCGGGAACGGTCGACTCCGGAGTCGGAGGCCCAGATTCTGCGCGCGCTGGAGTGGCTTGGTCTCAATTGGGACGAGGGCCCGTACCGGCAGAGTGACCGTGGCGAGGTGTACCTGTCGGCGATCGATCGGCTCAAGGACGCCGGGATCGTCTATGCCGCCTGGGAGACCGAAGCGGAACTTGAGCGGCAGCGCACCGACGCGCGCCAGAACAAGCGCGCGCCGGTGGTGCGGGGCCGTCGCGACTGGACCGCCGAGCAGATCGCCGGGTTCGAAGCCGAGGGGCGGACGCCGGCGTGGCGGTTCGCCGTCGAGGTCACCGGGCAGACGGTGATCGACGACTACGTCCGCGGCGAGGTGACCTTCGAGCACGGGGCGATCGAGGACTTCGTGGTCGCCCGCTCCGACGGGACGCCGACGTACAATCTGGCTGCCGCGGTCGACGATATGGAGATGGGCATCACCCACGTCATCCGCGGGGAAGACCACCTCTCCAATACCCCCAAGCAGATGATGGTGATCCGCGCACTTGGCGCCGAGCCGCCCGAGTATGCCCACATTCCCCTGATCCTGGGTCCCGACAAGAAGCGCCTGTCCAAGCGCCACGGCGCCGCATCGGTCGAAGAGCTGCGCGAGTCCGGATTCGTCCAGCCGGCCGTGTTGAACGCCCTGGCGCTGCTGGGGTGGAGCTTCGACGACAAGACCACGATGTTCACGGTCGATGAGCTGATCGAGAAGTTCAGCGTCGCGCGGATCTCCAAGAGCCCGGCCATCTTCGATCTCAAGAAGCTCGAAGTGCTCAACGGGCGCTATCTGCGGATGATGGACGCCGACGCGTTCGCCGACGCGCTGGTGGCGCACCTCGCCCGTCGCGGGTTCTTCGCGGACAAAGACGCCGCGGCCGAGGCGCTCGTGCGCGAGATTGCGCCGGCAGTCAAGCGGAAGCTGACGACCCTCGACGACTTTGAGGCGCTCGCGGGATGGTTGTTTCGTCCGCTTGAGATCGAGCCCGACGCCTGGGAGTCGCTGACCGCCGACGTGCGCAAGTCGATTCAGGCGATCGGCGGCGGGCTGGCGCGCCTCGAACTGCTCGACGCCTTCGAGCAGGATGAGATCAAGGACGCGCTCCAGGACCAGCTGCACATCCTCGGGGAGGATGCGCGCGGCTTTCTCGAGCCTCAGCGCATCGCACTGACCGGCCAGCGGGTGTCGACGGGTATCTACGAGAGCCTCGTCCTCGCCGGTCGTGACGAAGCGCTCGGCCGGTACCGGCAGACGCTCGCCCGGCTCGCAGATATCTGGGTCGCATGAGGCGATTCGCGAAACTGCCCCCGTGGCAGTCGGTGGGGCTGATCGCCGCGATCGGGTTTGCGGTCTACCTCGTTGTTGCGATCACGGTCCAGGCGCGCGGCGGCAACCAGAACTCGTTGTCGGGCTTCGCCGGCGTGATCGCCTGGATCGTCCTGGTAGCGGCCGTGGTGCTCTATCTGAACGCCTGGCGTCGTCGCCCGAATGCACCCGAGCGCATGGTCTCGAGATTCCTTGAGGGCAACCGAATTGTGACCGACACGCTCGGGGTGCCGGTTCACGTGACGCTGCCTGCGCGCATCGGAAAGGGGCAGTTGGCGGACGGGGTCCAGATGCCGGTGACAGCTGCGGTTCGCGGCCCGCTTGGGGAGAGCACCGCCCATCTGACGCTTGCTCGGGTCTCCGGCGCGTGGGAGGTCCTGCACGCGGAGTTCGATCGTGACGGCAACACCGTGTCGCTGGCGACCGGCAACTAGCGCCCGCCGGCATCGGGGTTTCGGTACGGTGTGCGCACGACCCGGGACGTGGCGCAGCCTGGTAGCGCACCGGCTTTGGGTGCCGGGGGTCGCCGGTTCGAATCCGGCCGTCCCGATGTCTCGTCCGGCCCGTCGCGCCTCTGTGCGGGCGGTCGGGAACATCGCAGAAACAGGCGTCGATGACTCAATCTGAGATCGACATCATCCGAACCGCGGCGGCGGCTGCGTGCCGCGGTTCGAGCGCGTGAACGGGTCGGACGGGTCAGGAGACGTCGCGATCGCTCGCGACGGGCGTCAGCAACTCGTCCATGACGCCGTCGTCCAGCTCGGGCTAGTGGGCGCAGCGGTGATTCGCGTCGGACCGGGCGATGCCTGCACCGTCATCAGCTCATGGCCGGCTGGGCGCCTCGATGTGCCGACCTTCGAGGCTGCGAGCGTGCTGCGGACACTGGCCGGGAGCCGGCGCGGGGTCGCGGCGTGGCGGCCGGGATCACGGATCTTCGCCGAACTCGCGCAGCTGGGAGGCGTCGCCGTCGTGGGCCGGGCCTCCCTGATTTCCGCGGTCCGGATCTCGACACCGGCCGCGCGCGTCCCGGAAGTCGTCGTGGTGATCAGCTCCGACGGCGACCGTGATCCTGACGAGCTTGCGCGCGAGGTCGCCCGGCTGAACGCGCCGCAGGTCACGGAGGTCACGCTCGAGGTCCGGGCCGATGCGCGGATGGCGCGTCTGGTCGATCTCGGCCTGCGGCTCGCCGGTGAGCTCGACGTCGGGACGCTGCTCGCCGCGCTCGTCGACAACGCCCGCGAGCTGTTCGACGCCACCTACGCGGCGATCGGCGTACTTGACCCGTCCGGGACCACGATCGAGCTGTTCAAGGTCGGCGGCATGGATGAGGCGACGCAGGCGCGGATCGGGCCCGTGCCGACCGGGCGCGGTCTGCTGGGTGTGCTGCTGGAGGACCCGCGGCCCGTGCGCCTCGAGCGGCTCGGCGACGATCCGCGGTCCTGCGGCTTTCCGGCCCATCACCCGCCGATGGCATCGTTTCTCGGCGTGCCGATCCTGCTCGGCGGCGTGGTGTTCGGCAACCTGTACATGACCGAGAAGCGGACCGGGCCGTTCACCTCCGAGGACGAGCTCCTCGCACAGGTGTTCGCGGCGCAGGCCGCGGTGGCGATCGACAACGCCATGCGCTTCGCCCGCGAACGGGGGCGCACCGCGACGCTTGAAGATCTCCAGGGGACCATCCGGGCGGTCCAGGATGTGCTGGCAGAGGGTGTCCGCACCAACCAGCCCCTCGAAACGACCCTGGCGGCGGTCGTCGGGCAGGTCGGCGCCCTGACCGGTGCGGACGGTGCGTGCGTCGCGCTCGTTGAAGATGACCATCTGGTCATTCGGGTCGCTCAGGGCATATCGGCCATGACCGAGGCCAACGGCCGGCGCTGTGCGTTGTCCGTCGAGGCGGTCCGGCACCTGCTGCGGAATCTCGTCGAGATGCCGGTCGAGGCGGTCGAGCTCCGCGTCGGGACCGACTTTGTCGGCGTCCTCGCCGCGGCCGGCGACGCAACAAGCGAGGTCGGGGCGCAGGCGGTGCTCCAGGCCGTGGCCAGCCAGCTGACCCTGGCGGTCGTGAGTGAACGTGCCGGCGCGGCGGCGTCGGCGCTCGATGTCGCTCGCGAACGCGAGCGCGCGACCGCGGAAGGGTTCCGCAGGGCGATTCGCGCCCAGGAGGCCGAGCGCGGCCGCATCGCGCGGGAGCTGCACGACGAGGCCGGCCAGGTGATGATGGCCGTTGCGTTGCACCTGCGGGCCCTCGAGAAGTCGTCCGTCGACCCGCAGCAGAGGGCCGATCTCGAGGAGCTGCACGCGATCGTGTCCGAGGCCGCGGCGGGCCTGCACGAGATGATTTCGGAATTGCGGCCGGGCCAACTGCGCGAGCATGGCCTTGCGGCGGCGATCGACCAGCAGGCCACGCGCACCCGCGATGCCACGGGGATCCAGATCGATGTGCACGTCGATGCGCTGCCGACCCTGCCGGACGAGGTGGAGATCGCGCTGTACCGGATCGTGCAGGAGGCCTTGGTCAACGTCGCCCGTCACAGCGGCGCGACCGCGGCCAGCGTCACGGCGGCCCGCACCGGCAGCGGGCTCCGGTTGGTCATCGAAGACAACGGGCGCGGGTTTGACTCATCGGCTGCGACGCGGCGTCACGGGCTGCTCGGGATGAGCGAGCGAATGGCGCTGCTCGGCGGACACCTGCTCGTCGACTCGAGCCCGGGTGTCGGCACCACGATCATCGCCGAGCTTGACGTGGCGGAAACGACCACGGCGGCATCCGAAGATCGGACACCGCCGTAGCGTGAAGGCCGCGGGACCGGCCCCCGCTCCGGTCCCGCGTCCCCCCAATTGTCCGATGCCCCGAACGGGCCGCCATCCGCGAGGCGCCCCGTTCTGATCCGGAATTTTCCCGATGCATGCGGCCGCCGACAGCCGGGAGCCCGAGTTCCGTAGAAACCCCGCGGGCCGGTTCGGTGGACCGCCGGGTAGCACGCGGGGCCGGATCGACCGATACTTCGGCCATGAGCGATGACCTTGAACGTACGGTGTTGGCACATCTGCGGAGTGCGCACGAGCCGGTGCGTGAGTTCGCCCTCTACGACCGCGTCGTCGCGGATCTCGGTGAGGCGATCACCCCGGATCACTTCGTTGATGCGATGGAGCGACTGATGACGGCCGGTCGCGTGCATGTGATCGTCGACCGCGATGCGTTCCGACCGGACCCGGCCCCGTTCCAGCCGCGCTTCTACCGCCTGATGGAGTAACGGGCACCGCCCGAAGATGTGTCGGCGTGTCCGGCAAGTGACCACGTTAGGCTCTTGGGCACCCATTCCCAGCGTCCCTCGGGGGCCCCATGTTCAAGGATTTCCGTGAGTTTCTGATCCGCGGCAACCTGGTCGATCTGGCCGTCGCTGTCGTCATCGGCACCGCGTTCGCGATCGTCGTGAAGTCGCTCGTTGACAACATCGTGATGCCGATCATTGCGACGCTGGTCGGAAAGCCGAATTTTTCGGCGCTGACCTTCACGATCCACAACTCGGTCTTTCACTACGGCCAGTTCCTGACCGACCTGTTGACCTTCGTGCTGGTCGCGTTCGTCGTCTTCTTGTTCGTGGTGAAGCCCACGGCTGCGATCCTGCGTCGCGTCTCCAAGGAGAAGGCCGCAACGCCCGACCCGAGCGAAGAGCTCCTCGGTGAGATCAAGCAGCTGCTCGAGGAGCAGAACACACTGCTGCGCAAGTAAAAAGACGGAGCGACGATGTGGCCGCCCCCCGCACGACTGAGATCGCCGGAGCCCTCCGATGCACGGTGAGCGTGACATCACATTCGCCCGTGCACAGGCGCTCGTCGCTGCCCACGCGCCGGTGACGCGGCCGGAGACGGTGTCGCTCGCCGCCGCTGTCGGGCGGCGGCTCGCCGCCGACGTGGTCGCCCTCGCCGACCATCCATCCTTTGCGAATTCGGCGATGGACGGATGGGCGATCGCCGCGGCATCGGCGCCCGGACGGTTGCGCGTTGTCGGCGAAAGCGCGGCCGGGGCGGCATTTGACGGTGTGGTCGGACCGGGACAGGCCGTCACCATCTCGACCGGGGCGCCGCTCCCGGCCGGGGCCGACGCCGTGGTCCCGCGGGAACGGGCCGTCGCGCACGACCACCTGGTCGACATCGGCGAAGAGGTGACCGCCGGCGCATACATCCGGCATCGCGGCGACACCGTGCGCAGGGGGGACGTGGTGATGTCGTCCGGGCGCCGGATCGGGCCGCTGCAGGTGGCCGTCGCCGCGGGCACGGGCCATGGGGCGCTCGTCTGTGCGGTCCGGCCACGCGTCGCGATCGTGGTCACCGGCCGCGAACTCGTCCCGCCGGGTACGGTGCCCGGCGCGAGTGAGGTCTGGAATATCGCCGCGTCGGCGTTGCCGGCGCTCGTGCGCCAGGCGGGCGGCGAGCTCACCGGCTGCATGACCGTCGATGACGATCGCCGGTCGACGGTCGATGCCGTGGCGGCCGCGCTGGCCGACGCGGATCTCGTCGTGACGACCGGCGGGGTGTCGGTCGGGAACCACGATCACGTACGCCCGGCGCTCGCCGAGCTCGGCGTCGAGGAGGTGTTCTGGGGTGTCCGGATCCGTCCCGGACATCCGACCTGGTTCGGTCGACGTGGCGAAGTTCGGGTCCTGGCGCTGCCGGGAAACCCGGTGGCGAGCATCGTGTGCTTCTGGGTCTTTGGGCGCCCCCTGATGGGGTGTGCGGACCCGTGGACCGCGCACCGGATAGGCGCGGATTACCCCATCGCAACGCCACGCACGGACCTCATCCGGTGCATCGACGGGCCCGAGGGGCTCGTGCCGGCCGATCTGCAGGCGTCACACCACATCAGCGGCCTCGCGGCCGCCTCCCACCTGGCGGTGGTCGACGAAGGTCGGGGCGATCTGCACAAGGGAGACCGCGTCGACGCCGTCTCCCTTGCGGGGTAGGTCAGTCGGAGGAGGCCGTCCCGGTTCCGACCGCCCGCGTCGGCCCAGCCTCGTTCGGGAGCCCGAGCGCCGAGCGCCAGTCCCTGGGGACCTCGCGGTCGAACGCGGTGAGTTTCTTACCTTGGCTCGTGATCGCCTGAGGGTTGGATCCGAACCAGCGGTTGGGAAAACGGGTTTCAATCATGCGCGAAATCTTACCGCAGCTGCGCGGTCCCGGCGCGGCGCCAGACGACCAGTCCGCCTCCGCGTGCGTGGCGCTGGAGAACCGGCCAGTAGTGGGCCGCCACCCAGGTTCGCAGGGTCCGCATGTATCCACGTGCCTGGTCGGCGATAAAGGGGGTTGTCGCGGTGTCCGGCGCGACCGCCTGGCGCATGAACTGCTTGTCGACGACGATCAGATCCGGTGCCCGTTCGGTGATGCAGTCGATGACCGACGGCCAGTGCGCGTCAAACATGTACTGGGCGAAGATCGGGCACACCATGCGCAGGTTGGGATCGATGAACGCCATGTGGCCCTGATCCATGGCCGTTCCCAGGCGTGCGTAGGTCGTCGGCCGGCCGGCGGCGGCGACGTTGAGCGCGTCCGCGGTCGGGCTCGTGGTTCGCTGCCACCATTGCGAGAGCGCCCAGGAGGATTCCGGAGAGCCACCGATGGTCGTACCGGAGATGCCGAGACCGCCAAACCCGAGTCCGACCACGATCACGATTGCGACGGTCCCGGTGATCGTGATCGCCGACGACCGGGAGCGGGTCGCCACAAACTCGGTACCGAGTGCGATTCCGAGCGCGGCCGGATATGCGACGACCTGCATTCCGTGCCGCCAGAGGGCGCCCATCGCCAGCACGGTGAGGACGGCGACGAATGCGACGGCGAACGCCACCGCCAGGCGCCGCTCTGACGTCGTGGCGGGCATGCCGCGGACACTCCGTCGGGTCAGCACCACGATCACCGCGGCAACGAGGATCCCGACCGCGACGATCGCGGCGATCAGGCGGGTCGGATTGTCAACCACGAAGCTGCCGGCAACCTTGAGATGGCCCACCACCCCGCCGGGTTCGCTCCTGAACGCCAGGACCCGCGATGGGTAGCCAAGATCGCCAGCCAGCGTCGACCGGTATCCGCCCATCTCGCCACGGGCGGCGACGATCGCCCCGACCGCGACCAGTCCGGCCGCCAGGCCGGCCGCGCAGCGGGTACAGGCCGCCGCCAGCTGCCGACCCCGGAGCGACCCGACGATGACCGGAGTCACCAGGGCCGCGGCGAACAGGACCGCGTAGTCCGGGCGCTCAAATGCCATGGCACCGAGAACGAGCCCGGTGAGGACGGGGCTGCCGCGGAGCCAGAGCCACGCGACGACCGGCAGGACGGCCAGTGCCGGAAGTTCGGAATACCCGGCGTAGTACCACACCCCGGTCAGCATCAACGGGTAGGCAAGCGTCCCCACGACGAGCGCGGTGCGCTGGGTGCCGAGCCGGCTCAAGTACAGCGCCATCGCGGCGCCGGCGCAGGTCAACCAGATCACATCGAGCAGGTAGATCCCGCGCCACCCGAGCACCGCATACCCGAGCGCGCCGCCGTAATAGAACAGGGGCGGCTTGTTGTCCCAGACGCCCGAATACAGGGTGTAGCCGTGGTGCAGCGCCGCTGCGACGCTGAGGAAGATTCCGCCGTCCCCATTGGTCGTCGGACGCCCCCGCACGAACACGAGCGCGGCGGCGTAACACGCCAACAGTCCGCCGATTCCCACCCGTCGGAGGGTCGGCGCTGGAATGTGCCGGGGGGCGGTCGGCCCGCTCGGCGGAGTGTCGGGCACCTAGCGGACCCGCGCGCGCCGGAGCTGCCGCAGCCTCATCCGGCGGCGGGCGACGCGCATGACCTGCGCCGGGATCTGACGCTCAGTCGCCTCTGGGGGGCGCCAAAACGATGCCATTCATGCCCCTGGGAAACGTTGACGCAGTGAAGCGTCGTCCACCCTATGACACAGGTGGGGTGTCGGCAAACGGCCCGTCCGCTGGCGACTCGGCGGGCGCCCGATCGGTCACCCCGCTGGTCGGGATCCGGTTCGGAGAGGTGGCATCGAGGGTGTCGTCTGTCGACGTCCCGAGGCGGTCGGGTCGATGTCGTGCCGCCGCCCGCGGTCCGGCCCGCGTTCCGCGCGTGCCCGTGTGCTGGTCGACGGGCCGTGGTGCGGTCGCAGCGGCGCCTGCGGACTCGGTCGGATGCCAATTATGATGGCGTTGGGTGCACGCGCGGCGATCCGGGGTCGCTGTCCGTCACGGGCGCCCACTGTGCCGAAGTAGCTCAGCTGGTAGAGCAGCCGCCTTGTAAGCGGCAGGTCAGGGGTTCGAGTCCCCTCTTCGGCTTTGAGAGAACCCCCCGGGAAAGGGAGGGTTTCGGTCAACCCGACCCGAGTCGCGACCTTCCGAAAGGCGGTCTGAGCCGGTTCGAAGACTCTGGGGGACGGTCCCAGACTCTGAGGGAGATCGACCAGGAGGAGTTCGTGGACGAGGCACCCGAGAGGAAGACGGGGATCCACTCGCCACGGTTCGACTGCGCCGTTCACCATCTGCACGGGAGTACCGCACGGTGCGCAATGCCGGCGGCCCGGCAGTCGCCGAGGGGGCCCAACGGCCCACGCCATTCCGGTCAGGTCCGCCGGCACCTGCCCGCGCCCGAGGTCGGCGACGCTGAGGTTGCGGCGGGTCGTGGGGCGGGGCCGGCAGATTTGTTACGGTCCGGTCGTGTTCGTTGGCAGTGTCCGTTTGACGGTCGGCACGCACTGCGTGTGGTGAGGAGGCTCCCGTGTCACGCGTTCGCGTCCACAACTTTTCGGTGTCGCTCGACGGCTTCGCCGCCGGTGAGGGGCAGAGCCTCGAGGCACCGTTCGGTCACGCAGGTGGCAGGCTTACCGAGTGGTTCTTTGGCACGCGTACCTTCCACGAGATGCACGGTACGCCAGGGGGAAGCACCGGCGCCGACGACGCCTTCGCCAGCAATTGGGGCCCCGGAATCGGTGCCGAAATCATGGGGCGGAACAAGTTCGGGCCGCAGCGCGGCCCGTGGGCCGACGAGGACTGGAAGGGCTGGTGGGGCGATGACCCGGTGTTCCGCACCCCGGTGTTCGTACTCACCCACCATCCCAGGCCCTCGATCACGATGCGGGGTGGGACGACCTTCCACTTCATCAATGCCGGTCCCACCGAAGCGCTGGAGGCCGCACGCGAGGCCGCCGGCGGCTTGGACGTCCGCATCGGCGGAGGACCCTCGACCGTCCGTCAGTTCCTCGCCGCGGACCTCATCGACCATCTGCACATTGTGGTCGTCCCCATCATCCTTGGCCGGGGGGAGCGAGTTTGGGACGGGCTTGAGGATCTCGAGCAGCGCTTCGACGTCGAGACGGCGAGTACTCCCAGCGGCGTCGCCCATGTCACGTTCACGCGACGATAGGCAGCCCGCGGGTCGCCTGCTGACCTCGCACAGCCGGACGCGCGCGTGTTCCCGGCCCTGAGTGCGGTCGACGATGCCGGAGTAGCTCAGCTGATCGAGCAGCCGCCTTGTGAGCGGCAGGTCAGGGGTTCGAGTCCCCTCTTCGGGTCTGCGAAATCCCCGGCTATTAGCTAGGGATTTCCTTTGCCAGCTGGCCTTTTGCGCGTTGATCACAGTCGGTCTATATCGGTCTTAGACGGCGTGGGGTCGGTCTCATACGGTGCGGGCGACTCCCTCGGTCGGTTCGAGGTTGCCAATCGCGGCGGCGATGGCGCTCGTACAGGGCTGGGCTGCGACGGGCCCCGGCCCTGGCAGTCGCGTCTCACGGCTCGCGATGCCCCTGTGCTGGCGGGCGTCTGACGCATCGCACAGTTGCGGCGAACCCCCCTCGGACGGCATCGCGCTGGTGCGCCGCTACGCACCGGCACGCATTCGCCTGGGATCGCGGTTGACAGTTGTGTCAGCCGCTCGCCGCCGCCTCGGGCGTTGATCCATTGACGATCCAGGCGGTGACGGCGCATGGCGCCCCCGCCACAAACGGGCACAACCTGCCTGCGCGGGCCCGCCTGTGATCAGGCCGCCGCGCTTACGCCGGCCTTCGAGGCGTCGGTGGCGGAGCCGAGCTAAGCGACCGTCAGCAGGGAAACCATCCGTTTCTCGCGCTAGCGTTTGAAGATGCCGCGGAGCCTGAACCAAGACGAGTGGCACCGGCGAGCTGCGGCCGTTCGCATCGAGTGGGAGGCTCCCGTCACCGACGCGAACGCCAGGACCCCGGTCCGATGCCTTGTGTGTGGGCACCGCTGGGAAGACCTCCCGAACAACGTACGACGGGGTCATGGCTGTCCCGTCTGTGGCGGCGTTCCACTTGTTTCCCAGGCCGAATGGGATCAGTGCGCCGACGCGGTAGGTGTCGCCTGGGAGGCGCCCGTTGCCAACGGACACACGAAGACGCCAGCTCGATGCGTTTCCTGCGGCGCACGATGGTCCGCGTGGCCGAAGATGGTCAGGGAGGGACGTGGGTGTCCTTCATGTGGGCGCATGCCCTCCGGCGAAGGCGGCAACACCAAGCCCTGAGTTGGTCATGACGGCCGTGCCACTGCTCGTCGTCAGTCGCCAACTCGGGCATGCGTCGCCCCAGATTACGGCGACGATCCACGCCGATGTCTCGAGCGATGAGCAGCTCGACGCGGTTGCTGGCGCGATTCACGTCGCCGCGGACTCTGGGGAAGACTCTGGGGGACAGGAGCGACCACTCCGGAACGCGGGCTTCCAACGCCGTTTGAAGTTGCAACACCTGCGGCCTTGCAAGCGGCAGGTCACGGGTTCGAGTCCCCTCTTCGGCTCTCAAGAAAGCCCTGCTCAACGAGGCAAGTGGGTCAGGTTGCCCCGACGCGAGGTATGTCGCACATCGGTCCGAATCGGTCCGAGGATTCTCGGTGCGGTCTCACACCCTGCGGGACTTCGGTGATTCGCCGTCTGGGATTCTTCGATTCGGTCCGGGTGTGTTGGGCCGTCGCACGGGTTGCGACGGCTTGCGGGCCACCAAACACCACGGCTGCTGGGAATCGTGGTGTCCCCAGATCGAGTCTGATTCTCGCAATCACCAAGAGCCCCGCCTCGCGGGGCTCTCTTTCGTGAATCGATGCGGACAGTAAGCAAAGCCGCGGGGATTCGGCATCGTCGGGGTACACGGACGACCCCCAAGGGCAATGAGCCAAGCAATGGAGCGGCCGACCAGAGCAAGGCGACAAACGTCTCCAAGCTCCGAACGCTTGCTGGGTTCGGAGGGCGCCGCGCCGACGATGACCGGCGCCCTGAAGAGGGGCACGCTTAAGGAGCGCCCGTCGATCAACTGGGTGCCAAACGCTAGCGGTGAGTTGGTGATGTCCGACGGTCGGGCTGGCGGGCGTCTGTTCCGGGAGCGACGATTCAGCTAGCCCACCCCGGGGCTCCGATCCTCGAGGTCCAGCGGCTCCGTCGGACGCATCCGCTGCGAAACTCTGCTAGTTCTCTCCTGAGACCGGTCATCGAGGACTAGGAACACACCCATCCAGGTCCCGGGGTCTCTCCGTGCGTTCGGCAGCCGCGACATCGCCGTTGACCTCGGCACCGCGAACACCTTGGTCTACGTCCGTGGTTCCGGAATCGTGATGTCTGAGCCCTCGGTCGTTGCCATCGATCAGGACACCGGCGAGGTCTATGCGGTCGGAGTCGAGGCCAAGCGCATGCTCGGTCGCACACCGGCCAACATCACCGCGATCCGACCGCTCAAGGACGGCGTCATAGCCGATTTCGAGGTGACCGAGCAGATGCTGCGGTACTTCATCCGCGCGGTCGCCAAGAGCAAGCGGGCACGTCCCCGCGTCGTGGTCTGCGTGCCCTCGGGCGTGACTGGCGTGGAGCGGCGCGCCGTCGAGGAGGCAACGCTGTCGGCGGGAGCCCGTCAGGCGTATCTGATCGAGGAACCGATGGCGGCCGCAATCGGCGCAGGCCTACCGGTCGCAGAACCGACCGGGAGCATGATCGTCGACATTGGCGGGGGCACAACTGAGGTGGCCGTGATCTCCCTGGGTGGCATCGTCGCGTCCGTATCGATCAGGGCGGGCGGCGATGGGATGGACGAGGCCATTACGTCGTGGGTCAAGCGCGAGCATCAGCTGATGATCGGCGCTCAGACCGCCGAAGCGGTCAAGCTGGAGATCGGTTCGGCGTACCCGGTGGCCGACCGCGACCACGTCGAGGTCCGGGGACGCAAGATGAGCACCGGATTGCCCACGACAGTTGCGCTCTCCGGTGCGGAGGTACGCCAGGCCTTGCACGATCCAGTCGCCCAGATCGTCGATGCGATTACGACCACCCTCGACAAGACCCCCCCTGAACTGGCCTCCGACATCATGGATCGCGGGATCATGCTCGCCGGGGGTGGCGCGCTGTTGCGCGGGCTCGATGAACGCCTGCGGCAGGAGACCCAGATTCCCGTCCATGTTGCCGAATCCCCACTGACGTGTGTCGTGATCGGCTCCGGTCAGGCCCTCGACGAACTCGCGAGTATGCAACGCGCGGCCAGGGGTCGTCGGCGACAGCGGCATTGACCCGGGTCGCGGCGCCGGCGAGTGCGATCCGCTTCGTGACGCCCCTGCGCTCCCCGAGCCCGGGAAGCGCGGCACGGACGCCTGACGGGTCTGTACGAGCGCGCCGTTGCGGCCCCAACTCGTGGTACCGCACCGGCTTGATCGACCGCGGCTGAAAACTGACGGCGAGGAGAGGGCGGTCGCCCGATGCCGGTGGGCCGCGCAAGGGCGCATGCTCGCCAAGGTGACCGACCATCGCGACCGCGCCAACCTCGCCGTCGCGATCGGGCACGACCTCGCCCGCACCACCGTCCCGTCCGCGAAGGACGAGGTCGCTTTCCTGGCGACTGTCTGGCAGTCGTACCGGGACCGCCGTCTACGAAATTCTACGGCGAACGGGACATCGTCCTGGGTCCGGGTTTCGTCGACCGCCATGCCCCTCCCGTTGCGTCTGGGGGGCAACGACGGTGACGAGCATGCGACCGGCCGACGTGCGGCGTGATGCCAGCACGGCGGAACACGTCGGCGCCAACCGCCAACTCGCATGCAGGAGGGCTAGAGAAGGGTCCGGACCAATGCAGCCCCAAGCCTGCCCACATGCCAGATCGCTCTAGGCCGGGTCTTCATCAATGATCCGCGCAACGCCTTGAATGCGCCACGCCCCGATGTATTGAGGCAGTGACTGAACGTTGAGTTGCGCGATCTGTCGTGCGGTTGTGGCGTTCGTTGCCCAGAGTTCCATGGCGTGGACAGTTCGACGCTCAAACCGGTCCTCGCGCGACTCCCACAGGCTGAATGTGACTCGATACCGTCCAGTTCCGGGTGCCCCGGGGTCAAGGGGGTGGAGCGTTCCCAGCGACCAAACCGTTGAGTCACCGCTGCGACGAGCCTCGGCGCGACGCTCGGTAAGCGCGACTTCGGCGAGGCGACGAGCGGCGTCGGCGTTTGGCGCCGCGAACGTGATTCGACCAACGACGTGGGCACCGGTCGAGCTGGATGCTCGGCGAATGATCGTTACCTCCCACACGTGGATGGGGGGCGCCGTCGCCAGCGGTGCCGTGATGGTCAACCGTGAATCGAGCCGGGCGTCGCCAGTCGGGAGCGCGACCCCGTCAGTGCTCTGCGTGATTCCGATCGTTCCTGCCAACGGCGTCCGGACGGCGGCGGCGACGGGCGAAACCGACGTGTTCGCCTCAACCGCGCCCGCTGTTCCAGTGTCCGTCGACGCCACCGCCGTCACGGGCAGCCTTGTGGTTGCCATCCAGTACGGATTCTGCCCAACAGGGTACCTAGTCATGGGTCGTACTCCGTCGTCCAAGGGGCCTCGCGGGTCGTGTGAGGTTTGTCCGATAGGAGGCCCCAGCGAAGCGCCAGCATCAAAGCGGCTCTGTCGCCGACACCATCTTCGGCACCGCGGGCCCATGTCGTGACATGGGAGCGAAGATCAGCGGGACTCGGCATCCGATGTGCGTGACCCGGGATGACGAGCCAGTATCACAGTCGCACCACCGCAAACGCGCGTCAATGCGGACGATCTCATCTCGTTCGCCTATGGGCCTCGCCGCCACGCGCAGGCGGGGGTGCGGCGGGAGGTTGGGCCGATGCCACCAGCGCTCGCGGAGCATGCGGCGGACTCAGGGATCGTGCCCACGAAGGCGAGGCAACTCCAACTGACTGCTATGCGCTGGGGCACTTCTCACTTCCCGGCGGGCCTATGGGGCAGTTCCAAGAGCGGCAGTCCCGATACCGGGCAGAATGCGACCGAATCACTGAGTGATCCGTAAGGCGGAGCTCCAGGGCGTCGATCGAGGATCGGCTATTGTTTGCGGATGGATGAGCCGGTTCTCGTGACGAGCGTCACGAATACGTTCGAGGCCGACATGGTCTGCGACCTCCTGCGCACAGCCGGCCTTGAGTGCGGTATCACCCGCCGGGCCACCGACTCGGCCTTCGCCGGCGTCCTCGCCGGGCAGATAGCCATCTTCGTGCACCCGTCCGACCTCGGGGCCGCGCGCGAGGTCCTCGCCGCGGCCGACTCCCGCTAGTTAGTCAGTCCTGTGCGCAACGCCCACGTCGCCGATGTTGTCGCCGCGCGCGGCGTAGCTGCGCGTTGGCGTCTACGCGCGACCAGGCCGTTTTGCGTGGCACGCGCGCATCGCTTCGATCTCGAGGATCGTGTGGCCGTAGCTGAGCATCCCAAGGATGCCAGCACGTCGGGCCTTTCAAGCTGATGTGGACTCTGGAGGAGGCTCTGGGGGAACGCCCCCAGTTGGCGAAAACACCGTCGACAAAGTCGCTGCGCGCCCGGAGGTTCTGCCGCCTTGTAAGCGGCAGGTCAGGGGTTCGAGTCCCCTCTTCGGCTGTCAGGGGTTCCCTGCTGGTCCTCGTGGCGAGCGTCATTCAGGCTCGGACGGGATGCGGTACACGTCGGTCTGAGCGTGTGTAAGGACCCTGGGGACCGGACGCACACTCTGGGGGAGACTCTGGAGGGCCCGCGAGACCGCTCAGAGACCCGGTCGCTTCGCGGCCGTGTTTCCTTAGGAGCTGCCGCTTGTCACGCAGCAGGGTACGGGGTTGGGTCCCCACGGCGAGGTGGATCCGGCACACCCACCTGCCGGTGGTCGGTCCGGGATCAATCTCTTTGATCACGTCCCCGGGGCCGGGCGAGGACGATCGCGCCTGCCGTGACCATCGCGAAGGCGAGAATCCGAATCGTGCCGAGCGCGCCGTTGGGCACGGGCTCACGCAGGAGGACGGTTCCCGCTGCGATCGGCAGTGCGTTTGTCAGAAGGGTCGCGATGCCGGCCACCGTCAGCGCCGCACCGCTCTGGTAGCCAATCTGCAACAACGAAGTGCCGACCAGATAGCCGGCGATGAGCGGGAACACAAACAGGAACCACGCACCGCCTGCGGTCGCGAGCTTGGTGCAAATGTCGCCGGCCGCGAAAAAGAGGCCGCCTGCGACCCCGTAGGCGACGCCGTCCCGGAGGACCGAGCGCCGGCCGGCGAGCGCGAGGAGCGCCGCCCCCGTGGTCGCGCCCAGCCACAGCGCGATCTCGCCAAGCGCCGGCGGCGCGCTGTGCTGGGCGCCTCCGATCAGCGAGATCGCCAGGAACACCAGCCCGCTCACGGCGAGCATCGACCCGATCGCCTCGCGTCGGGTGAGCCGGCGGCGCTCCACTCGCGCGGAGGCCACCGCGAGAATGCCGACTCCTCCAGCCGCGACGCTCTGCACGAGTGTGAGCTCGGCAAGCGCCAAGGCGGCGACGTAGAGGATGAAGCCGCCCGTTTCCATGGCGAAGCCACTCAACCATGCGCGGCTCGTAAGGAGCAGTTGGGCCGAGTGGAACGGGTGTCGAAATGACAGCTTGGGAAGGTCGGCAGCGGCGCCGTGCTGGCGCAGGTAGGCAAAGCTGATCAGGGTTGTTGAGGCCATCGCCAGGACGAGGCCCAAGACTGTCTGCGTGTGCATACCGTGATTGTGCTCGGTAAACGGGCGGTTCGGCAGTCGATCGTGTTTGCCGACGCGACCGCTCTTTGGCAAGAACTGTGGGGCACACTCTGGCGGACGGTGCGGAGCGCCACAGATACCCATCGAGAACGTCGAGCTGCGCACAAAGAGCTGCCGCCTGGTAGGCGGCAGCTCACGGGTTCGAGTCCCCGCTTCGGCTTCATCAAAACCCCTGGTAAATGGGCGGCGATCTCCCCCACACCGAGCGCCGGATCCGGGACGCTGTGACGGCTCAGGAGAGGTCCAGGGGCACTGATGTCGCCGCCGACGCCACCGGGCGGAAGATGGGGCGCACTGGCTTTGCAGCCCGCCGCGCGTGAGATGCCCCAGCACGGCACCACAACGGGGGCGGCGCCGGTAGGACCGGCGCTGATCGTGGCGCCGCCCACCTTCTCGCCAAACCGCGTGCGTCCGATTCACGTCCGCGACATGTCTGCTTCGAGCCTCAGCTCAGACGAGACCGCGGTTGTCATCGAAGACCGGGACCCCGGGAGGGCCAGTGGCGGGGCAGGGGTACCCGTGGAGATCCACCGGCGCCGCGATCGACCCACCAAGCGCTCGGGCAGCCCGAGCGTCGTGGAGCGGGTCGTCAACCGCCACGAGCATCTGCTCAGGGCCTGGACGCGTCTGGGTACCCACGGGGCGGCCGGGTGGGGGACGTATAAACCTCGCCGAGAATGATCCCATCCGGCAGGAGCGGATCGTCGGCAGGCGCGCTCCGATGCGCTACGAGGCCTACCGCGGCGGCCTCAACGACGTCGACGGCACTCGAACGGCTGCCGCCCGGGCCGACGTGGGCCGCCCGTATGACCGCGCACGAGTCGGCGATTCCCCGGGGCGCACTGGGCGACAGCGAGGAATCGCAGGCCGGTGGTCAGCTCACAAGCGTTGCCTCAAGGGTGATTTGCGGCACCGCGGCGAGCGCCCGTGACACCGGACAGACGGCCTTGGCCGTCGCGGCGTACTCGGCGAACTGGTCCTGCGTAATCCCGGCGACCTTGCCCTGGGTGGCCAGGTCGATCTGCGCGATTGTCGCCTGCCCATCAACTTGGCGCAGGTGCACGCGGGCGGTGGTCGCCACCGACTCTGGCGTGTGGCCGTCGCTCGCCATGATGTTGCTCAATGCCATCGAAAAGCACGCCGCATGGGCGGCGCCGATGAGCTCTTCGGGATTGGTGCCAGGTGCCTCTTCAAAGCGGGTCGAAAAGGAGTAGCTACCGGAGAACAATCCGCTGGCCACGGTGACCGTCCCGGTGCCGGCTTTCAGATCGCCGCGCCATTCAGCGCTTCCGTTGCGAGTTGCCATGTCGGTGGGGGCCCTTCTGGTCGCGATTACGTTGGAAACCGATCCTATATCGGCGGTGACACGAGAACCCGGTGACCCGTCCGACGCCGGTCCAGCCGCGGACAGCCGTGCCAGGCGGCCCGAGTCGCGTTGCGGTGTGGGGTCGGCCCGATGACGTCTCGGGGGCTATCCCGTGGACGTGATCTTTGGGCTTGGAACCAGGATGCCGAGGGCGGTCGCCCCGGATGCGCCGGCGATCGCAAAGAGCTGCGTCGAACCTTGGTAGGGAACATTGAGGAACCACAGACCAACGCCGCCGGATACGACGAACAGCCCACCGAGGATGGCCAGCCGCCAGTCGGACGGAGTAATGCGGTCGACGAAGGGCCGCGGCGGGGCGGGGTTTGCCGCAGGCGTTGGATTCGTCGGAGGTGCCGGCTCGGCTGCCGGTGCGGCATTTCCGGCTTGCGCGGTCAGTTGTGCAACTCGCTCGTGGGGTGGAAGTTGGTCGATCGCCGCCTGCAGCGCCTGCTCTTGCTGTTTGGCTTTTGTGGGCGGGACGAGGATGCCCGTGAGGACACCAGCGATGCTTGTTCCCAACAACCAGAACTCGTTGGGCGGGGTGACCCCGAGCGCGACGGCGATGCCCGCCATCGTGACAAAGCCGAGAAGGGCAAGGCTGAAGCCGGTGACCGCGATCAGCGACGCGATTCCGTCAGGCATGGTGCGGGGGGTTCCCGCTGCTCCTGGATCGCCATTGGCGGCCGACATATTCCGCCCCTCCAGCGCATGCTCGGAAACCCACGCGGTCTCGCGCGTTGCGACTCCGCGTCCGACGCGCTCAATGTAGCGAGTCCCGGGGTGTCACGCAGCGGGTGTGCGTGCCGGTGATGCGGCATCGAAGGATACGAACGGGATGTGACAGTCGCCGCCGGCCCCATCGGCCAGTGCGCGCGCCGCATTCGATCCCGGGACGCACGCGAGCCTTCAGCACGCCGTGCCGCCCAACGCGAGCGGCGGGCGATCCGCGATCTGACCAGCCGCGTTCACGCGGGGCAGCTAGGCGGGGTGAGGGCGGCCGCGATCTGCGTCACCGCCAGCGGGATTCCGATCACCGACCCGGCGTGCGCGGCGCCATTCGCCGCCGCCTCGGCGACCCATCACACCGATATTCACCTCGCGGGCGATGTGCGCCCGTCCGTCGACCAGGCGATCCGACGTTCTCGGCACACACGTGTGTGCGTCACCGATCTGCGCCTGCTGACGGCGGGCAGCGCCGTGGCGGGGCTGATCGCGGGACTGAGCTCGGCGTCCTTCGCGCCGTTGTTGCGGCCGGTCGTCGGGGTCCGGTGTCGAGTATCGGCCGGTGTTCGCGTGCGGCCTCATGAGGCCCGGCATCGCCATTCTGATCGTGCCGGTGCCCGTGGCGCACGTGCCTGGAAGCGGTTCATCATCTCCAATCTCGCCGCCGTATCGACGGTGCTCTCGGGCTGGGTCGGCCTCGCCGGCGAGAACCGGGCGATGGGTGCGGTCGGCTTCTCGGCCACGGTGCGCATCGTGACGGCGCCGCGCTGGATATTGCCAAGGGTCCCGGGTCGCAGCGGGACGGATAGGGTCCGCGCGATGACCACGTTCCTGATTCAGATCCTGCTGCTCGCCGCAAACGTCGGGGCGGCGATCCTCGTCGGCAAGTACGGCCAGCACAAGGGCTATGACTTCTGGCTGGGATTCGCGCTCGCGTTCGTCGTGACGTTCATCGTCGGAGCGATCGTCGTGGCCGTGCTTAGGGATCGCGCGACCGGGCGTCGCGGGGTGGTGACCTGGCGCTGATCCAGTCGGATGGCACGGCCGTGAGCCGGCGGCGTGGCCGTCCGACCCGGTCGGGGAGTACGATCGAGGGACTGCGCGGAGTCGATGCAAGCTCGTTCAGGCGAGGTGGTGTGGAGATGGCAGGTCGTCTCAACCGATATCTCTTCGATGCGGACGGGCGCGTCCGCCGGACGCGCATGCTCGTGACCGCCGCGACCCTGATCGCCATGGCACTGGGCGGGTCGCTCATGTTCACAGCCATTGCGCTGTTTGTGCCAAACCCGCCATTGGCCCTTGCCTGGATGCTGCTGTTCGTCGTCGCGCTCAAGATTCCGCTGATTGCATTTTGTGGGTGGCTGATCTATCGCAACAAGGAGATCCCTGGCGTGCCCGTGGTCTGGAGCGGGCGCGAAGTCCGGGAGATCCTGACCTACCTCAGCGCCCAGGCGACGGCGAGCCTGTCGCGCCCGGACGCCCGCCCGCGCCTGTCGTATCTGTCCCGCGAGGCCTGGCACGTCGCGGACCAGGCAGAGGGGGAGATGAAGGCCGATGCCGTTGGAGTGGCGCTGGAGATCGATCGCCTCGCTGCCGATCATGGCGTCCACCGAACGGCCTAAGGTCCGCGCGCACCGGCTCGCTAAGGGCCGGGGCGCTTCGGGCACGAAGGGCACGGCCGTCGGGACTTGTGCCGTTCGCCGCACCGGGCCGAGGAGCGATCGACCTAGAGCAGGACGGTGACGCGCCCGCGCGGGCGCGGCGCCGAACCCCGCCGCCGGTGACGACGTCGGGGCGTGGCCGTCGCCGCCCCGTCCACGGCCCCAGCTTTGTCGATGCCAAACGGCACGATCGGCTGTTCTGCGTGCGGCTGGTGCTTGGTCGACGCCGGCCCTGCGGGCGATGCCAACACCGATCGCGGCGTCCGGTTCGACGACGGCCAGCGCCGCCGCTTGCGGTCGTCGACCGGTGGCCGGGTCCGGCCCGGCAGGTATCGTCGGGGCGGACAAAGGAGCGCAATGCGGGATTCGGCAGCGGGTCCCGGTCCGGCGCCTCACGCCGGAGCCGGAGAGGGAATGCGCGGGCTCGCACTCCGGGCAATCTCGGGCAGGCTCGTCTACGGGGCCGTCGTGATCCTCGCGGCGTTGCTGGCCGTGGATGCATCGAAGGCCACGATCGCCAAGCAAATCGGCGCAATTCTGTTGGCCACGGTCGCCGTGGTCTTCGCCGAGCTGTATTCGGACATCATCGGAGCGATGATCCGTGAGCGCCGCCGCCCCAGGTGGCGCGAGGTGATCGACATGACCACGCAGCTGGGGAGTCTCGTGCTGGCGGCGGTACCGCCGCTGGTGCTGACCCTCCTGGCGATTGGCGGGGTCGTCAGCGTCGACACCGCGGCGTCGCTGTCGGTCTGGTTGCTGGTGGGGTTGTTGTTCGCGTTCGGATTCGCCGCGGCTCGGATGGCCGGCGGCTCGATCATCGGGAGCGCGGTCGGCGCGTCGTTACTGCTCGGCCTCGGATTGGCCATGGTGATGTTCAAGATCGCCGCGATGCACTGACCGCGGGCACCAGGGTCGCTACGGGCTCGGCGGCGGCGGCGGGGTGTAGGTGACCGTGAACCCGTTCGACAAGACTGACGGGCTTGAGACTGTGTTGTTGTTGATGTCCAGGAGGAAGATGCGATCAAGCGCCATCTGTACACCCGCGACGCCGAGGCCGCTGAACTCGATTGGTTTCTTGGAGAAGTCGCCGAGCGTTGCAATCTGCTCGGTGCCGTCCGACGCAAGATACGAGGGCGCTTCCACGACCCATTCGGCCGACGTCTGCGCTCCGGAATACGACTGTGTCGTTGCGAACTTCTCAGCGCCATCGGTGAGGGTTATCCGCCAGTATCGGCCGGTGAGCTTCTGAATGCGGACGCCGACCGTGTCGCCGGGGACAACCGGGAACGCGGTCGTGCTAATCGCAGTCTCGGCTGCGGGGAGGATCTCCCACCAGGCATAGACCCGAGTGTGCCCCGCGCCGTCGTCGGACTCGTGGACGCCTGCCTGGATCAGCGAGCTGTTGGAGACGCCGTCAATGCCCACCCACTCGCTAGTATCCGACAGGGTTCCGGGGATCGACGTGAGAGTCGGCACGGTAAACGCTCCGCCGATCCCACTGAAGGCGCCGCCTTCGATCGCATACCCAGACCAATTCTGAGAGTTGTACGGGGTGACGAGAAGCTGCTTCGGCGGGGCGGTCGCGACCAGACTGCGGTTGACCCGGATCGTGTGTCCAAAGCGGTTGCCCGCGTAGAATGTGAACGTCCACGCGCGCCGGGTGTGGGCGGGCGTTACCCGGATGCGGTAGGTCCCGTGACACTTGACGTGTGCCGGGTTGTGTCCCTTCCAGAAGGCCGGAGTCGCGCGAAGGCTGCAGGTCGTGGCCCCAGATGCCGCGTAGCGGATAGTGATCAGACCTCCGACGGCGGTGACGCGCGTACGGGTCAGCGAGATCGAGGCCGCGGTGCACACCCTGTGGCCGCGGACCGACTGGCAGGAGCGGGCCGTGGGAGCGGCAGCGGCGGGCATGGCACCGAACGCGACGGCGATCGCCAGCACTCCCGCAAGGGAAGTGACGACCGCCGACACGTGACGGGCGGCCGATCGGGGCAGGTGTCGGGGAATCGTGCGCACGAACTCGCACCTTCTATCGGCAGGCGGGGCGCCGTGCGTGAGCCGATGGGCTGCACGGACGCGCCGCGCCGTCGGTTCCCGGTTCAACGGTGCTGAACCGACTGCGTCACGACCGGTTGGCGCCACACCGAAACTGACTCCGGCGGCGCGCCGCGAAGCTGTTGGATGACGGCAAAGGTGCGGTGAAGCATGGTGACGATGGTCGTGATCAGGTACACGGATACCGGCAGGTTGATCAGGCAGGAGGTGACGATGGAACCTCGTTGCTCCGATGTCCCCCATGACAGACAGAGGTCGAACCAGGCGTCCACGATGAGAAGCGTCGCTGACACGGCGAGCCCGACCAGGGCGAGCGAGCGCCGGTGCCACACCAGCCACGCCGTCACGGCAAGCGTCACGGCCAGGGCGCTGTCGAGCCCCACCCACGCGGTCCGCCAGGCCCCGCCGGACTCGGTCGGCGGCAGCACGCTCGAGAGGTAAGCGATCCACGGGCCCAGCAGAATCGCACCGCCGCCGGTAATGACGAGGACCAGCAGGCGCCGTCGCCGCAGCGGGCCCTTGACCGAAGGGCGCGGGATGAGGTCGTCGAGGATGCGCGCCAGTTCCAGTCGCTCGGAGTCGGTCCAATGCATCACCTCATCGCGGCCAGGAGGGCGGACATCATGGCCGGACACAGGGTCTCCTTGGGTGGACTTGCAGCGCGTGGGGACAGGGCGGACCGCCGCCCGAGCCCCCGGTGGCTCATGGTGGCAGGCGGCGACGCCTGCCCGCCCTGCTCCGGAGGGCCTGGCACCGCGATTGTCCCGCGATCGGCATCGAAGTGCCACACCGTTGTCGCGATGCGGGTCGTCGACGCTGAGGTCCCCGACAGCATCTGGTCCGACAACGAACACCGAGTCGATCATCGTGCGGCCGCGGGCGGCTGGCAGGTCATCGGTGTGCCCGCACCGAATCCCTTCCCACCGGCGGTGAACGCCGCCGGGCGTGATCCGGGGCTGGTGCGACAATCCCCGCAGACACCGGTGGTGATCCCGGACGTGCGACGCGCGGAGGTAGTCGGTTGGACATACGGGACGATGCCGAGGACGGCGTGGCGACCCCGGCCGACGGGACACCCGCCGCGGGAGCCGGCGGCGGTGCGCGCCGGGTCCGCATGACCTCGGTCGAGGTCGGTCTCGTCTCGCCTGACACGGAGTCGCCCGACCGCCGCACGTCAGTGCGGATGATGTTCTCGGGCCCCGAGCGCCGCCGCCGCCGCTCGGCCGTCCTACCCGAGGTCGAGCACCGGTCGCGTGCCGAGCGCAGCGAGCGCGGCAAGCTGGCCCGGCGCGTCGTGCCACGGTCCCGGCACGCCGAGCTCGATCCCGGTGGCGATCGTCCGGACCCGGTCGATCTGCTTGCTGACCAGGACCGGACCCGCGTGCCCGACCTCGTTCCGATCCGGTATGGGCGGATGCTGGAGTCGGAGTTCGCGTTCTTCCGCGGCTCGGCCCTGGTGATGGCATCGGACCTCAGCCGGACGCCGGTAACCGACCTCCACGTCCAGCTCTGCGGCGACGCGCACCTGTCGAACTTCGGCCTGTTCGCATCGCCCGAGCGGCGTGTCGTGTTCGATATCAACGACTTCGACGAGACCCTGCCCGGGCCATGGGAGTGGGACCTCAAACGTCTGGCGGCAAGCTTTGAGATCGCCGGGCGCGACAACGATCTGCCCGCCCGCACCCGTCGCCCGATCGTGGAGCGGGTGGTGCGGTCGTACCGCGAGGCGATGTCAGGGTTCGCGGCTCACACAAACCTGACGGTCTGGTACGAGGACGTCGACGCCGAGCAGTTCATCCGCGAGGCCAGGGCCCGCGTTGCGCGCCGCCTGCACGGCATGGTCATCGAACCCGCCGAACGCGCGATCGCCAAGGCTCGGACCCGTGACTCGATGCACGCGTTCGACAAGTTCACGATGCTCGTCGACGGGGAGCCGCGGATCGTCGCGGACCTGCCGCTCATCCTTCCCATTGCCCACATGGAGGGTGTGGAGGATGAGACGGCCTGGGCGCATCGCCAACTGCGGACCTATCGGCGATCACTCCCTCCCGAGCGCCGATATCTGCTCGAGCAGTACCGGTTCGTCGACCTTGCCCGCAAGGTGGTCGGCGTCGGCAGCGTGGGCACACGCTGCTACATCGTGCTGCTGATGGGCATTGACGGGGACGACCCCTTGTTCCTCCAGGTCAAGGAGGCGCAGCCATCCGTACTCGAGCGCTTCCTCGGACCGAGCGCCTATCTCAACAACGGCGAGCGGGTGGTGATCGGTCAACGGCGGATCCAGGCCGCGAGCGACATCTTCCTCGGCTGGCAGCGGATCGATGACGGTCTCGACGGCGGGACCCACGACTTCTACTGGCGCCAGCTTCGGGACTGGAAGGGCTCCGTCGACGTCGACGGGATGCACCCGGCCATGCTCAGCGGGTATGCCGGCCTCTGCGGATGGACGTTGGCCCGGGCCCACGCGCGCTCGGGCGATCGTGTCGCGATCGCCGCCTACATGGGCAAGGGCACGGTGCTCGACGAGGCGATCGCGGACTTCGCCGCCGCCTACGCCGACCTCAATGCACGTGACTTCGCCGCGGTCTCGCGGGCCGTCGCCGAGGGGCGGGTGGAGGCCGACACGGCGTTCTCGTGACCGCCACTAGGCTGCACTCCCACGTGCGGCCGATGTTAGGGTCACTGCATGTCAAGCGAACACACGCCCACCCCGGATGCGGCTCCCGACTGCGAGCGCTGCGGAACCCGCACGTACGCGACCACCCGCACAATGCGCACGCACGACATCAGCAGCGGTCGGACCATTCCACGGGACCAGACGTTCCCGGTCTGGAAGTGCCCGAGCTGCGGCCGCGAGGCACCCCGCACCTAGGCGGGCGGCCGCCGCGAGGTCAGGTCGCGCGTGGGCGAAGGTGAGTGCCGGGCGGGGCGGCCACGGGTGCGCGCCGACCGCCGGGCTATGCTCCGCGACCCGTCCCATGGCCCGAAATCTCCGTCTTCGGCGTTGGCAGAAAGCCGCGCTTGACCACTTCCTCGCCGCCGATGGACCGAACTTTCTCGCGGTTGCCACGCCGGGGTCTGGCAAGACGACCTTTGCCCTGGCGGCGGTGCGACTCTCGCTGGCCGCACGGCCGGAGCGCCGGGTGGTCATCATCGCGCCGACTCAGCACCTCAAGCGCCAGTGGGCCGACGCGGCATCGGCACTCGATCTGCACCTGGAAACACAATGGTCGCCCTCGCGTCGCCTGCCCGCCGATGTCCACGGCCTGATCACGACCTACCAGCAGGTTGCGATGAACGCGCCCGAGCTCGCCGGGCAGGCGGCCGATGCGATCGTGGTGCTCGATGAGGTCCACCACGCCGGGGATGAACAGGCCTGGGGCGAGGCCGTGCGTGTCGCGTGCGCCGGCGCAGCAGTCCGCCTGAGTCTCTCCGGGACGCCATTCCGCTCCGATACACGGGCGATCCCGTTTGTCCGGTATGACGGCAACGGCATGGCGCATCCGGACGTCGAGTATGGCTACGGCGACGCGCTCCGCGACGGCGGGGTCGTCCGCCCCGTCCGATTTCCGCGGATCGACGGCGAAATGGAGTGGATCGGAAGCGACGGCACCCACACCGAGGCTTCGTTTGCCGACCACCTCGACCAGACGGCGTCCGCTCAGCGACTGCGGACCGCGCTGTCGGTCGAGGGGGACTGGATCGGTGAGGTGCTGGTGCGCGCTCACGAGAAGCTCGTCGCGATCCGGCGCGTGCACCCCGACGCCGCGGGTCTGGTGATCGCGAGCGACCAGGAGCACGCGCGGGGAATTGCCCAGGTGCTGCGCCGCCGCTGTGGTGTGGACGCCGTCGTCGCCCTGTCCGAGGATGCGGCCGCGTCGCGCCGGATCGCAGAGTTCGCCGTCGATTCGCGTCCGTGGATCGTCGCGGTCCGGATGATCTCCGAAGGTGTCGACATCCCGCGATTGCGGGTCGGGGTCTTCGCCACCACCACGACGACCGAACTGTTCTTCCGCCAGGCGGTCGGGCGCCTGGTCCGGTGGACACGTGGGCTCGGCTCGCAGCCGGCGTTCATGTTCCTCCCGGATGACCCCCGATTGCGACACCACGCCGGGGCGATCGCCGAACAGCGACGTCACAGCCTGCGGCGGACGGATGAGATGGGGGAGCGCGTCGTCGCGGACGAGGGGCAGCTGGTGCGTCGGGAGGGCAATGAGGAGCAGATGTCCCTATTCGCACCGCTAGCGGCCCGGGCGATCGGCGGACCGACGCCCGCCGAAGCGGATCCGGACGACATGCTGGCGATGCCCGAACCCGACGACGACGAGTCGCTCGTACTGGAGTTGGCGCCGGCACCGCGTGTTCGCCAGGAGGGCGGGCCGTCGCCGGCTCCGGTGCTGCCGGCCGCCACGCAGCGCCGGCTGCTTCGCGACGCCAACGCGGCGGCCGTGGCGGAACTGGTGCGGGTTGTCGACGCCGGGCACGCCCAGATCAACGCCGAGCTCAATCGGCGAGTCGGCATTCAGCGCGTCGGCGAGGCGACGGTCGGCGAGCTCGAACGGCGACGGGCGGCCGCGGTTGTGTGGCTCGCACGGGCGACGACGCTGCACGTTCCCTAGACCGCAGGGGGAGGGGGCAGGGTACGATGCTGTCCCGTGCCCACGGTCGCTTCCCCCAAGTCCACGATTGCCGAACGTCTCGCCGCGGTGCGCACCTGCACCGAGGCGATCGTCGACGGCCTGAGCGACGAGATCCTCGAGCACGCGCCGCGCTCGTTCGTGAGCCCTCCGGTGTGGGATCTCGGGCATATTGCCGCCTACGAAGAGCTCTGGGTGTGGTGCCGCGCCGCCGGTGGGACCACGGCCTACCCGGATCTCCAAGCCGCATATGACGCCTTCGAGACGCCGCGACCGGTGCGGACTCAGATCGCCTTGCTGAACCCCGCGCAGGCCCGCGACTACCTGGCCGCGACCCGGCAGCGCACCCTCGAGGTCCTCAACGGTCGCATGCCGGCGCGCGACTCCGAGCTGGTCAACGACGGGTTCGTCTTCGATCTCGTCGCTGCACACGAGGCCCAGCATGCCGAGACGATGCTGCAGGAGTTCGTGCTGGGCGCCGTGTCGATCACGGGCATCGGGACGGCGGGTTCGCCGACTCCTGCAGATGATGGGCCCGTGATCGTCGAGATGCCGGGCGGCCCCCAGGAGCTCGGCGCGGACGACGGCGCGTTCGCGTACGACTGCGAGCGCCCCCGGCACCGCGTCCAAATCGGTCCGTTTGCGATCGCGCGGGACCCGGTCACTGCGGGTGCGTTCGCCGAATTCATCGCCGACGACGGCTACCGCCGGGACGAGCTCTGGAGCGCCGCGGGGCGGGTCTGGCGTGACGAGGAAGATGCGCGTGCGCCGGCGTACTGGGAGTCCGACGGCGCGGGTGGGTGGACCACGCGCGACCTGGCGGGTCCGTGTGCCGTTGACCCCGCGGCACCCGTCTGCCATGTCTCGTGGTTCGAAGCGGACGCGTTCGCCCGCTGGGCGGGCGGGCGCCTTCCGACCGAGGCCGAATGGGAGTGGGCGGCGCGCGGCGTGCGCGCCGACGGGGGTGCCAACCTCGGCATGCGCCGCCGCGGGCCGGCTGCCGCGGGGACGTTCGCCGGCCTCAGCGATGCGGGGTGCCGGTCGATGCTCGGTGACGTCTGGGAGTGGACCGCGAGCACATTTGAGGGCTATCCGGGCTTTCGCGCGTATCCGTACCGGGAGTACTCCGAAGTGTTCTTCGACGGCGGCTACCGGGTGCTGCGCGGCGGCTCGTGGGCGACCCAGCCGCACGTCGCCTCGACGACCTTTCGCAACTGGGACCTGCCGGAGCGCCGCCAGATCTTCTCCGGCCTGCGCCTCGCGTGGGACCGCGAGCAGTAGGCACGGCCGGGATCATGTGCCGACACCTCGCCTGGCTGGGCGCACCGCGCCCGCTGTCGGAGTTTGTGACTGCGCCCGAACATTCGTTGGTGCACCAGAGCTACGCGGCGCGTGAGCTGCTGCGCGGCACCGTGTGCGGCGACGGGTTCGGGATCGGCTGGTTCCACGACGGTGAACCGGGCGTCGCGCGCTACCGACGCGCCGAGCCGATCTGGGCCGATCCCGACCTGCCCGGCGTCGCCGCAGCGATCTCCTCGACGGCCATCGTCGCGGCGGTGCGCAACGGCACACCCGGCATCCCGGGCGGGGTTGCGAGCACGCAGCCGGTGGTCGCGGACGGATTCCTCGGGTCCCACAACGGCTTCATCGACAGATTCTCCCGTCATGCACGACGTCTGCGCGACGGGCTCTCGGACGATCTGTACGACGCGTTGACTGGCGAAAGCGACTCGGAGACGTTCCTGTTGCTGGTGATCGAGCACATTCGCCGGGAAGGCGGGATCGCCGGGGGTGTGACGGCGGCGATCGACGCTGTCCTCGACATCGCGCCGGGATCGGCGCTGTGTGCCGTCGTGACCGACGGACAGGAACTGGTCGTCGCGAGGATGGCCCGGGATCAGCCCTGCGACAGCATGTATGTCCGTCGGCTGGAGGCTGGGGTGGTCGTGGCCTCGGAGCCGCTGGACGCCGCTCCGGGGTGGGAGGCATTGCCGGAGTACGCGGTCACCCCCGTCGCTCTGTACTCGGGTGCGGGGGGCCGCCATCGACGCTGACGGACAGTTCCTGTTGGAGGTCCACCTCAACGGCATCGCCGAGGACGACGGTGCGGTGGGGGAGATCGTTCGCGGCCTGCTGTCGACGCCGCGGACCGTGTCGCCGAAGTACTTCTACGACAGTGTCGGCTGCGGGCTCTATGAGCAAATCACCGAGCTGGACGAGTACTACCAGGCCCGCACCGAGATCGGGATCCTGGTCGACGCGGTCGACGGGATCATGGCCCGCCATCGCCCGACGGAGCTCGTCGAGCTCGGATCGGGCAGCTCGCGCAAGACCCGGGTGCTGCTAGACGCCCTCGAACGCACCGGGACCGGCCATCGCTACATGCCCTTCGACGTGTCCGAGGAGGCGCTGCGGGAGGCGGGCGCCGCACTGGTCGCGGCATACCCGAGTCTCGAGGTCCGGGCCATCGCCGGCGACTTCGACCATCAACTGCGCGAAGTCCCACGACCCCACGCGGGGACGCGCCGGATGGTTGCGTTTCTCGGGGGCACGATCGGCAACATCGCCCCAGAGCGGCGCGGCATGTTCTTGGGGGATGTCGCGGCGATGCTCGGGTCGGGAGACACCTTGCTGATGGGGGTCGACCTCGATACCAACCCGGAACGGACCCGGCGCGCCTACGACGACGCCATGGGGGTCACCGCTGCGTTCAACCGCAACATTCTGGCCGTGCTGAATCGGGAGGCCGGCGGCAACTTCGTGGCGGACGACTTCGTTCATGTGGCCGTCTGGAACGCGGCCGACGGGCGGGTCGAGATGCGACTGCGCGCCCAGCGGGCGATGCGGGTGCGCCTCGAGCGCGCCGGGATCGAGCTCGATCTCGCCGCCGGGGAGGAGATCCTCACCGAGATCTGCGGGAAGTTCAACCGCGCGTTGCTGGCCGAGGTCTACGCGGACGCCGGTCTGGAGTTGATCGAGTGGCACACCGACGCCGACGAGCGCTTTGCCGTATCGCTTGCGCGCCGCGCGCGCTGAGCGCGCGTATCAGTCGACGGTCTCCGGCGGGTCGGGACGCGCGGAGTCGGTCTCGGGGAATGCTTGGGTCAGCGCCCAGGCGCCGCCGAGCATCACGGCTGCAATGATCAGCCCGAAGAGAATGACCAGCACGACGATTATCAGGCCGATGATCAGCACGGGGCGACTCTAGCGCGCAGTGGAACAGGATCGCGACACCGCCATCGATTCACGCGGCATCGAATTGCTCGAGTTCGATGCGGTCCGTGCGCGGCTCGCCGGACATGCGGCCTTCGACGGCGGGGCGGCGATGGCCCGCGCGCTGGTGCCGTCGGGGGATCCCCTGGTCGTCGCGCAGCTTCGGCGCGAGACCGACGAGGCCTACGCGCTCGAGGAGCGCGCGATCACCGGCGCCGGCGGTGCGTTCGACCTGCGCGATCCGATCGGACGGGTCGTGCGGGGTGCCGTGCTCGACATCGGGGGGCTCGAGCGTCTGGCCGCGACGATTGCGGTCGCCGGCGAGGTCCGGGCCGCGGTGGCGGCTCAACGTGAGATTGCCCCGGTCGTGGCCGATCGGCTGATCGTCGGGATCGACCCCGGTGCCCTGGGCGGGCTCGCGACCACGCTCGAGCGCGCGCTGGATCACCGCGGCGGCATCCTCGATACGGCATCGCCGGAGCTCGCCCAATGCCGCCGGCGCCTGGCCGGGGCGCGCCGCGACGCCGGCGACCTGCTGCGCCGTCTGGCGGTCCGGCTCGGCACACACCTGCAGGAGTCCTTTACGACCCAGCGCTCGGGTCGCCCCGTCCTGGCGGTCAAGGCGAGCTCCCGGTCGGCCGTCCCCGGCATCGTCCACGACACCTCGGCGTCGGGCAACACCCTGTTTATCGAACCACTCGAGCTCGTCGAGGCCAACAATCGTCTGCGCGAAGTCGAGGCCCAAGAGGCCGCTGAGCTCGAGCGCATCCTGGCCGAGCTCTCGGTACGGGTCCGCGCTGCGGCCGAGATTCTCATGTCCGCGATCGCCGCGCTCGCCCACCATGATCTCGTGATTGCCCGGGCGCGCCTGTCGTATGAGTGGCGGGGCTGCCGGGTGTCCGAGTCGTCGACGCCCCGGCTTCGAGCCGCTCGGCATCCGTTGCTGGATCCGACGCGGGTCGTCCCGATCGACCTCGATCTGCAGGGGGTCCGGGCGGTGGTGATCAGCGGCCCGAACACGGGCGGGAAGACCGTCGCGCTCAAGACCCTTGGAATGTTCGCCGCGCTCGCCCAGTGCGGGCTGCGGGTTCCGGCCGAGGTCGCGGAGTTGCCTGTCTTCGACCGGATCCTTGCCGACATCGGCGACGAGCAATCGATTGCGCTGTCCTTGTCGACGTTCTCGGCCCACGTCGCCCGACTCTCGGGGATCATCGCCGATGCAGGGTCGCGGTCACTGGTGCTGCTCGACGAGATCGCCGCCGGCACCGACCCGGATGAGGGCGGACCACTGGCCCAGGCGATTCTCGAGCGGCTTGTCGACGGCGGCGCGACCGTCCTCGTGACCACCCACCTCGGTGCCCTTAAGGAGTGGGCCGTGGGCTTCGCGGCAGCCGAGAATGCGGCGGTAGCGATCGATCCGGGCACGCTGCGACCGCGCTACGCGATTACCATGGGGACCTACGGCGCGTCGCACGCGCTCGACATCGCCGAGTCCCTCGGCCTTCCAGACGATGTGATCCGGGCGGCCCGTGCGGCAATGTCGCCCACGCGCCAGCGTTCCGACGCGATGGTCCGGGCAGCGTCCTACGCTCAGGCTCAAGCTGAGGATGAGCGTGTGGCGGCGGCACGGGAGCGTGAGGAGGCAATCGCGATCAGACGGGAGGCGGAGCGTCTGCGTTCGGACCTCGATGAGCGCATTGCCCGCCAGAGGTCCCGGCTGGAGGCCGATCGGGACGAGGTCCGCGCGCAGGCCCGCCGGGATCTACGTTCTGCCGAAGCGGAACTCGCGGACCTCCGCGCCCAGATTCGCGCGGCTCGCCGCAACGAAGAGCAGCGGGACCGTGACACCGGGGCACCCGACCGTGGTGCCGACGCCAAGGCGCGGGATCGCGCGCTGGTCGCCGCGTCGGCTGCCCAGCAGCGGGCCCGAGCTGCGCTCGCGGGCGAGGAGGTCAGCGAGGGTCCGCCGCCGGCGGTTGGTGACACGGTGCGCGACACCGCGACGGGCATTCGCGGGGTCGTCCTCGGAGTGGAGGGGGACGTCGTCGTGATTCAAGGCGAGCGGGCGCGGCTGAGGGCGCCGCTTGGCCGCATCGTCGGCGAGGCGCCGCGACGGGTCGAACGGCCCACCTCACCTCGTGTCGAGACACGTCCGCCGGTCGTGGCGGTGCCGGCCGAGATTGATGTGCGCGGGCAGCGCGCCGCCGATGCGTGCATCGTCGTGCGGGATGCGATCGATGCCGCGGCGATCGCGGGTCGTTCGCGGGTGCTGGTGATCCACGGGATCGGGACCGGGGCCCTCCGCGCGGCGGTGCGCGAGGAGCTCGGACGCCATCCACTGGTCGATGCTGTCGAGCCCGCCCCGCCCAAGGAGGGCGGGGATGGCGCGACCTATGCGGTGCTCGAACCGGACTGAGCCCGGATGCGCGCTAGGGCTGCGGCAGCTCGCCGACGCCACGGAGGACGCCGACGTCAGGAGCCATCGTCCGGAAGGCGTCGTCGCTCTGCAGAACGCCGACGGTATAGACGGGGCTTTCCTGCATGCGGGAGAGCATGGACGCTGCATCCCGGGAGCGCGGCACCTTCTTGTACGTCGACACGAGGATCGCGTCGGGCTTGAGTTGCTCTGCCGTCTCCAGCACGCCGGGCCACTCGGGCTCGGCGACGGTGACGTCCCATCCAGCGTCCTTGAGCTTCTCAAGGGCCCGGTCGGAGCCGGGGTACCGAACCTTGCCCTCTTTGTTGAGGACTTCGTCGGTGGGGAATGTGGCAAACAAGAGAGTTGGCATGACGGGAATGTTACCGATTCGTCGCCGCGTGCGGGCACATAACATGCGTGGCAGGGGTTACAAAGTGCCCCGCTGGGGATGTACGATGCCCGACGTCGGCTGTTGGTTCTCGACGACGTGCGCATCGACGCACGCCAGGGCGCCAGTGCCGTATCAACTAGTTGGTACTAACCAAGAAGGACCAAGGGGGACGCGTGTCGATCAGCGCTGCTGAGATCCCGCAAGTGCCTACACTCCAGGCCATCGGGAACCGCCGAAGCATCCGGTATTTTGACCCGGACCGGACGGTTGAGGATTGGAAGATCCAGACGATGCTGCAGGCCGGGCGCCTCGCGTCGTGCCAGGGCAACATCAACGCCACCGAGGCGATCGTCGTCACTAAGGACAGTGATCTTTGGGATGAGATCGAGGAGTGCGTCTCGGGCTTCAACGTCCAGATCATCAACCAGTCGAGCCACCTCATCTTCTGGCTCACGAACCTGAACGCGTGGTACGGCCGTGCAAACGACGGTCTGTCGTCGCTGGCCCTGTCGGGTGCACTCACCAAGTACCACGGCTGGAACTACGAGTTCACGATGACGCAGACCGTGCCGCGTCTGATGAGCTTCCCGACGGAGCGCACCGAAATGCTGCTCCGGTTCGAGACCGGCCAGGCAGTTGCGCAGGCGAACCTCGCCGGCACCGCCCTCGGTGTCGGCTCGATCCTGATCGCCTTCGGCCGCAAGCCGGGTGGGGTCGAGAAGGCCTTCGGTCTCGGACCGAACCTGAAGTTCACCTGGGGCCACGCCGTCGGGTACCCGCTCGAGGACGCCAAGGCCGGTGGCCAGCGTGTCCGTCTGAAGTTCAACAAGCTGTTCCACAACGGCGCCTACGGTGTGCCGCTCGAGGCAGACCCGCAGGTCGACGCCGCCCTCAAGGAAATCGGGATGATCCAGGAGCAGGCCCCGCTTGCCGGCCGCTTCGAGGAAATCGATGAGCTCGCCGCCCGCTTCCACCGCGACCCCGGTGTCGTGTCGTGGCCCGCGCGTGAGGTCACCCGGCTCCTGAAGGACGAGGACTGGGACTTCGGTCCCAACATCCGCAAGCGGGCCGAGGACGTCCTCGCCGCCGGCGGTCTCCCGGACTACCCCGAGGAGATGAAGGAAACCTTCCGCAAGATCATGGAAGAGCACAACCTCGACGTCCGCAAGTTCCTGGGCGACGACTGATCACCCGCGCGTCGCCCAGGCGGCCCGCACGGGGCGCCCGGGCGACGCGCGTGGTCCATCTGGATCGGGGTCCGTACCCGCTCCGTTCAGAACCGTCGAGCCCCGCAGGCCGCTCCGATTCTTCATGATCTCACGCGTCCCGGCCGCGGTCTCCGCTAACGTGGCGGACGTTGCGAGCGCCCGTAGCTCAGCTGGACAGAGCGACAGACTTCTAATCTGTGGGTCGCAGGTTCGAATCCTGCCGGGCGCGTGAACGAGAGGGTGACTTGTGCGCCGTGTCGTACCGGCGCGTGCGAGTCGGCATGTGCCGCTCACTGTCCGCCGGCCCCGCGGACTTCCTGCGATCGGCCCGGTCATCGACGCCGAGATCCGAGCGGAACGGGTGACGGTTGCCGTCTGCCCGGCCCTGCCGATGACGACCGCAGCCACTGAGGGCGTTCGCCGGTCGACGCGGGTGGACGCGGTCGGCTTGCGCGTCCGCCCGGTCGGTGCGTAAATGATGAACGCTGCCCCCCATGGAAGGCCGCCCGCCCGTTGTCGGCAGTCGACACACAGAAGCGCCTCGAGGACGCGGTTGCGCGGCGTGACGTCGTCGAACTCTGCAACCTCATCGCCGTCGAGTGCATCGTCGCGCCGGATGAACCGAACGGCACGGGCGAGCTTCGCGGTCGCGACGCGATCTTGGTCAACCTGGCCAGGCGCAGCGGCGACGGCTGGATGTTCCGGATGACGTTCACGACCCACCACGAGCTCGGCGGCGGGGCAGTCCTCGTCACCGGTGCGGTGCGGCGCCGCGTCGAGCGCGGCGGACATGTGATCTCCAGCGCGGCGTGGGTCAACGAATTCGTCGACGGACTTCTTGTCGCGTCACGGACCTACCCGTGCGAAACGGTGGCGCGCGCGGCGTATCTCGGGTGGGCGAGCGGAACCGATGTCTGACGGCGCGGAGGCCGCGTGCCGACGCCCGGTGTCCGCCGATCGCAGACGACAGGCGGCCGCTCGACCGGTGATTGCGGCGCGTATCGAGTTCCGAGGGGGCGCGCGGCCCGACGACCACGGGGCCGGGGAGGGGCGACCTCCTGGCCGGGTCTCACGAGCCGGGAGCGGGACCTCCGGGTCGTCGATGCGAGGTCTCCGCGGCGATTGCGTGGTGCCCGCGACCCGGGCCGCGCCGCAAGGACCGGTCCGGTGGCGCGCACTCGCGCCGCGCCGGCGACATCGCGTCGGTGCAGCTTCGGGATCCCGGACGCCGCACGCCGCCTCGCCGTCGACGGCCATCTGCGCGGGCGACCATGGGAGCCCGTGGCCCGGACGGTCGGCGCCGAGGTCGTTGTGATGCCGTCGTCGCATCCTGGTGGCATGCTGCGCGCCCGGGCGGCGGGGTCGAGCCTCGCGTCGCCCGGGCGGCGATCGTCGTCCCGGTGTACGCCACCGCGACGACGATCCCGCACGCCCGCGGCGATATGAGCCGCCGTCCCGGACGCGCCGCGCCTGCCTTGCCTCCCGAGGCGATGATGAGAGTCGTGGCCGAACACACACCCGCGGCGTGGGCCATGGTCGATCGGGCGGGTCGGTTCGAGGTCGTCAATTTCGCGTTTGCGCGCCTGACGGGCTTGGACGCCGACGACCATGCTGGTCGCCAGCTCGATGACCTGCTCGCCGATCCCTCGCCGACGACCCACGCCGAACTCCTCGCCGGCGCCACCCGCGGGGTGCGCCGCGACGACATTCTCGTGAACGTGGTCATTCCTCGGGTGCCCGGGCCCGCGCGCGACTTGTTGGAAAGCTGGCATCCCGTGACGACAGACGAGGGCGAAATCGTCGGCGCCGCGCTCTTTGTCGTCGAGGTGACCGACCGCGAGCGTGACCGTCGCAGGCTCGAGCAACTCCAAGTGACGACCGCTGCATTGTCGAGTGCGGTTCGTGCCGAGGACGTAGCGAGGGTCCTGCTTGACCGGGCAGGCGCGGCGATGGGGGCGTCGGCTGCAGCGATCGCGGTGATCGAAGATCGGTCGCCCCACCGGAGGATCCTTCAGCATCGGGGGTTCGCAGCGACCGCTGTCGGCGACGCGCAGGACCCGATCGCCGACGACGACCACCCGCTGATGCAGCTCCTCGCCGACACGACGGCGCTATGGCTCGAGGGCCCGGACGCCGTCGTGGCGGCATCCCCCGCGATGGCGGCCTTCTGCGGACCCCCGCGGATCGAAGCGATGGCCGTGCTCCCGCTTCGGATCGGGTCCCGACACCTGGGCGGAATGGCGCTCGGATTCGAGACGAGCCGCGAGTTCGAACCGCAGGAGCGCGAGCTGTTCGCGACCGCCGCAACGCTCTTTGCCCACGCGCTCGAGCGGGCGCGGTTGCACGACCAACAGCGCCGGACGGCGGCTCGCCAACAGTTCCTCGCGCGGGCGAGCATGTTGTTTGCTCGCGCATTTGATCCGGACGAGATTCTCAATGAGCTCGTGCACCTTGCCGTACCCCGTCTTGCCGACTGGTGCAGCGTCAGCATCCCTGACCGCGGATCGATCGTGAATGTTGCTGTCGCCCATAGCGATCCCGCCCGCCTGGCGATTGCGCGGGAGTACCTCGAGAGCTATCCGTCACGGCTCACCGATGTGACCGGCCCGGGTCGGGTCGTCGCTACGGGGCAATCGGAATTCATCGAACGGGTGACCGACGAGATGATCGGTGCGATTCCCGAGCCGGACCGGCGCCGGCATCTCGGGGAGCTCGGGCTCATGTCCGTGATCACGGTGCCGCTCGTGGCCCGGGGCCCGGTCATCGGAACGCTCACACTGGTCAATTCCGAGTCCGGTGAATACTTCACCGAGGACGATCTCGCGTTCGCCGAGGACCTTGGCCGGCGCGCCGGGCGTGTCCTTGACAACGCACGTCTGTATGCGCGCGAACGCGACATCTCCGAGACGCTCCAATCGAGCCTGCTCCCGCACGCGCTGCCGAACATCCCGAATCTTGAGATCTCCGCGCGCTACATCCCCATCGGGGAGGGCAGCGAGGTTGGCGGGGATCTGTACGACGCGTTCGAGATCGCAGATGGGCTCGGATTCGCGTTTCTCGTCGGGGATGTGTGCGGTAAGGGTCCCGACGCCGCCGCCCTGACGACGCTCGCGCGGTACACGGTTCGCGCGGACGCCGATCGATTCGTCGAACCCTCGTCGATCCTCGCGCGGCTCAACACGGCGATCCTGCGTCAACACGGGGACGGTCGCTTTGTGACCATGGTCTACCTTTGGGTCCAGCCGCGCACTGACGGGATGAGCTACGTGATGGCGAACGCCGGCCACCCGCCGGCGCTGATCGTCCGCGCGGACGGACGCGTCGACGGTGTCCGACCGAACGGGGGGATACTCGGCGTGTTTGACGACGCCGCCTACGAGCAGGTTGAGCTCGAGATCGACGCGGGCGACCTCGTTGTCATGTTTACCGACGGCGTCACTGAAGCCCGGGCGCCGTCGGGCGAATTCTTCGGGCTGCACCGGCTCCAGGACCTCCTGACCACTCAGGCCGGTCGCGGCGCCCAGGATGTCGTCGTCGCGGTCGAGACCGCGGTTGACGATTTTCGGGGCGACCGGGCGCTCACGGACGACGTCGCCCTCATGGTCCTGCGCGTGCATGACCAATCACGCCGCTCGGGCCACGATCACCACTGACTTGCGTCGGTCCGATGGTCAGTGGTGACGCCAGCGCCGGGCTCATTTCACCGGGACACAGGGGAGATATCTGCCCGGATCGGGCGTCTGTGAATCCGCTCGGGGATCGATTCCTCGGAGCGCGACCTCCGTCCTCGGATGCGACGGGTCGTGTTTCGCCGTCCCGCCAACGGGTATGGCCATCACACGGGCAGTCGACAGAACGAGGCCAATCATGGACGACACCGAATCCGTCACGCTGACGCTAGTGGGGTATCTCGTCCGTGAGGCTGGCGGCACGACGCCGATCGGACAGATCGATGGCGTTGCAGAAGGGTGTGCACGAATCAACGAGATCCCCGGGTATCCGGACCAGGTGGGGTACCTGCCAGAGCAGGCGATCGGTCGGATCGACCGCAACACCGGTACGGTCGAGCTCACACCGGGCGTCGGGATCATGGATGTCGTCACGGCACCCCAACCGACGAAGCCTGACGCGTTCGGGTGGCACACGAGCTCCGAGTGGTGGTCGGACCTGCTCGGGCACTTTGGTTTCTCGGAGCCCGAGGGGCAGGCAGACGCACCATCTCTGCACCCCGACCAGCGCTAGGGCCGAGGCCCTCCCATCACTCCGCCGATGTGTCAGCGGCGCCCTCGGCGGGATGACCTAGCGCGACGCCCACGATCGGTGTCTCCGCGGAGCCCGACATGCGCGCTCGTTCGGCGTTGACGACAACGCCCGCCAGCATCGCCGCGTTGCACAGCCAGAGCCACACCAGGAATCCGATCACGCCGCCGAGAGATCCGTAGGTCGCGTTGTACGTGGCGAAGCGTGCGAGGAACACCCCGAATATCGCCGACCCGACCGCGGCCAGGACGACGCCAACGCACGCGCCCGCACTGAGGAGGCGAAACCTCGCGTGCGGGATGTCCGGCGCGGCCCAGTCGAGGATCGAGAAGATGGCGACCGTGAGCGCGACGATGAACGGCCACTTGACGATGTCCCAGACCACGACCGGTTGCGATCCGATCCCGGCCGCCGAACCGAGGGCTCGGGCGATGGCACCGGTGAGCACCAACGAGAACCCCACGACGCCGACCATCACGATCATTCCAAGCGTGAGCAGGACCTGGAGCGGCCGACGTTGCCAGAACGGCCGCCGCTCCCGGACCCCGTAGATCTCATTTGCCGCCCGCGAGTATGCGGCGACATAGCCCGATGCGGCCCAGATCGTGGCAAGCAGCCCGACGGTCAGCAATGCCGTGGCTCCGCCCTTCGCCCTGACGACGTCGCTCAGCGTCCCGCGGAGCGCGTGGGCCTGCGATCCCGCGCCGATGTCTGCCAGGATCCCGAGCACGGAATTGACCGTTTGCGGATACTGTCCGACGACGCCGACGAGCGCGACGAGACAGATCATGGCGGGAAAGAGCGCAAGTAGGCCGTAGAAGGTAAGGCCTGCAGCGCGGTCGGCAAGTTGGTGTTCGCGCCACGCCCGGGCACACGCACGTACGAACGACCACCGGGACCCGTGCTCGTCGCCCGTTCCCGGAATTGCCGCGGGAGATCCCGGTTCGCCCGTCGGCCGGGCGTCGCCGGTTGCGGGCTGGCGTCTGGATGGTGTCGGCATCAATTCGGCCTTACCCGATCTGCAGACCGCTCCCGCCCGGGCCGGGCCCGCGGGCTCACCGTCAGGCGACTCGGAGGCGAAGTATCCGCATGTCGGAATGCCGTGCCGGGGGGCAGTTGGTGCCGGCTCTCGGCGATGGGAGCGGCGGTCGGGCACGTGGCCGCCCGGCCACCGCACACCCTCGCGCGTCGACCCGTGCGTCGCGGGGTCAGGGCGCCGCATCCCCGTTTGCGGAGCCCACCGTGATCGTCAGGTATTCGCCGTCCGGCCCGGTGTCGGTCCGCACGCCATCGGCGAGTCGGTCGATCACGGGGCCCACGCCCGGGACGATCGATGCGGTCCTGAGCCCGTCCGCACCGCCCACTTTCAGTGGGCCGACGCGGACGACGACTGCCCGCGATTCCGGCTGGAGCGCGAATCGCACCCGGCCGTCGAGGGTGAACCGGTGAGCGGACTGGCTCAACGTCGCCACCACGACGTCGAGGTCCCCGAGTTGATCGAGGTTGATGTCGGCCTGACTGCCGATTGCCGCAGCGGTACGCTCGAGCACTGGCAGCACTGCGGGGCCGACCGCAAGATCGAGCACTGCCGGGTCCGAAATCATCCGTCGAACTCCACCCGACACGACCTCGGGACGCGATCACCGTGGACGCATCCGCGCGTCCGGATCGGGGACTGGGTGGGGCACGCGGCGGTCACGCCGACGAACGTACCCGCCATGTGCGGGATCGAGCGGGCACTCGTGATCTCCCCCTGCCGCGGGGTCCACAGCGAACCGGTGGGTCGCGCCGCGCTCACCGCGAGATCCGGAAGGTCATTCCGACACGGGTTCCGGACCCGTCCTCATTTGCGGTGATGGACATCTCCTCAGACAGGGCCGCGATGAGTTGAATCCCAAGGCCGAGGCCGGGATTTACCCGCTCCACACGCGGGACGATGCCGCAACCGTGATCGATGACGTGAATGATCAGCTCGTCAGAGTGGATCCACAATTCGACGCGCATCGGTCCGGGGCGGTCCGGATAGGCGTGGACAACCACGTTCGCCGCCGCCTCGGACACTGCGAGCCGTAGATCGTCACATGCCTCCGACGACATCCCGAGCAGGTCGGCAACGCCCGCGACCGCCTGTCGGATGACGGCGACCGCTTCAGGCTCTGCCGGAAGTGCGAGGATGACCGGCGCAGGTCCTGTGGCATCAGCGGGCGTCAGCGCTCCCCTCCTCGGCGATGCGTTGAAGCGTCTCCAGTGACCGAGAGATTAGCCGCGACACGTGCATCTGCGACACGCCCACGATCGTGGCGATCTCCGATTGGATCATTCCTCGATCAAAGCGGAGATGGAGGATCAACCGCTCGCGCGCCGGCAACCGGCCCATTCCCTCCTCGAGCGTCATGCGGCCTTCAGCGACGGCGTAGCCGAGTTCTTCGACGGGGATCTCCGCGTCCGCATCCTCATCGTCGGACGCCCCGGAACCCGAGAGCGATTTTGGACGATACGCCGACGAGGCGGCCACCGCGTCGAGCACCCGATCCATGCTGATCGACGCTTCGGCGGCGATCTCAGCGATGGTCGGGCTCCGCCCGAGGCGGCCCGTGAGCTCCGAAGCGGCTGCGGTGATTGCGGCATGGTCGTCCTTGACCCCACGCGGGACGTGGACTGGCCACGTCCGGTCCCGAAAGTGACGTCGGATCTCACCGAGAATCGTGGGTGTGGCAAACGAGGAGAAGTCTGCCCCCCTCGACTCATCGAAGCGATCGACCGCTTTGATGAGTCCAACCATCGCCACTTGTTCAAGGTCATCCACCGGCTCGCCACGATTCGCGTAGCGACGCGCGAGCGCCCGGGCGAGCTGCTGGTGCTCGAGGATGAAAGCGTTGCGGTCATCAGCGCGCCCACGGTTCATGCGTCTGTCGAAGGGTCTGGTGCCAGCACCGGGGGAAAACTACCCGTCTTGCGGTTGCGCAAACCTCGACGTCAGGTTGCGAGGTCCGCCAGATCGGCGGTCGCATCAATTTCCAGGAAGTGCCCGCGGAGGCGCGTGAGGTCCAACACACGCGTCACCGCACGCGATGGCGCCATGATCGCGACCACCTGGTTCCGCGACGACGCCTGGGCCTCGAGCAGCGCACGAACGCCCGTCGAGTCGACGAAGCCCACGGCGGCCATGTCGAGGACGACCGTGCCTGTCGCGCCGTTGGATGTTCCCGCGAGTGCGGCGCGGAGGTCCGGCGCGCTCGCCAGATCGAGCTCGCCGTCGAGACGTAGCACCGTGAGATTTCCCTCGCGCCGCGAAGAAATCTGCAATCCGCCAGCGGCGTTTGGACCCGGGGTCTCCATGAATCGAAGCTAGCAGCATTGCAACGGGCCGCACAACGCGAGGGCATCGACGGGCCCCCGGGATCCGGCGCACCGCCGACCCCGTGTACCGACCTTCCGCAAGTTCGGGCATCGCGACGCGAGCGGTCGAACGGATACTGGGCTGGACGGCGACGGTCAGCCGCTCCCGTGACTGCCGTCCAGCCAAAGTGCCGACCCGGGCAGGTCCACCGGACGTCGGCGATTTGAGTGTTCCCAGGCAGTCGGCGTCCGAAACCTGTGGAATCCCGCGTCGCGCAGCCGCCGGATGATCCGGGCCCACACACGGCTGCATCCGACGCGCTGGCCGGTGGCGAACGACCCCCCGCCAGCCACACCACGAGCCCAGACCTCCGACGGTCATCGCGCGACCGGGTTGCCTGCTCGTTGAGTCCGCGGCGCATGAACCTACCGCTCGCGAGCTTCGTCAACGTCGTGTCGGCGGTGCTCTCTTCGTGGAGGGTGTCCCAGAGGATGTCGCCGGCCTTGCGCAATCCGAGCTCGTCCGCGAGCGGGCAGGACGCCCCGTACGCGGCGATCTCGCAATGCCCAATTCGTTGCGCCGCGGCGATCAGCGCACGATCGCGCACGGTTGGATCGCCGCCGGTGGACATGATGCGCTCGCTCCCTCGGGAACGGCCGGGCATCGTGTCGCATTCGTTGTTCGGATGCTGCATCTCACGTGTGCCGAGAATGCTCTCGAGCCGGGAGATGTGCGCCCCGGTCTCGGCGAGATGCTGCTCGACGGCGGACTGCAGGTCGTCTGGGGCTGCGGCGTGCGCGACCTTCGGAAGCGCAGCGACGACCTGCAGCTCGGCACTCCACAGGTCCGCGAACACATCCCTGCCATGAGTGAGTGCATGACCTCTCCGACCACGGGGGAATCGGTGCCCGCCCGCCGCCATTCCCCGCGGCGACGAGGCCCGTGCCCCCAGGCCTGCCATCCTCGGAGCGTCGATAAACGCCCGTTGATCGCGGCCGATGCGGATCGCGTGTCGAACATGCGGCACCCGACGGCCGACCCGATGGATGCATCTCGTGATGGGACTCCCAGCCCGAGAGCGATGGCGTCGTCAGTTGTCGCCCCATGGTGCGCCGAGCCACGGTCGGGACCGCGCGCGCGGCATCTGCGCTGCGACACGGCGCTGATCTCGTGCGTGGTCGCACCCGACTGGGCGCGTCGCGACTGCGCACCACCACGACCGCGGACGCCGTCTGCGCCGGTCCATCCCGGCGTCCCTGCCGCGACCGCCGCCGGCGTCCAGCATCGCCTGTTGTGGTGCCCGACCACGGCTCTCGGGTCTCACCGGGCCACCGGCCCTGTGGTGGCCCGGTTACCCGTCCACGCTGCGTATGACGTCGCTGGATCCCGCAAACGCGTCTCGGATCGCGGAGCAGAACACGCCGAGGTCACTCGGATTGCGACTGGACACGATGTTGTCATCAACCCACACGGGTTCGTCGACCCACGTGGCACCCGCGTTTCGAATGTCGGTCGCAAGGCTCGGCCACGACGTCAGTGTGCGACCCCGCACGACATCGGCCTCGACCAGCAACCACGGTCGGTGACAGATCACGCCGATCGGCCGCTCGCGCTCGGCGAAGCTGCGCACGAATGCGACGGCCGCAGAATCCATCCGAAGTTGATCGGCATTCACCACGCCGCCGGGTATCACCAGCGCCGCGTCATCCAGCGGGTCGACATCGGTCAGAATCTGATCCGCAGGGACCGATCGGGTCGGTCGCAGGTGATCGACCAAGTGGATCAGGTCCGGTCGCGGCGCCACGACATCGACGTTTGCCCCGTCGGCTCGTAGCGTGTCGACGGGCATGGACAGCTCCGCG